>JACOWC010000010.1 GCA_016177005.1 Methylocystis sp.
CGCCCAAATGCAGCGTGATCTAGCCGATAGCAGGACGATGCTGCGATTCTCGACCTGGAAATTCTTCGCCATTGTCGCGATGACTCTCGCCGCGGTGCTGATCGTCGCGCCGAGCATGTTGTCGGCGTCACATTATGAAGAGCTGAAATCGCGGCTGCCCTCCTGGCTGGTGCCGCCGACGATCGTGCTCGGCCTCGACTTGCAGGGCGGCTCGCATGTGATGCTCGAGGTCGATCAGGCGGACCTCATCGCCACGCAGATCAAAAACCTGCGCGACGACGTGCGCCGGATTCTGCGCGAGGAAAAGGTCGCCATCACCGGGGGCATCGGCGCGACCGCGCGCGGCGTGCAGGTGCGCGTCGCCGACCCTGAGGATCGCGAGAAAATTCTCCCCAAACTGCGCCAGCTGCGCAATGGCTTCACCAACGCTCTCATGGGCGGCCCGTCGCCGCTCGACATCGAGACGTCGCCGGAAGGCCTCATCCGCGTGACCCTCACCGACGCGGGCGTCACTGACAAGTCGCGCAAGGCGGTCGAGCAATCGATCGAGGTCATCCGGCGGCGCGTCGACGCGCTTGGCACGCGCGAACCGAGCATCCAGCGTCAGGGCGACGACCGCGTGCTGGTGCAGGTGCCGGGCCTCCAGGACCCGGAGACTCTAAAGGAAATTCTAGGCAAGACCGCGAAACTCGAGTTCCGCCTCGTCGCCGAACCCGGCCAGAATCCGTCGGAAACCGAGGAGCTCGATCAGGTCGAGCAGGAAGGCAAGATCGCCGTTGAAAAGCAGGTGATGGTCAAGGGCGAGGATCTCACCGACGCGCAACCCGGCTTCGACCAGCAACGAAGCGGCGAGCCCGTCGTCAATTTCCGCTTCAACATTCGCGGCGCCCAGGCCTTCGGCGAAGTCACCTCGAAAAACGTCGGTCGTCTCTTCGCGATCGTCCTCGACAACAAGGTCATTTCCGCGCCGCGTATCCTGACCCCGATCACCGGAGGATCAGGCCAGATTTCCGGACGCTTTACCGTCGAACAGGCGAATAATCTCGCGATCCTGCTGCGCGCCGGCGCGCTGCCGGCGAAGCTCAACATCGTCGAGGAGCGCACCGTCGGCCCAGGCCTCGGCCAGGATTCGATCGACGCCGGCAAGCGCGCCGCATACGTCGGCGCAGGGCTCGTCGTCGTCTACATGCTGATCACCTACGGCATCTTCGGCGTGTTCGCCAATCTCGCGCTGTTCGTGCATATCGCCTTCATTTTTGCCGGACTCGTGCTGCTCGGCTCGACGCTGACGCTGCCGGGCATCGCCGGCATCGTGCTGACGATCGGCATGGCGGTCGATTCGAACGTGCTGATCTACGAGCGCATACGCGAGGAAAATCACGCCGGGCGTTCGATCCTCGCGTCGCTCGACGCCGGCTTCACGCGCGCCTTCGCGACCATCGTCGACTCGAACGTCACCATGTTCGTCGCCGCAGCGATCCTTTATTTTCTTGGCTCGGGGCCGGTGCGCGGCTTCGCCGTGTCGCTTGCGCTCGGCATTTTGACGACCATCGTCACCGCGGTGACCATGACGCGCATGATGATCGCCGTCTGGTATCATTACGCGCGGCCGACGAAACTGCCGATCTGAAGGGGCGACACTGATGAAACTTCTGCGCCTCGCCCCGGAGAACACCAAATTCCCGTTCATGCGGTTCCGCCGCGTGAGCTATCCCTTCTCGGCCGTGCTGTCGCTGATCGCCGTCGCCCTCTTCGTCTTCAAGGGCATGAATTTCGGCATCGACTTCGCCGGCGGCACGGTGATCGAACTGCGCGCCAAATCCGGCGCCGCCGAAGTCGGCACGCTGCGCACGATGGGCGAAGGCCTCCATCTCGGCGACATCGAAGTGCAGGCGTTCGGCAATCCGGCCGACGCGACCTTGCGCTTCGGTCTGCAGCCGGGCGGCGACGTCGCCCAGCAGGCGGCGGTCGAGCGGGTCCGCGACGCCGTCGGCGCCTATTATGATTTGCGGCGCGTCGAAGTCGTCGGCCCGCGCGTCTCCAACGAATTGGTGCAGTCGGGAACGCTCGGCGTCGTGCTCTCCATCATCGCGGTGCTGAGCTATCTGTGGTTCCGATTCGAATGGCAGTTCGCGATCGGGGCGGTGATCGCGACGATGCACGATCTGCTGCTCACCGTCGGCTTCTTCTCGATCACGCAGCTCGAATTCAACACCACGTCGATCGCGGCGATTTTGACCATCGTCGGCTATTCGTTGAACGAGACGGTGGTGGTGCTCGACCGCATTCGCGAGAACATGCGCAAATACAAGAAAATGGCGACGGCGCAGATGGTCGACATGTCGATCAACGCCGTCCTGCCGCGCACGATCATGACGGCGACGACGGTGATGCTCGCGCTCTTCGCGCTCGTCGCCTTTGGCGGCCAGGTGATCCGCTCGTTCTCGCTGGCGATGATCTGGGGCATTTTTGTCGCGACCTATTCGTCGATCTTCATCTGCTCGCCGATGCTGATCTATCTCGGCCTGCGCAATGAAGACGCCGACAAGGCGGCGACGCAGAGGCGCGAAACCGCCGGTTCCCCGAGCGATGAGCGGGACGAAGCGTCAGCCGAGTCGCCGGCGACGCCCCCTGCCGCAGAAAAGACGCCCGCGCCCGCCCGGAAAACGGCCGGCAAGCGGGCCAAGACGAGGCCGGCTTGACTGTTCGCGACGGCGGCTACGTGCCCGGCCGCCACAAGATCGACGACTATGGCGGCGGCGGCTTTCGCTTCGCCGACATGTCCCACAAAGGCTCGATTCTCGCGCTGCCCTCCGGCGTGCGCGCCGTGCCTCTCGCCAGCGCAGCCGAAATCGATGAAGCGATCATCAACCGCGCGCTTGCCGAAGGCGGCGGTCTCGACGTCTTCGTCGTCGGAACCGGAGAGGATTTGCTGCCGCTGGCCGCAGGCTTGCGCGCCCAACTGCGCGCAGCCGGCGTCGGCTGCGAGACGATGGCGACCGGAGCCGCCGTGCGCACATACAACATGCTCGTCGACGAGGATCGCCGAGTCGGCGCGCTGCTGGTCGCCGTGTGACATGACCGCCGCCCCGCAGGAGCATTATGCGCAGTGCGAGGAGGTTCTGCGGGCGCGCGATCGCGACCTGTGGCTCGCCTGTCTTTTCACGCCGCAGGACGCGCGCAAACACATTCACGCGCTTTACGCTTTCGCCTACGAAGCTTCCGACGTCAGCGGCAAGGTCACGCAGCCGCTGTTGGGGGAGATGCGGCTGCAATGGTGGATCGACGCGCTAGATCACGCTGCATTTGGGCAAAATCGCCCAAATGCAGATAACGTGATCGATTCCGAAAGTTTAGAGCGCGCTTTGCGCGAAAAACCGGATGCTGCTTTTTCGCGAGCCGCGCTCGATCACGCCGCCGCGCAAGGCGAAGGCGTGCGCGCCAATCCCATAGCCGATGCGCTCATCGACACGATCGAGCGCTTCGCCCTGCCCCGCGACGAGTTCATCGCGCTGGCGGAGGCGCATGTTTTCGATCTCTACGACGATCGGATGCCGACCTGGACGGCGCTCGAAAACTATTGCCGCGCCACGGCGTCGGCCCCGATGCGCTGGGCGGCGCGCATTCTCGGCGCCGATTTTCACGCGCCGTCGGCGCGCGCTTTCGACGAGGCGGGAGTCGCGCTGGGCTTGACGCGAATAGCGCGCGCCATCGCCGAGCGACCCGATCAGCGGAAGTTTCTGCCCGACGAGGCGTTCGCGACAAACGGCGACGCGAAGACGGGGCGCGAAGAGCTCCGGCTCGCCTTGAAGGAGATGCGGACGCTGGCGCAGTCTCACTATGACGAAGCGCGCCGTCTGGCCCGCGATCTTGGCGCGGCCCGCGCCGCTCTGCTTCCGGCGGCGGCGACTCCGCTTTATCTGGAGCGGCTGGCGCGAAGCGATTGCGATCCTTATCGGCCGGCCGGCGAACCTTCGCCGTTGCGCCGACAATGGCGCATCTGGCGCGCCTCGCGCGGCGTCGGATTGTGATGCCGGCCGGAAGAGGCAGAGCGCGGCTCGCGAAAAGTGGAATTCGGTTTTTCGCATGAAGCGCGGTCTATGCCTATAAGATTGATCGCGTAATCTGCATTTGGGCGATTCCGCCCAAATGCAGCGTGATCCAGGAATTGCTGAGATGACAAGCCTCGACTACGAATACGACGCCCGGCGCCTGCGCATGGAGACGCTGCTCATGCTGCGCTGGGTGGCGATCGCCGGCCAGGCGGCGGCCTGTATCGGCGTCTATTTCGTTCTCGGATTCGATTTTCCCGTCGGCCTCTGCTTCGTCTTCATCACGGCGTCCGCGACGCTCAACATCGGCATGCGCTTTGGCACGCCGCGCAGTTTCCGCCTCGGCGACGTCGAGGCCGCCGTGCTCCTCGGTTACGACATCATCCAGCTCGGGTTTCTGCTTTATCTCACTGGCGGTTTGACGAATAGCTTCGCGATGCTGTTCCTGACGCCGGTGATCATCTCAGCGGTGTCGCTGCCGAGCAATCTGACGTTGCTGCTCGGCATCGTCATGATTGCGGTCGCGACGGTGCTTGCGGTCGAATATTACCCGCTGCCTTGGTATCCCAACGAAAAGCTGACCTTTCCGCTCCTTTACCGCACCGGAGTCTGGGCGGCTCTCGCGCTCAGCGCGGCGTTCATCGGCATATACGCCGGTCGGGTGTCCGATGAGGCGCGGCTCCTGGCTGACGCGCTCGCGGCGACGGAACTGGTGCTCGAGCGCGAGCAGCATCTCTCGCAGCTCGACGGCCTCGCCGCCGCGGCGGCGCATGAACTCGGCACGCCGCTCGCCACCATCACGCTGATCATCAAGGAGTTGCAAAAGTCGGCGCCGGAGAATGCGCCGGCGCTGCGCGACGATCTTGCGCTCCTCGCGCAGGAGGCGGCGCGTTGCCGGGAGATCCTGGGCAAGCTCGCCTCGCTTGGCGCGACGGATCAGAGCAGCGTCATGAATCTTCTCTCCGTCGACACGCTGATCGAGGAAGTGGTCGAGCCGCAGCGCGAGAGCGGCGTCGAGGTCGAGATTTCAAAAAGCGGACCGCCGGACTCGCCGGTGCTGGCGCGCAATCCAGCCATTCTGTACGGGCTCGGCAACCTTGTCGAAAACGCCATGGACTTCGCCGATTCGCGCGTGAAAATTGACGCTTGGTGGAGCCAAAGCTATGTCACGATAGCGATCCAGGACGACGGGCCAGGCTTTTCTCCTGACATTCTCGACCGGCTCGGCGACCCTTATCTCAGGGGCCGTCCGACCGAGCGGCGCACGAAAAGCGACCCTGACTCCGGCCTGGGGCTCGGTCTCTTCATCGCCAAGACGCTTCTCGAACGCTCCGGCGCCATCGTCGAGACAACGAATGTTTCTCCGCCGCGAACAGGCGCGATCGTCAAGGTCACCTGGCCGCGCGCCGCGCTCGAGCCCGCGGCCGCCAAACCAAGGATCGCGCTGCAAGACAAATAGAATCGACGCGACGCGGCCGATAAGCTAGATTTGACAAAAATCACGGGTGGAAACACGCAATGTCGCCGGAAGAATTCAAGGCGGACGCGGAAGGCGTCTCCGAGCCCGAGCTCACTGCAGCTCTGCCGCAGGATCGCTCTTTGATGATCCTCGATGACGACAAGCCGTTTCTCGGCAGGCTGGCGCGCGCGATGGAGGCGCGGGGCTTCGTCGTTACGCCATGCGAATCGGTCGCGGAGGGTCTTGCCGCCCTCGAGTCGAACCCGCCCGCTTTCGCCATCATCGACATGCGGCTCAACGACGGCAACGGTCTCGACGTCATCTCCAAGCTGAAGGCCTCGCGACCCGATGCGCGGGGCATCATCCTCACCGGCTACGGCAACATTGCCACCGCGGTCACCGCGGTTAAGCTCGGCGCCTTCGACTATTTGGCGAAGCCTGCCGACGCCGACGAAATTTACCACGCGCTGATGGCGACTCAGCTCGAAAAGCCGGACGCTCAGGAAAATCCGATGTCGGCCGACCGGGTGCGCTGGGAGCATATCCAGCGCGTCTTCGAGTCCTGCGACCGCAATGTTTCCGAGACGGCGCGGCGGCTCAACATGCATCGCCGCACCCTGCAGCGCATTCTCGCCAAGCGCGCGCCCCGGTGACGAGGACGTCAATTCGGCGGTTCGTCGCCAAAGGCCAGCATGCAGTAGCGGTCCGCCGCCATCATCGCGAAGCGTAACAGCATCGAACGTCGCCGCGCGGGCGCGAGCGGCGACGCCGGGGCTTCGCGCGCGAGCGCGGCCCCATGCGCGTCGGCGACGATCAAGCCGGCGTCCTTCGGAAATAACGCGGGATCGAGCGATGCAGGGATCGCGAAATAGAACCGGTCGCAAAACCCGCCATACTGCGGCCATTTATGATCGGCGTGAAAATCGGCGTAGCTCGACTTGACCTCGACGATACGCAAAACGCCGTCAGGCGCGAGCGCCACGAGGTCGGCGCGCCGCCCGTTCGGCAAAGGCGCTTCGCAAACGACCGAGAAACCACAGGCCCGCAGGTAGCGCCGGGCGCCGCGCGCCACGCATCTCGTGGCGTCGGGTCGCCCTTGGACCCCTTGAAGCGCGGTCGCGCGTTCTGCGGAAAAAACCGTCATGTCCAGCTCCGCGGACGTGTCATCGGCCCAGATTGGCGCGTCGCCAAAACACGCGCAACCATGATAGGTTCGCTCGATCGATCCTCCACCCGGCTTGTCGCATGAAACGGCTTCTCCTCGCGTGCTTCCTCGCGCTTCTCGCCGCGACCTCGACCGCCTTCGGCGGCGAGCGCGTCGTCAATGTTTTCAACTGGAGCGATTACGTCGATCCAAGCGTGCTCGAGGATTTTACCCGAGAGACAGGCGTCAAAGTCGTTTATGACACCTATGATTCGAACGAGATGCTCGAGGCGCGGCTTCTCGCCGGCGACACCGGCTACGATGTCGTCGTGCCCTCGGCGACGTTCCTGCAGCGGGAAATCGCGGCAGGCGTCCTGCAGCCGATCGACAGAAGCAGACTCGTCAATGCGCGCAACATCTGGCCGGAGATCGACAGCAGGCTGGCGCGTTTCGATCCGGGCAACCGCTACGCCATCAACTACATGTGGTACACGACGGGCATCGCCTACGACGTCGCCAAGATTCAGGAACGGCTCGGCAAACCGATAACGAGCTGGGACCAGGTTCTGCGGCCGGAAGCCTTGAGAAAGCTTGCCGACTGCGGCGTCTATATGCTCGACAGCCCGGAGGACATGTTCGCGATCGCGCCCAATTACCTGAAGCTCGATCCAAATTCGAAAAACCCCAAGGATCTCAAGCGCGCCGCCGACGTCCTGGCGAGCCTGCGCCGCTATGTGAAGAAATTTCACTCCTCTGAATATATCAATGCGCTGGCGAACGGCGACATCTGCCTCGCCATCGGTTGGTCAGGCGACAGTCTGCAAGCGCGCAATCGCGCCCGCGAGGCCGGCGCCGACGTCGATATCGCCTATGTGATACCGAACGAAGGCTCGCTCCTCTCGCTCGACAATCTCGCGATTCCGAAGGATGCGCGGCATCTCGACGAAGCCTATCTCTTCATCGACTATCTGCTTCGTCCAGACATCGCGGCGCGCAATTCCGTCGCCACCAATTTCGCCAATGGCGTCGCGCCGTCGCGGCCGCTGATCGACAAGGCGGTGGCGAACGATCCGTCGGTCTACCCCAACGACCTCACGATGCGACGCCTGTTTACGGTCACGGCGCCCGATCAGACGGTTCAGAAAATGATCACCCGAATGTGGACGACAGTGAAGACCGGACGATGAGACGATTCCGGCGCGCCGGCCACCTGACCAGAACCGCCGCCTGCTCGACTCATCCGACATCCGTTTGATCGGTTCGGATGTCATTCCCGACGCGCGCAACGCGCGCGATCGGGAATCCAGAGCAAAGCCAGCGTTCTTGGATTGGCTCTGGATTCCCGGTCAGGCCTTCGGCCTGCCGGGAATGACATGGTCCAAGCGAACGGATCAGCCGGAATCCGTATCACTTCAAAAACACATAGATGTCGACGTCGACGGTCGCGTCGTCGCCCTTAAAGTCGGTGAGATATTCCTCGATGATGAGGTCCTTGGTGTCGAGGCCCTTCTCGTCGAGATAGGCGGCGATCGCCTCATAGGTCGCTTCGATCTCGCCATCGCCTCGAAGGAGAAGCCGGCGTCGTCAGTCTTGGTGAAAACGGCGAAGGGCCGGCCATTGACCGCAAGACCCGCCTTGCCGACGGCGTCGTTGAGTTTTGCGAGGGCCTCGGAAAGCGTCTTGGCCGCGTCGTCCCACTTGCCCTGCCCCTTGATCACGGCGGCGGGCCGCGCGTCGACGGTCACGGTCTGGCTCATCACCGCCTGCGCGGCTTCGTCGGCGGCGCTTCCCGGCGGGCCGGCGTCGCCTGGTTTCGTTTCTCCGGGCTTGGCCTCGCCAGGCCCGGCGTCGCTTTTCTCGCCTGGTTGCTTGTCTGGCGCGGCGTTCGGCGGCGCGACAGGCTTTTGCGGCGGCGCGGGGGCGCCCGCCTCTTCGGCGCCGCGGCCAGGAATCAGCCCGCGTTCGGAATAGATCGCGGCGCCCGCGACGAGAATCATGAAGATCGCCAGCGCCCGCCAATGGCGTCGCAGGCTGTCCAGCAAGCCCGGTTCTTCTTCTTCCATGTCGAGCGCCCTAACCGGCCATCGTGGCAATTTCGCACGCCGGCGCGACGCGGTCCGGCGGGAGCCCGCGGTGGCGCTTCGGCGCGGCCTTCTCTATATACGAGCGCGTCTCCCGAAGAACAGGCGAAAACTTCCTCGAAAACTTCCTCATGGCGCATCCGCTCGATCATCTTCAGATTTTGCGCATGAACGGCGCGGGAAACGAGATTCTCGTTCTCGATCTGCGCGGGAGCGACCACGCGCTTGCGCCGCAGGAAGCGCGCGCCATCGCCAACGCGCCCGGCCTGCGCTTCGATCAGCTGATGACGCTCCATAGGCCGCGCCGCCCGGGCGACGACGCCTTCATGCGCATCTACAATATCGACGGTTCGCTTTCCGGCGCGTGCGGCAATGGCGCGCGTTGTGTGGCCTTTGCGCTGGCGCGCGAGGGCAAGGACGCGCTGCGTCTCGAGACCGACGCCGGCGTCATCGCGACGCAACGCCAGGCCGACACGGTTTACACTGTCGACATGGGGCGTCCGCGGCTGGACTGGCGCGAGATACCGCTTGCCCGCGCCGTCGAGGATACGCGCGAGGTCGCGCTCGATCCGCCCGTCGCCGGCGCGCCGGCGCGCTTCGCTGCGGTAAGCATGGGCAATCCCCATGCCGTGTTCTTTATCGACGACGCGATGCTGATCGACATCGAGACTCTTGGTCCGCGTATCGAATGTCATCCGCTCTTTCCTGAGCGCGCCAACGTCTCCTTCGCGCAGATGCTTTCGCGTGACGACATTCTGCTGCGCGTCTGGGAACGCGGGACCGGCGCCACCAAGGCTTGCGGCTCGGCGGCCTGCGCGACGCTCGTCGCCGCCGTGCGCGCGGGCGTTGGCGACCGCGCCGCGCGTCTTCGCCTGCCGGGCGGCGATCTCACCATCGAATGGCGCGCCGACGATCATGTGCTGATGACCGGGCCGGTCGAATTCGAATTTGAAACGACGCTCGATCCCAAAATCTTTCAGGACCTTGCCGCGTGAACGCGCCGCTGCGCAGCGCCGAGGTCGTGACCTTCGGCTGCCGGCTCAACGCCGTAGAGTCGCAAGAGCTCGCCAAGGCGCATGCGAGCGCGCGCGAGACCGTCGTCGTCAATACCTGCGCCGTCACCGGCGAGGCGACGCGGCAGGGGCGACAGGCGATCCGCCGCTTGCATCGCGAGCGGCCGCAAGCAGAGATTGTCGTCGCAGGCTGCGCGGCAAGGCTTGATCCTCAAGGCTTCGCCAAGCTTGACGGCGTGACGCGGGTTCTCGCCGACCATGCGCCAAATCGCGCGCTCGCGAGCATTGAAGGCACGCGCGGGCTCCTTGCCGTTCAGAACGGCTGCGATCATCGCTGCACCTTCTGCATCATTCCGTTTGGACGCGGCCAAGCGCGTTCGGCGCCGCCGCGCGAGGTCGTCGCGCAGGCGCGCGCCCTCGTTGCCAGCGGCAAGAAGGAAATCGTGCTGACCGGCGTCGATCTTACGAGCTACGGCGTCGATCTTGGCGAAGGCTGGACGCTCGGACGCCTCGTTCGCCTGTTGCTGCACGAGCTGCCGCAGCTCGAACGGCTACGCCTTTCTTCCGTCGACTGTATCGAAGTCGACGACGATCTCATCGCCGCTTTCGTGGAAGACTCGCGGCTTTGCCCGCATCTTCACCTTTCGCTGCAGTCCGGCGACGATCTGATTTTGAAGCGCATGAAGCGTCGCCATTCGCGCCGGGACGCCATCGAATTTTGCCGCGCGCTGCGCAAGGCGCGGCCCGATATCGCCTTCGGCGCCGACTTCATCGTCGGCTTTCCGACCGAGACCGAAGAAATGTTCGCCGCAACGCTCGATCTCGTCGACGCCTGCGGATTAACCCATCTCCATGTCTTTCCCTTTTCCGCGCGTCCGGGAACGCCGGCGGCGCGCATGCCGCAGGTCGATCCGCAGATCGCTAAGCAACGCGCCGCGCGGCTGCGCGTAAAGGGCGACGCGGCGCTGGGCGCGCATCTCGACGCGCAAACGGGCCGCACTTTGCGGCTGTTGACGGAACGCGGCGGGACGGCGCGCGCCGCCGATTTCACGCTTGCGCATACGCCGGGCGCTGAGGCAGGTCTGATGGTCGAAGCGCTGTGCACGGGCCACGACGGCCGCGCTCTCGCAACACGCCTCACGGCAATTGGTAGGTGATCCGGTAGATCGCGCCGTTTTGGTCGTCGGTGACGAGGAGCGAACCGTCCGCAAGCTCGGCGACGTCAACCGGCCGTCCGAGATAGGATCCGGAACCGACATTCCAGCCTTCTGCGAAAGGCGCGCTCGTCGCAGTTCCCGAGAGCGTGACCATCACCCGCGCGCCGATCGGCGCGCTGCGGTCCCACGAACCGTGCTGGGCGTAAAACAACGCGCCTCGATAGTCCTTGGGAAACATGTCGCCGCGGTAAAACGTTATGCCGAGATCGGCGGCGTGCGGCGCCGTCTCCACGACGGGGAAGACGACGTCCCTTGGCGGCTCGACGCCCGCATATTCATCGGTGCGCACATGCCCGCCGCCATACCAAGGAAAGCCGAAATTCAATCCCGCCCTCTCGGCGTGATTGATTTCGCCGGGCGGGCGATCGTCGCCCATCGAGTCGACCTGATTGTCGGTGAACCAGAGAGAACGGTCCGTATCGAAGACCATGCCGACGGAATTGCGAATGCCCGTCGCGAAGACTTCGCGCTGCGATCCGTCGAGGTTCATCCGGATAATGCCGCCGATTCCGATCCTCTCATAGAGCGCGATCTTGTACGGCGGCGCGACATTGTACGGCTGGCCAAGCGAAATATAGAGCTTGTCGTCGGGACCTATTCGGCACACGCGAGACGAATGGCCGCGACTCTCCTCGTTCCTTGGAATGAGATCGCCTGACTTGACGACGACCTTGGCGTTCGCCGCAGCGTCGCGCCAGGCGTTTTCGGCGTCGTCGAAGCGCGTGACGCGGTTACGCTCAACGAGAAAAAGCGCGCCATCCGTCGAGAAGCACACGCCATGCGGCATGATGAAAGGCATGGACGGCGCGAAGCGTTCGACCGCGGCCGACTTGTTCTCTCCCGGCGTAACCACATAGACGTTCTTCTCTTCCGTGCCGACAAAGATGGCTTTCCCTTCCCTTCCAATCGCGAGGGTGCGGGCGCCGGGCGCGAGCGCATAGAGCGAAATCGAGAAGCCCGGGGGAAGTTTGACGCGCTTGAGAATGGATTCGATTTCGGCCCGGCCACGATCCTGAGCGATTGACTGGGCGGCGGCGCCGCCGCTCAGCGCGCAGCACGCGAAGAATGCGGCGACAACCATGCGCATGAATTGAGCCCTCGCGATCATTCCAAATAAAAGCTGCAAATAGATATAAGGCTGCAAGATCGGCAAAGCCAGATTTGGCTCCGCATCCTTCGTCCGGCTCTTTCCCGGCGTATTCGAGAGCCGCCTTTCTTCCTTCGTGAAATGCCGCTAATGCAATGGCGCGGCAGGATCGTTGCGGACAAGAAGCTCGAGTCTCCATCACTAATGAACGGGCGTCGCCCGGCAGGTAAGGATGCATGCCCCAAGAATTCGCCATGGGTTGGGAAGTCTTCGAGATCATCTGGATCAACCTGCTGCTCTCGGGCGACAACGCGATTCTGATCGCGCTCGCATGCCGACAGCTTCCGGTTCGGCAGCGGCGTTGGGGCGTATTTCTTGGCGCGCTCGGCGGAATCGCGCTGCGCATCGCCTTCACGCTCGTCGTCGTCGAACTCATGGCGATTCCCTATCTGAAAATCTTCGGCTCCTTCTTGCTGCTGATCGTCGCGGTCAAATTGCTGATCGATGAAACCGAACATTCGGACGTCAAGGCAAAGCCCAATCTCTGGAGCGCCGTCGGCGCCATCATCATGGCGGACGCGGTCATGTCGCTCGACAATGTGATCGCCATCGCGGCGGCGGCGCGCGGCTCGACCAATCTCATCGTCTTCGGCCTCCTTCTGTCGGTGCCGATCGTGATGTTTGGCGCCGGTGCGCTATTGAAGGTGCTGGAGAAGTTTCCCGTACTCGTCTGGGCCGGCGCGGGCCTTCTCGGCTGGGTCGCCGGCGATATGGCGGCGGCGGACCCGGCGCTGCCGAATTTCGTTCATGTCGCGAACCATGGCGCGCTCGAACTTTGGCTGTCGATCGGCGGCTGCGCCTTTGTGTTGGCCGTCGCCCTGGCGATCGCGGTCTATCGGCAGTGGCGCGAGGATCAGCGCGCTTAGAGCAAGTTCCGAAAAAGTTGACAGACTTTTTCGATCAGAACTTGCTCCAGTTCATTCATTTGGCGCGATTTCTTTTCGATCGGACGATTCCGTCCGATCGAAAAGCGCGCTAGCGCGCGCTCACCTGCATTTTGGCGATTCTGCCCAAAGGCGGCGTGGTCTACCCGCGCCCCATGCCCTGCCTGGCGATCGGCTGCTGCGGATCGAGAGTAAGCGCGCGCTGATAGGATTCTTGCGCCTTCGGCCGATTGCCGCTCTTGTCGTAAGCGACTCCGAGCCAGGCCCAGGCGAGCGCGCTCTTGCTGTCGACATTGAGCGCGGCGTTGAAATCCTCGACCGCCTTGTCGTATTTGCCGAGCGCCACGAGGCTTTCGCCGCGCGCCAGGTAGGGCGCGGCGGCAAAGGGGTCGCGATCGATCGCGTTGTCGAAATCGGTCACGGCGCGGGCGTCGTCGCCGCGTTTCTGGTGAATGAGCCCCCGCGCATGAAAGGCCTGCGCGCTCTCCGGATTGAGTCGGATGGCCTGGTCGAGATCGGCAAGCGCCTGATCGAGATTTCCCTGCGCGCGCAATAAATTGGCGCGGCCGACGTAAGCCGGCGCATGTTTGGGATTGGCCTCGACCGCGCGGTCGAAGTCGACGCGGGCGGCGTCGCTCTGCCCCATTTGACGAAGGGCCAGCGCGCGATTGGTATAGGCCGGCGCATTGTTGGGCTCGAGCTTGATCGCCTGCGTAAAGTCGCCGACCGCCTCCTGAAACTTGCCGACTCGCGCGTAGGCGACGCCGCGCGTATTGTAGGCTTCCGCGCTCGACGGATTGCGGCGAATCACTTCGCTGAGCGACTCGATATTGGCTGAGGCGGCTTTGGGATCGGTGTCGGCGATCTCGGCGATGCCGCGTCCCGGCGGCCGAATGCCGTTCGCGGTTTCACAGCCCGCGAGCGCGATAATGGCGAGCGCCGCGACGCTGCGCGTCAGGGCCTGACGGGATAGGGGCGAAGCTTGGCGGCGCGCAGCCGCCGCACGGCAAAAGACCATGCCTTCCGAACCTCCCAAGCCGTAATAGTCGTCTCGCTTTCTTCTCGTCGGGCAATTGTTAAAAAACGCCCGCAATCCGGCGAGAATTCGACAAGGAACGGACTCAGCGGCCGACCGTCTTGGCCTTTACCGGCAGCAGGCCTTCGCGCTGGAGTTTCTTGCGCGCGAGCTTGCGGGCGCGGCGGACCGCCTCGGCCTTCTCGCGGGCGCGCTTCTCGGATGGCTTTTCATAATGGCCGCGCAGTTTCATTTCGCGGAAGATGCCCTCACGTTGCATCTTCTTTTTCAGAGCTTTGAGCGCCTGATCGGGGCGCTGACGGAGCGCCTGACCCGTGCGGCAGCAGATAACAGAGTCGCCCTTTCCTGTCCACGGCCAATTGGGTTGCGAACGCGCCTCAACCTATCGTTACGCGGCGCAAGGAGGCCCATTAAACGCGTAGAAGGCGCAGCAGCCGACTTGTTCAATGTCGGCGTTACAATATAACATTGGCCATGTTCGACATGACCACGCAAGAACGCGCCCTGCCCCAGCATGCGCACGCCGACACGCCCCTCGCCGGCGCCGGCGCTGAAGAGACGCGTCTTTCAGCGCTCGGGGCCTCGGCCGGCGCGCGTCTGGGCGTCGCGGCGCTGCTGATTGCGGCGCTGTGGGCCGGCGCCTATTGGGCGCTGCATTGAGCGCGGGCGCTAACGCGCCGGCGATCCGGCTCGTCAATCTCACCCTCGGCTATGATCGGCGCCCCGCGGTTCATCACCTCGACGGCGAGATCGCGCCTGGAGAAGGCCTCGCCGTCTGCGGCCCCAACGGCGCCGGCAAATCGACGCTGCTCAAGGGACTCGCCGGACTTCTTGCGCCGCTTGGCGGCGCCATCGATTTCGTCGGCGCGCCGCGCCGCGCCGCCGCCTATCTGCCGCAGGTCGTCGACATCGACCGCGCCTTCCCGATCAATGTGCGGGATTTCGTGGCGATGGGCGCGCTGGCGCGCATCGGCCTGTGGGCGGCGCTGAACGGCGCCGAGCGCGCGCGCGTCGCGGCGGCGATCGAAACGGTCGGGCTTGTCGGTTTCGAATCGCGAACCTTGGAGACTCTGTCCGGCGGACAGATGCAGCGGGCGCTCTTCGCCCGCCTTATCGTGCAGGATCAGCCGATCGTTCTTCTCGACGAGCCTTTCGGCGCGATCGACGGAGCGACGATCGACGATCTCTTGGCGCTGATCGCGCGATGGCGCGCCGAAGGGCGCACCGTCGTCGCCGTTCTGCATGAACTGGACATCGTACGCCGCGCCTTTCCGCAAACTCTGTTGCTCGCGCGCGAATGCATCTTTTGGGGCGACACGCGCGACGCCCTTCGCCAGGAAAATCTCCTCCGCGCCCGCGCCATGTCGGAAGCCTTCGACGAACGCGCGCGCGAATGTCTGCGCGACGCGTTTGACGCCAAAGACAAGCTCCATGTTCACTGACGTCTTCGTCACGCCCTTCGCCGATTATGAATTCATGCGACGGGCGCTCGTCGGCTCCCTGGCGCTCGCCTTATCGGGCGCGCCGCTCGGCGTGTTCCTGATCCTTCGGCGCATGTCGCTTGCCGGCGACGCGCTCTCCCACGCCATTCTGCCCGGCGCCGCCGTCGGTTATCTCGTCGCCGGCCTTTCCCTGCCGGCGATGACCTTTGGCGGTCTCGTCGCCGGCCTCGTCGTCGCGCTCGCCGCAGGGGCGGCGTCGCGATTCACGACGCTGCGCGAGGACGCGTCGCTCGCGGCGTTTTATCTCGTCTCGCTCGCGCTCGGCGTGACTCTCGTGTCGCTCCGCGGCTCGAACGTCGATCTGCTTCACGTGCTCTTCGGCTCGGTCGTCGGCCTCGACGACGCTGCGCTGCTGATGCTCGTCGGCGTCTCGACCGTCACGCTCGTCCTGATGGCGCTCTTCTACCGGGCGCTGGTGATGGACACGCTCGACCCGCTGTTTCTGCGCCAGACGAGCGCCTTTGGCGAATTCACGCCTTTCCTGTTTCTCGCTCTGGTGGTGCTCAATCTCGTCGCCGGTTTTCAAGCGCTCGGCACGCTGATGGCCGTCGGCGTCATGATGCTGCCCGCCGCCGCGGCGCGATTGTGGACGCGCGATCTCGCGGTCGCCTTGCCGCTCGCTGCGGCGATTGGCGCGCTCTGCTGTTATGGCGGACTCGTCTTCTCCAACGAAACCAGCGCGCCGACTGGACCCGCCATAATTCTCGCCGCGGGCGTCGTCTATTTTGTCTCGATGATTTTCGGCCGCGCCGGCGGATTGCTGCGATTGAAACGTCCCCGCCGGCACTTTGAAGGATAAAGCGATGCTCACACGCCGCAGCGCGCTCGCGCTTTCCTTTGCCGCGCTGGTTGGCGCAGCGCAGGCGCAGCCGCAGAAAATTCCGGTCGTCGCCAGCTTTTCGATCATCGGCGATCTCGTTCGCCAGGTCGGCGGAGACCGGATTACAGTCGCCACAATCGTCGGTCCGGACGGTGACGCCCATGTCTATCAGCCGAGCCCCGCCGACGGCCGTCACATCGCGCAGGCGCGACTGATTTTCGTCAACGGGCTCGGCTTCGAGGGCTGGCTCGACCGTCTGATGCGGGCTGCAAAGAGCAAAGGCGAAGTTTTCACCCTGGGCAATGGCATTGCCGCCCGGAAAGGAGAAGAGGGCCAGGATCCGCACGCCTGGCAGGACGTCGCCAACGCGAAAATCTACGTCGAGGCGATCCGGGAAACGCTGACGGCCGCCGATCCTGAAGGCGCGCCAGCCTATAAAGCGAACGCCGACGCCTACCTCGCCAAGCTCGATGCGCTCGATACGGAAATTCAGCAGGCGATCGCCGCCGTTCCGAAGGAGCGCCGACGAGTGGTCTCGACCCATGACGCCTTCGGCTATTTCGCGGGCCGCTACGGCGTCGAATTCATCGCGCCGCAAGGCGTTTCGACCGAAGCCGAGGTCAGCGCCCGCGACGTCGCAAAAATCATCGACGCGGTTAGAACGCATAAGGTTGCGGCGGTCTTCATCGAGAATATCGCCGATCCGCGCCTCGCCAAAAGGATCGCCAGCGAGACCGGCGCCCGCATGGGCGGCGTGCTCTATTCCGATGCGCTGTCTGACGCAAAAAGCGACGGCGCAACCTATATCGACATGATGCGCCACAATGTGAAAGAACTGGCCAAAGCCCTGGCGCCTTAGCCGCCCCCTCCCCACCCCTCCCCCACTTCGTGGGAGAGGGAGCAGGCCCGGCGCTTCATACAGAATTTCGCGCAAAGCCGATCGTTAGGGTCCCCTCTCCCGCTTGCGGGGGAGGGACAGGGAGGGGACGATAGAAACTGGAGCAAGCCGCATTGACCGACAAAATCCCCGTCACCGTCATCACCGGCTATCTCGGCGCCGGCAAGACGACGCTCCTCAATCGTATTCTCACCGAGCAGCATGGACGGCGCTACGCCGTCATCGTCAATGAGTTTGGCGAGATCGGCATCGACAACGACCTCGTCGTCGGCGCCGATGAAGAAGTCTTCGAGATGAACAACGGCTGCATCTGCTGCACCGTACGCGGCGATCTCATCCGCATTTTCGAAGGGCTGATGCGCCGTCGCGGCAAGTTCGACGCGATCGTCGTCGAGACGACCGGCCTCGCCAATCCGGCGCCGGTCGCGCAGACCTTCTTCATGGACGCCGACGTCAAGGAGGCGGCGCGGCTCGATGCGGTGGTGACGGTCGCCGACGCCAAATGGCTCGGCGAGCGGCTGAAGGACGCGCCGGAGGCCAAGAGTCAGATCGCCTTCGCCGATGTAATCGTCCTTAACAAAACCGATCTCGTTTCAGACGACGAACTCGCCGAAGTCGAAGGCCGCATCCGCGCGATCAACCCCTACGCCACGCTGCATCGCGCGGTGAGGTCGGATGTTCCGCTGCAGGCGGTCTTGGCGCGCAACGCCTTCGACCTCGACCGGATTCTTGAGATCGAGCCGGCGTTCCTCGACGCCGAGGAATCCAACCGCCATCACGACCATGCGCATCACGAGCATGATCATGAATGCGGTCCAGATTGCGACCACGGTCATCATCATGAGCATCATCATGCGCATGACGCGCATCTCGCGCCGCACGCCGGGATGACGCATATCCATGATGACGAGATGTATTCCGTTTCAATTCGCCACGAGGGCGCGGTCGACCCTGAGCGCTTCGTCCCCTGGCTCAACGAATTGATTCAGCGCGAGGGGCCAGACATTCTGCGCAGCAAGGGAATCATCGCCTTTACGAACGAGCCGCGACGGTTCGTCTTCCAAGGCGTTCATCAGATCCTCGACGGCGACTTGCAGCGCGAATGGAAGGAAGGCGAGAAGCGTGAATCGCGCCTCGTCTTCATTGGCAGGAAGCTGAAGGAGCAGGAGATCCGCGAGGGCTTCGAAAAGATCGTCCTTGGCGCATAGGCCGCGCGCAAGGCGGCTCATACGAAATCCGATCGAACTGCTCGGATGTCATTCCCGACGCGCGCAACGCGCGCGATCGGGAATACAGAGCAAAACCAGCATTCTTGGATTGGTTCTGGATTCCCGGTCAGGCCTTCGGCCTGCCCGGAATGACACGGTCCCAGCGAACGGATCATCCGAAATCCGCATCACTCATAAGAAATGATCTCGCGCTCTTCCGCGTGGACCAGCTTCGCTCGGCTTGGGTCGCCGGCCTTGCGGCGAATGAGAAATTGGGGGCGGCGCTTGCGGACATTGGCGTCACAGCGGCGGCGCGCCGACGCGGCGACGGCCTCTTCGACGGCGCCGTCGAGCGCATGCAACTCGCCGTCCTCCTCCGCGAGGCGCGGCAGCCCAAGCCAGGCCGCCCAATAGCGCCAGTCGGCGGCGATCGAGCCGCAGTCGTGGGTCTCGCCGAGCAGGATGTCGAGGTCCGGGTCGCTGTGCGCAAGCGACAGGACGTAGCGCGGCGATCCGTCTTCGCCAGGCTGCACGTCGAGGGCGACGCCGCAATAGGCGCTGACGGGCACCGAGATGACCATCGCGACGCCGCTCAAACGACGGGCGATCAGCACATCCTCCCGGGTCATCCGGACCCGGCGCGCGCCGCCGTCGGCGCGCCGGTCGCGTTGAACATAGACCTTGTCCTCGATCTTGCGCGCGGCGGCGGCCTCAACCATGGGTCACTCCTTGAGGTTTGAATTTCTTTTCGGCGACCATATTGCCGCAGCCTTCCCGGAAAGGCGCTAAAAAGCCTGGTGAACAACGCGTAAATCATTGCTTTGACGCATGATTTGGGCGATGACGGTGAAGTCCAAGGAAATGGATTGGTTCAAATTGCTCCTATTCCGCGCAGCGGGCCCGCTTGCGCACGCCCGACGCCTCACCTACTCCTCCCTGTGATGGGCTTCAGCCAAGCGGAACTCGCCGCTTTTCTTCCACAACTCGAAAGCGTCACGCGCCGCGCCGGCGACATCGCCATGGCCTATTTCCGTCCGGGCGAACGGACCACCGCCGCCGTGTCTTACAAGGGCGGCGGCTCGCCGGTCACGGAGGCCGATTTCGCCGTCGATCGATTCCTTTTCCATGAGATGGCGCGAATCGCGCCGGAGGCGGCATGGCTCTCCGAAGAAAGCGCCGACACCAAACATCGACTTGAACGCGACGCCTTGATCATCGTCGACCCGATCGATGGAACGCACGCATTCTCGCGAGGCGACATGCGCTGGTCGGTTTCCATCGCGCTCGTCGTTGGCGGCCGGCCGGTGGCCGGAGTCATCCATGCGCCGGCGCTGGGAGAAACCTATGTCGGCGCGTGCGGGCTCGGCGCCTTTCTCAACGCCTCTCCCATCCGGGCGCCCCAGCGCGCCGACATCTTTGGCGCGGCGCTCGTCGCGCCTCGCGCGATGCAGGACCGACTGACGGCGTCGCCACAGGGATTCGTAATGGCGCCGCGCACGCCGTCGCTGGCGCTGCGGCTTGCCGACATCGCCTCCGGCCGGCATGATATTGTCGTCGCCGCGCCCAATGCGCGCGACTGGGACATCGCCGCCGCCGACGTTCTCCTCGCAGAGGCGGGCGCCATGCTAAGCGAGCCTGAGGGCGTTCCGCTCACTTATAATCGCGCCTCGCTTGCCCGCGACATGCTTATCGCGGCGCCCAAATCGCTGTTCGACGAGAGCCTCGCGCTGGCGCGGGAGGTCCTGGAAGGAAAATGATGAGCAAGACGAAACAGGCGACCAAGCAAAAACAGCTGTTACATCTTGTATTTGGCGGCGAGCTCGAGACGCTCGACGGCGTTTCATTCCGTGATCCGAGCAAGCTCGACATCGTCGGCATCTATCCCGACAACGACAGCGCGCTCGCGGCTTGGAAAGCGAAAGCCCAGTCCACGGTCGACAACGCGCATATGCGTTATTTCGTGGTGCACCTCTATCGGCTGCTTGATCCGGACGTCGAGGCTCTGTAGTCGCTTCAAAAATTTGCCGTCTTGCCGGGCGATAGAGTCATTGTTCCAGGGGTCGCGAGACGCGCGCGGAGTAGACGCTTCATAGGGCCCATGCGGACCCGGAACCTCAATAGACAGGAAACATGTCGCTTCTGAAATTGTACCGGCTGGCGACGATTGCGGCGACGCCCTTCGCCGGCGCTCTGCTCGGCTGGCGCGCAAGACATGGCAAGGAAGATCCCAAGCGGCTTGCCGAACGCATGGGCGAGTCGAATCGCCCCCGCCCTGGCGGACGACTCGTGTGGCTGCACGGCGCGAGCCTCGGCGAAACCCTGTCGCTGCTGCCGCTGATCGACCGTTTCATTCAGCGCGGACTCGAAGTGCTCGTCACGAGCGGCACGGTATCTTCAGGGCGGGTTCTCAGCGCGCGCTTGCCGGCAGGCGCATTTCATCAATATGCGCCGCTCGACGCGCCCAAATTCATCGAACGATTTCTCGATCATTGGCGTCCAGATATCGCGGTCTTCGCCGAGTCGGAGCTGTGGCCCAATATCGTCGCCGCAATATGCGCGCGCGGCGCGCCGCTTGTTCTCGCCAACGCCCGCATCTCGCGCAAATCCGCCGAGCGCTGGCGCGCCATTCCCGGCGTGGCGAAATCCGTCTTCGGCGCCGTCGATCTTTGCCTTGCGCAAGATTCGGATAATGCCGCCCGGTTCCTGGCGCTCGGCGCGCGTTGCGTGCGCATCGCCGGCAATCTCAAATTCGACGTGCCGCCGCCGCCCGCCGATTCCGCGAAACTTGCCGAGTTTAACGGCGCGATCGGCGCGCGGCCAGCCTGGGCGGCGGTCTCGACCCATGCCGGCGAAGAGGACATTGTTCTCGACGCGCATGTCGAAATGTCTGCGCAAACGCCGTCGCTGCTGACGATCATCGCGCCGCGTCACCGCGAACGCGGCGCCGAAATCGTCGAAGCCGCGCGCGCCAGAGGACTGAGCGCCGCACTGCGTTCGCAGGAGAGCGAGCCGCGACGCGACGTCAACGTCTATGTCGTCGACAGCGTCGGCGAACTCGGCCTCGTTTTCCGAAGCGTCGGAGTCGTCCTGATGGGCAAGTCGCTGCTGCCCGGCGGCGGACAAAATCCGATCGAGCCGGCGAAACTCGGCTGCGCGATTCTCCATGGCCCCTACGTCGAAAATTTTACGGAAGTCTACGGCGAGCTCGCGGCGGCGAAAGCGGCCGCGCGCGTCTCAGACGCCGCATCGGTGGCGCGGGCCGCGCAATATCTCCTCTCCGAACCGGCACGCATGCGTAAGATGGGGCGCGCCGCGGCGGAAACGGTCGAGAAACTGGGCGGCGCCTCACGCGGGATCATGAACGCCGTCGAGCCCTATCTCGCGCAAATGGCCGTAGCCCAGCAATGACCGCCGCGCGCCTTCGCGCTCTTTGAGATGCGCGCGCCCGGCTTCTGGCGCGATGATTGCGCGGCGGCGCGACTTCTGTCTCCGCTCGGCGCCCTCTATGGCGACATAGCCCGCAAACGGCTCGGGCGCGAGGCGCCGCGCGCCAATTTGCCAACCCTCATCATCGGCGGACTGACGGCTGGCGGCGACGGCAAGACGCCTCTCGCAATCGCCCTTGCGCAACGTCTCAAATCGGCTGGCGAGCGGCCAGCGCTCCTTACGCGCGGCTATCGCCGCAAGCGGGGCGAAGCGTCTCCCTTCGCGGTCGATGTGAACCGCCATCACGCAGAAGACGTCGGCGACGAGGCGCTGCTGCTCGCGCGCGTCGCGCCGACGATCGTGGGCGCCGACCGCATCGCCAGCGCGGCTCTGGCGCATCGACTCGGCGCGACCGTCGTCATACTCGATGACGGCTTTCACAGCCGTCGCATTGCGCCCGATCTGACGCTGGTCGCCGTCGACGCAGACTACGGCGCGGGCAACGGCCGCTGCATGCCCGCCGGGCCTTTGCGCGCGCCGCTCGACGCGCAGCTTGCGGCGGCGGACATGCTCATCGTCATCGGCGACGGCGCGCGCGGACGCGAGATCGCCGCGCGCGCGAAGAAGCCGGTCGTCGCCGCGCATCTGGCGCCCGACCCCGACGCCGTTGAGGCGATAAGAGGCGTTCGCGTCGTCGCCATCGCCGGCATCGCCCGGCCAGAGAAATTTTTCGACGTGCTGGAAAAATGCGGCGCCGAAGTCACGGCGCGGCTTTCATTCGACGATCACCGTCGATTCACGGAGCGGGATTACGCGACGCTGTCGAAGTTGCGGCAGGCGCATGGCGCGCGCCTCGTCACGACGGAAAAGGATGCGGTGCGAATGGGCGGCGATCGGCTTGCGACGTTCGGAGTCGAGACGTTGCCTGTCGCGCTCGCATTTGACGACGCCGCCGTTCTGGACGCCTCGCTTCGCGAACTGTTCAAGCCGCGCGACGAAGCGCGCAAGGGCGTCTAATCCGGCTTCTTGACTCCAAGACGCATCAGCTTGGCGTGTGGGCCGCTGTAAGGTTCCTGCAGATCGACGTTCCAGTAGCGCAGATCCTCGAGCGGAATCGGCTCGCCGGTCACGGCGCATCTCACATAGGCGCCGGGCTTGCGCACGCGATATTCGCCATCGAGATATTCCACGACGGCTTCGTCAGCGGGCTGAGGCTGGCGTTCATAGCGATTCATGCGCGTTCTCAAGTAGCGCCGCGGGAATGGACGCCCGACCAATCGCCTCAGCGTCGTCACCAGCGACCTCATCGACGATTCGAACGCTCCCTTGCGGGATTTCAATTACATTTACTTATATCATTCCCGGACGCGCAAAGAAAAGCCCGCCGAGCCTTGGTGTCGAGCCTTGGGCTCAGCTCCGGCTACCAATAGACCTTGGCGCGCATCTCAAAAAGATTGGGATGCGCGCCTGTGTAATTGGCGCCGAGCAATGCGGGGAACTGGCCGCCATTGTACAGGTTCAGTGGCGCGACGACGTTCATCACCCGCGTCCAATTCGCCTGAAAGGCGAAGCCCACGTCCGGATACCAGTTTACGCCTATCGTAAGATCCTGCTGACGGCCGCCGTTGATTCCGGCGTTGGCGATATAGGTCCGCGCGAATGGATTGGGAGCGACGAGCGTCGTTATCGCGAGCAGGTTATAGAGCGTGTTCCCATTATACGGCCCGTTGTTGAGGTCGACGGAACTGAACCGCGCGGCCAATCCCCACGCCCCCCAGCCGCCGGCGCTGAACGGATTCTTGATCTTGAGCTGGCCAAAGGTCGCGCCGTTCTTATCATGCAGGTCATAAGCCTGCGCGCGTTCCTCGCCTGTGATCCAGTATGTGCCCTGGACGTAGTAGCCGTCGAAATAGGCCGACCGTCCCCCCGGAGTGAATGGAACCTGGGCGCCGGTCACGGGAATGACGCCGGTGGCCGCGGTGGCCGCAGTCAGATAGGTCGCTCGATTGATCGCGGATTGGTCGCGATTGTAGAACGCGCCGAAATATTCGGCCTGAATGCCGAACGGCCCATGCGACGCCGCCAGCTCCACGCCAAAGGATTCGACGTTCTTGGTGCATTTGCCCGAGAAGGCGGAGCTGTTGAAGATATTTTGAGGTATCGGCCCCACGATCACGCCGCAGGAGAGATCGGGCGTCCCGATGAGGCCCTGGCCGAGGATATTGGCTTCCGATCTGAGGCGATTGCCCAGCGCGAGCACACGATCGTCATTCGCGGCGGTGGAATCGTTTGGCTGGTGATAGCGGCCGGAAGCGCCGACATGAAGGAGATCATGTTCGGTGTGGATCGGCGCATAGGTCAAGCGGCCGGTGACGTCGAAATACTGCCCGCCGCCGGTGGACTGCCACCAGGTCGTGTTCGACGCGAAAGCGGGACCGCCGCCCGCGTTGGGAATGTAAAGTCGCGGAATTCCCCAAATGGCCGGATAGCCGCGCCCGGGGTTCTGGCTCGCATCGGCGAAGCTGGTGCTGAAGACGCCGCCTTTGAATGACCAGTCGTGGCCGTAAGCGCCAACAGCAAGCCCGACATGGCGATCCGGCTGGAAAGCGTCGACGGCGAGCGAGCGTTCGATGAAATCGCGATACTTTGAGGAATTGATCGCCTCAAGGCTGAACGGCTCGAACATGCTGCCGATCATGACGTAGGCTGGATCCTTGGCGAAAGGCAGCGCAAACAGTGGGCTCTGGATGCCGAAATAGGCATCGCGAATGCCGCCGAGCACCTGATTATTGCCGGTTATCTGGCCGATGCCGGCAAGATCATACTGCAGCTTGTAGAAGTAGATGCTCGCGGCCCTGCCCTCGACCTCCAGGCGAAGCTGCCGGCCGCCGACCTGATTGTCGAAACCATTGAGCGGCAGGGCAATGCCGCCGCCATCGATCAGGATTCGGCCGCCGACCTTGAAGCTGTATGCCTTGTCTTGCGTTTCGACGAACAGGCCATTCTTAAAGCCGACGAACACAGCAGGCGGCGGCGGATCGGACGAACCCTTCGGCGCCACCGCGGCGTTGGCGACATTCGTCGCGCTTTTCGCCTGAGTCTTCGCGCCGCGCGCCTCGCGACGAAGTTTGGCGACCTCCGCTTCCAGCGGACGAAGCCTGGCGATCTCCGCTTCCAGCGCGCGCAATCGCGCCTCAATGGCGCTGTCTGTCGCCCCGGCGCCGGTCGTCGAGAGCAGCGCCCCGAGCGTCGTCAAGCTAAGCGCTTGCTTCGCTCGCCAACTTGCCAAAGTCCCGCCTCACGCTTGCGTTTGCGTCGGCAGCGACAATGAAATGTTAACCTTAATGAAACGTTACCGCCTTCTCGGCTACGGCCTGTGCGCAAGCGTTGCGTTAACGCACAAAGCGAGGGACCCGCCGGGCTTTAGTTCGGCGGGCCAAGCGCGCGCCCGAGGAGCGCTGATCGGTTCAAGGGCGGTCAGTTAAACATCATCCCGTGGCAGGCGCGCCTTGCGTCGATGTCATCGCCGTATTTATATAGCTGCCGCATATAATCACACCCCAGATAATGCGCGTTGGCCCATGCTTGGTACTGCATCCAGGGCGGCGCAGCCGGGTGGCAGCAGGGCGCGCGCCCATGCTGTGCAAACGCATTGCCGCTTGCGAGCGCGCAGAAAAGAGCGAGAAGCGCTACCGTCAGTGTCTTCCTCATGAACTTTCTCCGACTCTTAAACGGCCCTTCACCCAAGCCGATCAGTCCAGCGCCATTCCGTGATGCCGGCTCCGATCATGGTGATAGTAGTAGTGAGCGCTATCGCCGTAATGGCCGAGATGAGCGCAGGATGGATGATTCCAGCCGCTGCGCTCACAAGCGGCATGGTTCGGATGCCAGTTCGGCGAAACATGACGCTTATGATCCGCGAGAGCGGATTGACTCAACACAGCTACTCCAATGACTGCAGCGGAAAACACGCGCTGTTTCATCAAAAAAGCTCCCCAGTTGCCCGAAGGCCGGCATGTCACAGTTATGTCACACTGGGCGCCCGTCAACAGGCTGGCCTGAATTTTTCACAGAGCTTCAGTTTCGGTTGGAGGCGTGGAGCGCGCCATTCCTTCGCGGCGAACGCGAAGGAAGGCATGGCGCGGCCTACAGGCAGGATTTGCGTAAGCGAGCGATTGACGCAGCGTTGACGGGGACGCCGGCGCCGCAGGCGCGTCACGCAGAGGCGCGCTTCCGGCTTGACCGGCGTGGCGACGATTGAAGAAACGCTGGAGCCATGCCGTGGCGAAGTCGCGGCGCTGAATTTCGAAAACCTTGGCGCGCGCTCGTTCCGCGCGCCGATGTCTCCGGGACCCTCAGTTTGCGGAGGCGAGCAGTCCCAACCGCGTCAATTCGTGTTCGCGAATATTGCGCGTGATCGGGAAATAGCCGCCCTTCTTCGCCTGCAACTGTCCTTCCTTCGAGAGGACATACTTCACGAATTCGCCGGCGAGGCTGTCAAACGCCGCGTTGGGGTCTTTCAGCACATTGATATAAAGGCCGCGCGCCAAGGGATATTTGCGCGAGTAGGTATTGCCGAAATTCGCTTCGAAACATCGACCGCCGGCTGAAACCGGCACGGCCCGCACCGCGTCGGTCTTGTAGCCGATGCCTGAATAGCCGATGGCGCCGATATCGGCGCCGACTTCCCTCACGACGGCTTCCGAACCCACCTGCTGCTTCAGCGATTCCTTGAAATCCCCGCCGCCGAGCGCGTTCTGCCTGAAGAATTTATAGGTGCCTGAAAGCGTGTTGCGGCCGAAAAGCGCAATCGACCGTTTCGCCCAATCGCCGGTCAGTCCGAGTTCGCCCCAAGTGCGAATGCTGCGGCCGCCACCGCTTTTCGGATCGGCGGCGAAGATGCGTTCGATCTGTTCGATCGACACGCAGGCGATCGGATTGTCTTTGTGGACATAGATGGCGAGCGCGTCGACAGCGACGAGCACAGCGGTGGGCTTATAGCCGTATTTGGCCTCAAAGGTCGCGATCTCGTCGGGCGCCATCAGTCGCGACATCGGCCCGAGTTGCGCGTTCCCATCGAGCAGAGCCGGCGGGGCCGTGTTGGAGCCCCTGCCTTCGATCTCGATGGAGACATTGGGATAGAGCGCCTTGAAGCCCTCCGCCCAGAGCTCCATCTCGTGCACCATGGTGTCCGAGCCGACCGACTTGAGGTGGCCTGTGACGCCGGGCGCGACCTTGTAGGACGCGAGTTCGAGATCGAGCGCAAGTGCCGCGCCCGCCATCAGCGCGATGGCGGCGGCCAGAAAAGTGCGGCGCTTCATCGAGACAATCTCCTCGGAATTTGGCGCGAGAGAGTGAGCGAACTCGATGACCGTTCAGTGACAACGATATTGCGCCGGGAGCCGCCTCCAAGCCTGCGGGTTATGTGTGTGCCGAAAGCCTTGTCCGCATTGATTTTTCAGCATGTTGGCCTACTCTGCGCCGTTCGCGGCAGGCGTAGCGAGGGTACGTTTCCGTATAAATATATGAGGCGATCAACGTGCTGCTCATCGATGATTTTTTGGACGAAGACCAGTGCGCGCGCTTCCGCCAGCGCATTCTCAATGCGCCGTTTGTCACGGGGGCATCCACGGCGGGCGGCATGGCCGCGAACGTCAAGAGAAATCTTCAGCTTGATGAGCGCAAGGCAGGAAAGATTCTCGACGAGATCAAATCCCTCATCCTCGCGCATCCGGGGATAGATCTTTTCGCAATGCCGGAGAAGCTCGTCGGCGTGATGGTCAATCGCTACGACGAGGGAATGGAATACGGCAATCACTCGGATTCGCCGATCATGGAAGGGGTCCGATGCGACTTGTCTTTCACCTTGTTTCTGGAGGACCACAGCAATTACGGCGGCGGCGAACTCGTGCTCGAGCAGGAGCACGGGCTCATCAAGGTCAAACCGAAGATCGGCAGCATCTTCGTCTATTCCACCGGCCTGACGCACCGCGTCGCCAAGGTGACCTCCGGCAGCCGTCTCGCCTGCGTCGGCTGGATCAAGAGCCGCATCCGCGAGGAAGGCCGCCGCAAAGTTCTACGCGACCTAAACGCCGTTCTCGGCGCCTATATGGAAAAGAACGGACATGACGCCGTCGCCGACCTGCAGCTCAAAATCATCGGCGATCTGATCCGCATGTGGCATGAGTGAAGCCCTGTCCCGGCTCAGGCAAGCATAGGTCAAAACGAAAATCCCGCCGGGAAAGCCCGGCGGGATTGCTTGAGAGTCAGACGTGAGAGTCTTTTACCACCAGACTTCCGCGCGGGTGAGGAAGGAGTTGGTGTCGTTCGAATTGAGCCAAGGCTGATTAAACGGCGCGACATTAGCAAGGACGCGGCCGTAGTTGAACAGGAAGCGGTAGCCCTTTTCCGGATACCAGTTCAGGCCCAGCGTGATCTTGTTGACGCGGCCGCCGGTGACCCCGACCGAATTCGCGGCGAGAACAGCCGGGAACAGTCCCGCCGGAATAGCGGCGCCGGGAACGAAGCCGAGCGCGCCGTAGGCCGGGAGATAGCTCCAGGCGCCTTGCGAGCCGTTGTCGAGGTTGATTGAACTCCAACGCCCCGCGACTTCCCAGGCTCCGTAGCCGCCCTTGCTGACCGGATTGAGGATTTTGGGCGCCGTCGAGAAGGTATAGGGCGTATTGATATTGTGGTCGATGTCCGTATAGGCCGTGATGCGCGTTTCGCCGGTCAGGAACAGCTGAGCCTGCACATACCATCCGTCAAAGGAAGAGGTGCTTTGGAGACCCTGTCCCGCCGCGAGCCGCGCCGCCTGAAGCGCGGGCACGCCCGCCAGGGCGCCGGGAGTAATCAGCAGAGCAGCCGACGTGTAGGGGTTGCGGCTGAAGTGGGTCTGAGAGTATTCGGCCTGAATGCTGAAGGGCCCGTGAACGCCCACGAATTCGACGTTGAACTGGGCGGAGTTTTTCAGACAGCTGTTCTGAACAAGCGCGCCGTTCAACCCAGGGTAAGACGCCCACACTGAGCCAAAGAGATTGAACGGACCGCCCGGATTGCACGACATATCCGGCGTCTCGAGCAGGCGCGTATTGAGCGCATTGGCTTCGTTGCGCACGCCGCGTCCAACGCGCAATTCATCATTCGTCGCCCCGCTCGCGCCATTGTTTTGGTAATACCGCCCCGTGGCGCCGATATGGATCAAGTCCTCTTCGGTGCGAATCGGCAGGAAGACCGCGCGGCCGTCGACCTCCCAATACTGGCCGAGCCGATTGTTGAACGGACGAATGGCGCTGTCTTGCGGGCTGGTGCTGTAGAGGCCGGCCTTGACGCCCCAATTGTGACCACCGCTGGAGATCGAGGCGCCGAGATGTCGTCTTGGCGTATTGAAGGCGTCCGACATCATCGAGCGCTCGATGAAGGTGATGCCGGAGTTTGAGGTGCTCATCGCCTCAAGGCCCAGAGGCCTCAACTGGTTGGCGAGTTGGATGACGATCGGCGTCTCATAGGGGAGGCCGATCGTCGTCAAGAGCGGATATTTGAACGCCAGCCAGGCGTCACGGACATTGGCGGAGCTGGCGGCGCCGCTGCTGCCGCCGAATTCGAACTGGGTCCGGTAATACCAGTATTTGAACGCCTTGCCGGCGATATCGAGACGGGCGCGGCGCAGCAGCACATTGCTCGCGTCGCCGTTGGCCGGGTCGCTCTGCCAACCACCGTCGGCGTGCACGCGGCCGCCGATATGGATAGAAAAGGCTTTGTCTTCGGTTTCGACGAACAGGCCGTTCTTGAAGCTGACGAAGACCGGCGGCGGCGGGGGATGGCCATGACCATCCTTACTGACATGCGCCTGAGCGGCGTTCGCGACGTTGGTCGCGCGCTTGACCTCCGCCTTCTGCTTGGCGACCTGCGCCTCAAGCGCCTGTAGTCGCTCTTTCAGAGCGCGGATTTCGGACGCGGTGTCTGCCGCGGCCGGAGCGGCCGAAGCCGCTGCATATAAGCCGAACGCCGCGATGGCGAGCGCGCGTTGTCCAACTCCAAGCTTCATAATTTATTCCCCCGGTTAACTCTTGGGGCGCAGTGAAGCCAAGGCTGGATGACAGAGCTGTGACAATTGGAGAGGGATCGCCGTTGTGACATCACAAGGGGCGCTCTCTGTGGCGCCGCCGCCACACTTCAAACGATCTTCCAAATTGTTTTTGCGGCGCTTCCGGCCGCAACGGCCAAAGCGCATTACCGGCCTAAGCCTATACAATTTCTCACTTGTTTGGCCGTGGCGCCGGCCTAGGCGCGCGTCAGAAGCTTGCGGCGCGCAGCCGGACGACGCTGACGCCGCCGCCGCGGCGCTCGACGCAGATTTTCGTCGCGATCCGCTGCTGCAGGGAATCGACATGGCTGATCACGCCAACGCGCCTCCCCTGCCCCTGCAGCGTCTCCAGCGCATCGATGGCGACGTCGAGGGTCGCCGAATCCAGCGCGCCGAAGCCTTCGTCGATGAACAGCGTGTCGACAAAGGAATTTCGCCCTTCAAGCCCGGCCAGCGCCAAAGCCAGGGCAAGCGACGCAAGGAAACGCTCTCCGCCCGAAAGCGAACGCGTCGAGCGGCGCTCGTCGCCAAGATCGCGGTCGACGATCTGAAGGGCGAGCGACCCGGGGTCGCCCGAGCGCTCCAATGCGTAGCGCGGGGCCAGCAGCTTCAGGCGCTGATTGGCGAGGCCGACGAGATGCTCCAGCGTCGCTGCCTGGGCGAAGCGGCGGAACTTGTCGCCGCTCGCCGAGCCGATCGCTTCGCTGATCTCGCTCCAGAGCTTGGCGTTGGCGCGCGCCTGTTCCAGTTCCTCGCCGAGCGCGGCGGCGCGCTGGCGCGCCTCGTCGTCTCTCGCGCAACGCTCGCGCAACGCGCCGAGCCGTGCGGACAATTCGTCGAGACGACAGGCGTCGCCCTTTTCCTTTGCGACGAGCGCCTCACGCGACGTCTCGGGCGGCGCGGCGGCGCGCGCTTCGTCAAGATCGACCTGACGCGCCGCGACGGCGGCCTCAGCCGCCGCGCAATCCGCTTCAGCGGCCTGGACCGCGCGACG
>JACOWC010000011.1 GCA_016177005.1 Methylocystis sp.
CGAATGCAAGCCGACCGCCGGCTTTCAGCGCGTCGTCCAGCGGGCGATCATCAGCGTCCAGTCATCCGGCCGCGAAGACGTCAGCGGCGCCAATGTTCTCGTCGCGCTGTTCGCCGAGCGCGAAAGCCACGCCGTCTATTTCCTGCAGGAGCAGGACATGACGCGCTACGACGCCGTTAACTTCATCAGCCACGGCATCGCCAAGCGTCCGGGCCTTTCGGACGCAAGCCGCAGTCCGCGAGGGGTCGAGGACGACGGCGAGCGCAGCGAGGGGCGCGAGGGCCGCGACGGCGAGAGCCGCAAGAAGGAAGGCGCGCTCGAAGCCTATTGCGTCAACCTCAACAAGAAGGCGCGCGACGGCCGCATCGACCCGCTGATCGGCCGTGAGCCTGAGGTGCTGCGCACGATTCAGGTTCTGTGCCGCCGGCAGAAGAACAATCCCCTGCTCGTCGGCGATCCTGGCGTCGGCAAGACGGCGATCGCCGAAGGTCTCGCCCGCAAGATCGTCTCCAGCGAGGTGCCCGACGTTCTCTCCGGCGCGACGGTCTTCGCGCTCGACATGGGCGCGCTGCTCGCCGGCACGCGCTATCGCGGCGATTTCGAAGAGCGCTTGAAGCAGGTCGTGAAGGAAATCGAGAATCACAAGAACGCGATTCTGTTCATCGACGAGATTCACACCGTGATCGGCGCCGGCGCCACCTCCGGCGGCGCGATGGACGCCTCGAATCTTCTGAAGCCGGCGCTGGCGCAGGGCGTTTTGCGCTGCATCGGCTCAACCACATACAAGGAATACCGACAGTATTTCGAAAAGGATCGCGCGCTCGTTCGCCGCTTCCAGAAGATCGACGTCAACGAGCCCTCGATCCCCGACGCCATCGAAATCGTCAAGGGGCTAAAGCCCTATTTCGAGGAGTTCCACAAAATCCGTTACACCAACGACGCGTTGAAGGCGGCGGTGGAGCTCTCGGCCCGCTACATTCATGACCGCAAGCTCCCCGACAAGGCGATCGACGTGATCGACGAGACCGGCGCCGCGCAAATGCTGCTGTCGGAGAACAAGCGCAAGAAGACGATCGGGCTGAAGGAGATCGAGACGACGATCGCGACGATGGCGCGCGTGCCGCCGAAGACGGTCTCCAAGGACGACGCCGAGGTTCTCGCCCATCTCGACGAGACGTTGCGGCGCGTCGTCTATGGCCAGGAGAAGGCGATCTCGGCGCTCACCTCCGCAATCAAGCTGGCGCGCGCCGGCCTGCGCGACCAGGAAAAGCCGATCGGCTGCTATCTCTTCTCCGGCCCGACCGGCGTCGGCAAGACGGAGGCTGCGCGCCAGCTTGCGACCTCGCTCGGCATCGAGCTGGTGCGCTTCGACATGTCGGAATATATGGAGCGCCACACTGTGAGCCGTCTCATCGGCGCGCCTCCCGGCTATGTCGGATTCGATCAGGGCGGTCTCTTAACCGACGCCATCGACCAGCATCCGCATTGCGTGCTGCTGCTCGACGAAATCGAGAAGGCGCATCCCGATCTCTACAACATCCTGTTGCAGGTGATGGATCACGGCAAGCTGACCGACCACAACGGCAAGACGATCGACTTCCGCAACGTCATTCTCATCATGACGACGAACGCCGGGGCGCAGGATCTGGCGCGCACGCCGATCGGCTTCACCCGCAGCCGGCGCGATCTCGACGACAGCGAGGCGATCAACCGGCTCTTCGCGCCGGAGTTCCGCAATCGTCTCGACGCGATCGTGCCGTTCGGACATTTGCCGATGGACGTGATCAAGCGCGTCGTCGACAAATTCATCATGCAGCTCGAGGCGCTACTCGCAGACCGCAACGTCACCATCGAACTCACCGACGAAGCGCGCGACTGGCTGGTCGAACACGGCTATGACGAAGCCATGGGCGCGCGGCCGATGTCGCGGGTGATTCACCAGCACATCAAGACGCCGCTCGCCGACGAGGTTCTGTTCGGCCGTCTCAAGAACGGCGGCGCGGTGCGCGTCGTCGTGGTCGGCGACGACAGCGGAACCAAGTCGCTCGGCTTCGTCTTCCCGGAAGGACCAGTGCTGCCGCGGCCCGAGCGCGACATCATCGAAGCCGGCAAGAAGCGCGCCGCCGAGGGGCAGGAGCCGGCGGGCAATGCGTCGCTTGCCGACAGTACGGACGCGGAATCCGACGCGCGGCCGGCGCCGATGAAGAACTGACACGAGCGGCGTTAGGCTCTCCGGCCAAACCCCAAGCCCCTCACCTCACCTCTCCCCGCAAGCGGGGAGAGGAAGCGGTCGGCGCCGCATGAAAAAATCATGCGTTTGCATGTCGCCAATGCGTCGCGCTGCTATCCCCTCTCCCCGCGAAAGCGGGGAGAGGTACGGTGAGGGGCTTGGGGGTTTAGTTTCGCCTTTTAGGCGATGCCGCAAAATAATTGAATCGGTTTGGCGTGGGGATTCCTTGCAGCCATGGGTTGATTTATCACGGCGGCATGATCGATGAAACGGCGATTATGATCCAGTCCGCCGTCTTGATGACTTCGAGATTGTGCTCGATCACGATGACGGTATTGCCCTGTTCGACCAGCTCATGCAGCACTTCGAGAAGCTTGGCGACATCGTGGAAGTGCAGGCCCGTCGTCGGCTCGTCGAGAATATAGAGCGTGCGGCCGGTCGAGCGGCGCGACAGCTCCTTGGAAAGCTTCACGCGCTGGGCCTCGCCGCCCGAGAGCGTCGTCGCCTGCTGGCCGACATGGATATAATCGAGGCCGACGCGCTTTAGAGTCTCCATCTTGTCGCGGATCGACGGCGCCGCCTTGAACAGATTGGCCGCCTCCTCGACCGTCATGTCGAGCACGTCGGCGATCGACTTCTCGCGATATTTCACTTCCAGCGTCTCGCGATCGTAACGCTTGCCCTTACAGACGTCGCAGGTGACATAGACGTCGGGGAGAAAGTGCATCTCGATCTTGATGACGCCGTCGCCCTGGCAGGCTTCGCAGCGGCCGCCCTTGACATTGAAGGAGAAGCGCCCCGGCGCATAGCCGCGCGCCTTCGCCTCGGGCAGACCCGCGAACCATTCGCGAATGGGCGTGAAGGCGCCGGTGTAGGTCGCGGGATTGGAGCGCGGCGTGCGTCCGATCGGCGACTGGTCGATGTCGATGATCTTGTCGATCTGCTCCAGGCCTTCGAGACGATCGAAAGGCGCCGGATGCTCATGCGCGCCGGAGAGCCGTCTCGCCACCGCCTTGTAGAGCGTCTCGATAATGAGCGTCGATTTGCCGCCGCCCGAGACGCCGGTGACGCAGGTGAAGAGACCGAGCGGCATTTCCGCGGTGACGTTCTTGAGATTGTTGCCGCGCGCGCCGAAGAGCTTGAGCCATCGGCCCGGCGTCGGCTTGCGCAACTTATGGCGCAGGATCACCTGCTTTTCGCCGGTTAGATATTTGCCGGTGAGCGACGCTGGATTGTCCATGATCTCCTGCGGCGTCCCCTGCGCGACGATCTTGCCGCCGTGAATGCCGGCGCCGGGACCGACGTCGACGACATAATCGGCGGCGAGAATCGCGTCCTCGTCATGCTCGACGACGATGACGCTATTGCCGAGATTGCGCAGCCGCCGCAGCGTGTCGAGCAGCCGGTCGTTGTCGCGCTGATGCAGCCCGATCGACGGTTCGTCCAGCACATAGAGAACGCCGGTCAGCCCCGAGCCAATCTGCGAGGCGAGTCGGATGCGCTGGCTTTCGCCGCCCGACAGCGAACCCGAATTGCGCGACAGCGTGAGATAATCGAGGCCGACGTCGACGAGGAAGCTCAGCCGGTCGCGAATTTCCTTCAAAATCCGAAAGGCGATTTCGTTGCGCTTCTTGTTGAGCGCGTCGGGCAGCGCGCGAAACCAGTCGAGCGCGGCGCGCACCGAAAGCTCCGAGACTTCGCCGATATGTTTGCCGGCGATCTTCACCGCGAGCGCTTCCGGCTTCAACCGAAAGCCTTCGCACGCAAGACAGGGCGTCGCCGACATATAGCGGCCGATCTCTTCGCGCGCCCATTCGCTGTCGGTCTCAAGATAGCGCCGCTCGAGATTGATGACGACGCCTTCGAAAGGCTTTTTCACGTCATAGGCGCGAAAGCCGTCGTCATAGGAGAAGCGCACTTCTTCGTCGCCGGAGCCATAGAGAATGACGTTTCTCGCCTTGTCGGAAAGCGACTCCCAAGGCGCGTCGAGCCGAAATTTGTAATGCTTGCCGAGCGCTTCAAGCGTCTGCTGATAATAGGGCGACGTCGATTTCGCCCAAGGCGCGACCGCGCCTTTGCGCAGCGTCAGCTTCGGATTCGGCACGACGAGATCGGCGTCGACTTTCTGCTCATGGCCGATGCCGCCGCACGCCGGACAGGCGCCGAAGGGATTGTTGAAGGAAAACAGCCGCGGCTCGATTTCGGGAATGGTGAAGCCGGACACCGGACAGGCGAATTTCGAGGAGAAGACGATGTGATCTGGTGAGTAGTGAGTAGTGAGTAGTGAGTGGGCCTTCACGATCTCACTACTCACTATCTCACTACTCACTCGATCCGCGAACTCCACCACAGCCAACCCGCCCGACAATTCCAGCGCCGTCTCGAAACTGTCCGCAAGCCTCGCGCTCATGTCCTTGCGCACGACGATGCGGTCGACGACGACGTCGATGTCGTGCTTCAATTTCTTGTCGAGCGCCGGCGCGTCGGCGATCTCATAGTAGGCGCCGTCGATCTTGAGCCGCTGGAAGCCCTTCCTGGTATATTCGGCGATCTCCTTTTTATATTCGCCCTTGCGGCCGCGCACGACCGGCGCGAGCAGATAGAGCCGCGCGCCTTGGGGAAGCGCCAGCACGCGATCGACCATCTGCGAGACGGTCTGACTCTCGATCGGCAGGCCGGTCGCCGGCGAATAGGGCACGCCAACGCGCGCCCAGAGCAGACGCATATAGTCGTGAATTTCAGTGACCGTGCCGACGGTCGAACGCGGATTTTTGGAGGTCGTCTTCTGTTCGATGGAAATCGCCGGCGAGAGCCCGTCGATCTGATCGACGTCGGGCTTCTGCATCATCTCCAGAAACTGGCGCGCATAGGCCGAGAGCGACTCGACATAGCGGCGCTGGCCCTCGGCATAGATGGTGTCGAAGGCGAGCGACGACTTGCCCGAGCCGGACAGTCCGGTGAACACCACCAGCTTGTCGCGCGGAATCGTCAGATCGACATTCTTGAGATTATGTTCGCGCGCGCCGCGGATGGAGATGACCTTGCCGCTGGACGCCGAGAACAGCTCATCGAGCGGCGCATCGACGGAAGGGGCGCGCTTTTTCGGGGAATTGTGCGTCGAGAACATCGAACCTTCGAGGATCGGGCGGAGCGATCTTAAGCGCCCCTCCCATTCTTGCCATGCTGCGGCGCGGTAATCCACAGCCTCGAGAAACCGAAGTGAAAGCGGATTCTCCTTGAACTGTCCGGTAAATTACCGTACATATCTCCATCAAGGAAAGGCCGCCTACGATGTCTGGAGAACGAACCCGCTCGGCGCGCATCGAGGCGCGCATCACGCCCGAGGCGCTGGCCGTCGTCAAACGCGCCGCCGAAATCCAAGGGCGAAGCGTCAGCGATTTCGTGGTCGCCGCCGCGCAGGAAGCCGCCGCGCGCGCCATAGAGGAAACGCAGATCGTCCGTCTCTCGGTCGAGGATCAACGCGCCTTCGTCCACGCCATCCTCGATCCGCCGCCGCCCGCGCCCGCCCTCCTGCGCGCGGCCAGAGCCTATGAGAGGCTCGTCAAGGCGCCGAAGTGATTCGGCGGTTTTCGATCGAAGCCCTGTCCTCTGCCCATGGTCGTAAGAGCTTTTCCTGCGGCGTCGAACCGCTCGACCGCTATTTGCGCGAGTTCGCGACGCAGGATGTAAAACGCCGGGTGAGCAATTGTTTCGTCGCGCTCGCCGAAGACGGGATGATCGCCGGCTATTACACCTTCGCGGCGACAGGCATTCCGCTCACGCAATTGCCCGCAGATATCGCGAAGCGCCTGTCACGCTACGAATTGCTCCCCGCAGGTCTCATCGGCCGCCTCGCCGTCGACCAGAGATTCCAGGGAAATCGCCTCGGCGGGGCGATGCTCATGGACGCGGCCGCCCGCGCCGCACGAAGCGATCCCGCCATCTTCGCCTTGCTGGTCGAGGCGAAGGACGAAGCCGCCGCCGCATTTTATCGGCATCATGGCTTCCAAAGCTTCGTCAGCAGGGCTGCGACACTGTTCCTGCCGATCGCCATCGCGCTCGCTGCGCTCGGCGCCCGAAGCGGGCAATTGCGGTGATATGGCAATTTCGGCGGCATGATACGAATTGCGCTGTTCTCGACCGCACGCGGCCAGCGGCCAAAACGTTCTGATCGCCCAAGCATGTCGCCCCGAGCATTCGATCGTCGAATATGGCAATTGATATCATGTCACGGTAATTCTTTGGGGGCCTCCTCGGTATGATTTATGAAGACAACATTCCTTCGCCCGATCGCTCTGCTTAGTGTCGGGTTGAATTTCTGCTCGTGACCCAGAGCGGAAATTCTTCCTCGAACTCATAGGCTTGCCTGTCGAACAGAAATATTGCGCGCAAAGTGGCGCTATCAGCTTACATTTCCGAACAACGCCTCGTATTCATCGTAAAATAGCTTCGGTAGATTCTGGACTTCTTCGGCGTAGTGGTGATTGCAATATGCGCCAAATACCCACCGCCGCAATTCAGGGTCTCGGACCTTGTATTCGATCACAGGATGGACACCAGCTGCGTTTATGACACCTGCGGCCTTCTCGAATTCGTGCACTGACAAAATGACGTAGGGCATTTGGTCTAGCCAAGCTACTGGCAAGCCTTCAGCCGCCATGCCGGTCCGAACTGCCGCATCCAGCCGATCGGGCATTTCGCCTCCGAAAAAATACCAATCTTCGAGCGTCACGATCGCTGGGTAAATGCGCCGGGTCTCAACAAAGGTGAGGTGCGGATAGCGTCCAGCGCGGTAGTCCACGATCGTCTTATAAACCTGCACGACCGCTCCGGCGAGCGTTTGGATATCCCGTTCGAGGGCTGACAGATCGGAGAGGCCCGCTTTCGATGCCCAAGTCAGCCGCTTCGTTTTGCACTCGACGAACAGCGCGGATTCATCTCCTTGCACGACAATCCAATCGACCGTGTCCTTACGGTGTGGGCCCAGGTGAAATTCTTCTTCCGAAAGAAGCGACATCTGTCGGTTGGTGATGCGCCGACGTAAAATTTCGCCAACGTATTGTTCGAACGACGCCCCAAACGCGGACAGAAAACCGGGTACATCTTTCAACGTGTAATAAAGGCCCGTAGTAATCCGCCAAAATAGCAGCGTCGGAATTGGACAAGCAATTTCCTCACGCCCATGATGAGAGATTCGCACGAGCGGGAATTCTCGAAGCGATGAATAGCGATAAAAAAAACCTTCGTCCAATGCATGTTCGGCGCGGAGTCGGTTGGCCAGCTGTCTTCGGCTCAATGAGGTGAATGCCAGAAAGCGATCGAAATGTTCCTGTGTGAGACCAGGAATCTGAATGTCGGGTCGCTGCGCAACACGCGGATGTTCCAAGAAGTTGCCAAGGTAACACAAGCCGATGAGATAGATGTGTTCGAGGCTCAGACCGGTCGCCTGTTGCGTGTAGGCCAAAATGTCTGGCCTGTTGAACAGCTTGTAATACCGGATAATGGGCTTCCAATTGAAGCGATGCTGTTGCCAAACGAACTGCCGGTGGGCGATACGCATGCGTTCAAGATGGATGCGCTCGCGCCCGCAAAATTGCGCGTAGATTTCTCGATCCAAATCGCAAAATGCATTGGCAATCTTGGCGACAGTGGCCCACTGTCGCAAGGTCCGGCCGCGTCGCGGTACTTCATCCGCATAACGGATGACTTCGCGCGCCATCAGCTCAAGCGTCCATTCGGCGAGAATGGTTTGCGGCGGTGCTGCGTTCAAAAATGCATTGTCGACTTGGATATCGTTCGGGATATTGAAACCATTGACTTGCAGGGATTGGCTGTACGCCCAAATGACATATAGGCTATCGCGGTGACCTAACTCGCGTACCGTGTCTCGGACTGTCCAATAGTGCTCTTCGATCGTCAATTGACGCAAACCCCCTTAGTGTTTCTGATGGTCCCCCGATTCCTCGAAGAATAGGAAAACTGCGGCCGTGGTCTGCCGATCTCGGTATGGGATGACGCGGCTCGCCGATTAGCGCGGCGATATTCGCCGAACCAGAATTCCGCATGTCAATACACCAAGACCACGTTCCGCAATTCTCTTGAAAGAATTTCCCTGTCGATCGTGGGAGGCAAGCTCGGCTAACCTAATTCGAAACTCGTAGATCACCTATCCGGTGCCGTTAAAGTCTGGTTATGGCGCATAGCCGACATTCAAACCGCCCCACTACCCTCTGCTTTCGGGCCTTGCCCTCCGCCGGCCTCGGCGCTTAAGAGCAAGCTCCAGGGAAGCGAAGACCGAGCAGGAACCGGACCATTGACCGCAGCGACTTCGATCGCCGAGGCGCCGGCGAAAAAGCCTCTCTACCGCCACCTCTATGTCCAGGTGCTCGCGGCCATTGCGCTCGGCGCGCTGTTCGGCTGGCTTGCGCCTGAGGCCGCCGCGCAGGACTGGGTGAAGGCGCTCGGCGACGGCTTCGTCAAGCTCATCAAGATGGCGATCGCGCCGATCATTTTCTGCACGGTCGTCTCCGGCGTCGCCCATATCGAGGACGCGCGCAAAGTCGGACGCGTCGGCCTCAAGGCGCTCGTCTATTTCGAGATCGTCTCGACATTCGCGCTCGCGCTCGGCCTGCTGATCGGAAACCTTTCGCAGGTTGGCGCGGGGTTCGCCGGGAAGCCCGATCCTGCGGCCATCGCCAAATATACGGCGCTCGCCGAAAAGCGCGGCGCCGTCGATTTTCTGCTCGACATCATTCCAGACAGCGCGCTCGGGGCCTTCGCCAGGGGCGACATTCTGCAGGTCCTGCTGTTCTCGCTGCTCTTCGGCTTCGCGCTGTTGACGCTCGGCGAGCGCGGCCGCGCGCTGCGCGTCATCGTCGACGATGTCGGCCACGCCATGTTCGGCGTCATCGCCATCATCATGAAGGCGGCGCCGATCGGCGCATTCGGCGCCATGGCCTATACGGTCGCGAAATACGGCTCGGCCGCGCTGTATTCGCTCGCCGGACTGGTCGGCCTGTTCTATCTCACCGCCGCGCTTTTCGTGGTCGTTGTCCTCGGCCTGATCGCGCGCGCCGCCGGCTTCAGCATTTTCCGCCTCATCGCCTATCTGCGCGACGAGCTGCTGATCGTGCTCGGCACGTCGTCTTCCGAGAGCGCCCTGCCCGCACTGATGGAAAAGCTCGAGCGGCTCGGCTGTTCGAAATCGGTCGTCGGACTCGTGGTGCCGACCGGCTATTCGTTCAATCTCGACGGCACCAACATATACATGACGCTGACGACGCTGTTCATCGCCCGCGCCATGGGCGTCGAGCTCGACGTTTCGCATCAGGCGACAATCCTCATTGTCGCGATGCTGACGTCGAAGGGCGCGAGCGGCGTCTCCGGCGCGGGCTTCATTACGCTGGCCGCCACCTTGATGGCGGTCGATCCTGGGCTCGCCCCTGGCATGTCGCTGGTGCTCGGCGTCGACAAATTCATGAGCGAATGCCGGGCGCTGACCAATTTCGTCGGCAATGGCGTCGCGGCGATCGTCGTCGCCCATTGGGAGGGCGAACTCGACCGCGGACGCCTCGCCAAGGGCCTCGCCCGCACGATCGACCCTTCAGATGTGGAAACCGCCGTCGCCACGGACTGACGCCGCTTGCGGCGCGCGCTGGCGAGTGCTAGAACAAAAAAAGAACACATGCGGCGCGACGGCGCATCATCTGTGGACAAGGCGCGCCGGCGCGCCAGACGGCCGGCCTTTGCACTAGAATGCCACGCGTTTCATTTGGTGGAGAGCGACATGGCGGGCAGCGTCAACAAAGTGATCCTGATCGGCAATCTCGGCCGCGATCCCGAGGTGCGCACCCTGCCGTCAGGCGATCGCGTGGTGTCCTTCTCCGTCGCCACGAGCGATTCCTGGCGCGACAAGAACACCGGCGAGCGCAAAGAGCGCACCGAGTGGCACAATGTGTCGATCTTCAACGAGAATCTGGGCAAGATCGCCGAGCAATACTGCCGCAAGGGCTCGAAAATCTATCTCGAAGGCCAACTGCAGACGCGCGAATATACCGACAAGGACGGCAATCAGCGCAAGGCGACCGATGTCGTGCTGCAGCGCTTTCGCGGCGAGCTCGCTCTGCTCGACAGCAAGGGCGGCGGACGCGGCGAAGGCGATTACGACAGCGGCTACGGCCAGAACGGCGGCTCTTTCGGCCGCTCCTCGCCGATGGAGCGCAGTCCCGACGAGCGGCGCCCCGCCCCGGCCGGCAAGCTCTCCGATCAGCTCGACGACGACATTCCATTCTGATCGCCGTTCTGATCGCCTTACGCCCGACCGCGCGACGCATAATCAAGGACGATGTCCGCCGCCCGGGCGCTCGGCGATCGGCCTGCTTCGAGCAGGCGCGCGCGAACGCGCTCGAAGGCCGCGAGCTGCACATCGCGCGAGCCGCTCTCCCCGAGCAGCGGCCTTAGCGCCTCGGCAAGGGCGCGCGGCGTCGCCTTCTCCTGCACGAATTCCGGCACGACATTCTCGCCGAGAACGAGATTGGGCAACACGATCGAGTCGACGTTGACGAGAACGCGCAACAGCGATTCGGCTCGAGAAACTCGGTAGGCGACCGCCATCGGAACCTCGGCGAGCGCCAGTTCCAGCGTCGCGACGCCGGACGTGACGAGCGCGGCGCGCGCGCCGCCGAACGCGGCAAATTTTTCCGCCTGGCCGATAAGATTCGGCGTCATCGGCCAGTCCCGCAATTCACGGCGCAACGCTTCCTCCATCTGCGGCGCGACGGGAACAACGACATCGAAATCGGCGCGTTCGCGCAGCAGGAGTTCGAGCGTCTCGCCATAGATCGGCGTCATCCGCCGCACTTCGGCAAGGCGCGACCCCGGCAGCACGAGCAGCGATCGTGCGCCGCCGCGGTCGCGAGGGCGCGGCGACAATTCAGCGAGGCGTTCGACGAGCGGATGGCCGACGTAGACGCATCTCGGTCCGCCAAGCCGCGCATGCGCAAGCGGCTCGAAAGGCAGCAACGCCAACACGCAATCGACATAGTCCCGCATCGCGCGCGCGCGGCCCGGCCGCCACGCCCAAACTGTAGGGCTGACGTAATCGACGATCGGCAGGTGGGGCCTCGCGGCGCGAACCCGGCGCGCGACCCGATGGGTGAAATCCGGCGCGTCGATAATCACGAGACAATCGGGAGCCTGATCGATGATCGCGCGCGCCGTCTGCTCTATGCGGCCCAAGAGGCGCGGCAGTCGCGCTAGGACCGGAACGAGGCCCATCACAGCGATGTCTTCAAGCGGAAAGAGCGACGCGAGTCCTTCGTTCGTCATCGCCTCGCCGCCGACGCCAGTGAAAGCGATGTCCCGACTCGCGGCGCGCAAGGCGCGCATCAAGGCCGCTCCGAGCTGATCGCCCGAGGCTTCGCCGGCGACCAGGAAGATGCGCGGCGCTTTCATGGCTATTCAAAGCGAACGCGTGGCGCGCATAGCGGGCGCGTCGAGGGCGCGCGCAGGAAATCGACGATCGCCGCAACGTCTGCATCGCCGGCGAAGTCCTGCGACAAAATCTCGATGCGTTCGCTCAGCACGCGCGCGTCCTTTCGCGCAAAGAGCAGCCGATAGGCGCGACGCAGGCGTTCAACGCGTTCGGCGGCAAAGCCGCGCCGCTTCAGGCCGACAAGATTGAGCCCGAAAAGATGGGCGCGATTGCCTGAAGCGAGCGCAAAGGGAATCACGTCGCCTTCGACGCCGGAGAGGCCGCCGACAAAGACCTGCGCGCCGATGCGCACATTCTGATGCACCGCCGTCGCGCCGCCGATCATCGCGCAATTCCCGATCTCGACATGGCCGCCGAGCAAGACCTGATTGGATAGCACCACGTCGTCGCCGAGCCGACAGTCATGCGCCACATGCGACGAGGCGAGACATACGCAGCGCGCCCCGATGCGCGTGCCTTCCCCGGCGCCGGTATTGATCGTCACGCCTTCCCGAATGACGCAATCGTCGCCGATCGTCAGCGCGCCCTCCGCCAGCGCCGCCTTGATGTCCTGCGACGGCAGGCCGATGGCGGCGAAGGGAAAAATCCGCGCGCGCGCGCCGATGCGCGTCCGGCCGCTGACGACGACGTGGGAATGGAGCGTCGCGCCGTCGCCGATCTCGACTGAGGCGCCGATATGGCAGAGCGGTCCGATGACGACGCCAGCGCCGAGCCGAGCGCCGACTTCGACGACGCTGGAGGGATGAACCGACGCGTTCATTGTCGCATGCGGCGCGATGACGCTTACGGGCCCATCATGACGCTGATCTGCGCTTCGCAGACCAGCGCGCCGTCGACCGTCGCGCGCCCCGCATACCACCATATGTTGCGCTTCTGCGCGGTCTTGGTCATGTGCAGTTCGACCCGGTCGCCGGGCGTCACGGGCTTGCGAAATTTTGCACTGTCGATCGTGACGAAATAGACGAGACGCGAGCGGTCAGCGCCGTTCATCGCGCGGATGGCGATCACGCCGACGGTCTGCGCCATCGCCTCGATGAGCAGAACGCCGGGCATGATCGGACGCTCGGGAAAGTGCCCCTGAAACTGCGGTTCGTTGACCGAGACGTTCTTCACCCCAACGCAGGATTCATCGCCGCGAATGTCGAAGATGCGATCGACCAGCAAGAACGGATAGCGATGCGGCAACTGACTCATGATCTGCAAAATGTCGGCGCTCTCGAGAGTCGCGCCGGCCGCGGCCTCGACCATTGTTTCCTCCTTCCAAAGCAAGGCGAAAGCCGTGCTTGTTTGATGCTCGGCTTGTCTTACGTCGGCTTGTCCTTGCGCGCGAGTCGGTCGAGCAGCGCCGCGCCGCGCAAGAACCGCCGCAAGGGGCGCGCCGGCGCGCCGCCGACCCTTGTTCCGGCGGGAACGTCGCGCATCACCCCGGATTTGGCCGCGACCGCGGCGCCCTCGCCGATCGTGAGGTGGCCGGCGACGGCCGACTGCCCGCCAAGCGCGACGAAATCGCCGATCTCACAGGAGCCGGCGATTCCCGACTGCGCGACGATCGCGCAATACCGCCCGATCACCACGTTGTGGCCGATCTGCACGAGATTGTCGATCTTGGCGCCCTCGCCGATAATCGTATCGCGCGAAGCGCCGCGATCAATCGTCGTATTGGCGCCGATCTCGACATCGTCCTGCACGATCACCCTGCCGATCTGCGGAATCTTCAGATAGCCCTGCCCCGTCGGGGCGAAGCCGAAACCGTCCTGTCCCAGCCGCGCGCCCGGATGAATCACGACGCGGTCGCCGATCAGCGCATGGGTGAGGCTCGCATTCGCCCCGATTGAACAGTCGCGTCCGATGCGCACATTGGGGCCGATCGCCGCCTGCGGGCCGATGATCGTTCCGGCGCCGATTTCGGCGCCAGGTCCGATCACCGCGCCGGGATCGACGATGACGCCGGACTCCAGCCGAGCCTCGGGATGGACGGCGGCTCCGGGAGAAACGCCGCTGGACTGGAAGAGGGACGCGGGCCGGAGCGCATCGGGAAAAAGATGCGCCGCCGCGAGCGTCATGGCGCGCTGCGGATCGTCGACGACGAGCGCGGCGACGGATTTTGGAAGCAGAGCGAGGTGGCGCTCGCGCAGAAAGCAGGCGGTCGCGCGGCACGCCGAGAGCGCCTTGCGATAGCGTGGATTGTCGTAGAAGCAGATATCGCCCGGCCTGCTCCAGTCGAGCGGCGCAATGCCGATGATGAGGGCGGACGCAAGCTCCCCGGATAGGGAAGCCCGGCCCGAATCGTCACGGATCTCGGCGCCGGCGATTTGCGCAATTTCGCTCAAAGGCGCCGGTCGCGCCAAAGGAAAGAAGTCCGCCGCGCTCACCGCGCAATGTCCCGAGCCGCAGCGCTCGCGTTAAGGCGAGTCCGCCCGAACGCAGCGTGATCTGGGGATTTACGCGTTCGCCGGGCGCGGGTCGCCCGGCGACCTTCGCCGACCATCAGAAGTTGGTGCCGCCGCTGAAGCGGAAGTTCTGGGTGATGTCCTCCTTCGCCTTCGAGGTCACCACCGCATAGTCGAAGCGGATCGGTCCCATGGGCGAATTCCACAGCACCGAAGCGCCAACGGACGACCGGACGTTGAAGCCATTGGCTTTTGGCAGCACGCAGCTGCCCTGGCCGAAGACGCCGTCGAGATAAGGCGCAAGGCAGGTCACGCCAGGAATGGTCGGGAGATTATTGGCGTAATTCGTCCGTCCGCTGAAATTCCACAGCGAGCCGGCGTCGGCGAAGAGCGCGCCCCTTAGCCCCAAATCCTTCGGCAGCCCCCAGATCGGGAACTGAACTTCGAGCGATCCGCCCACATAGTTGGAGCCGCCGAGAGAATTTCCGCGGTTGTTGGTCAGGCTCGTCAGGATATTCGAATCGCGCGGACCAATGCCGCCCGGCGCGAAACCGCGCACGAGGCTTGGGCCGAGATTGAAATTATCCTGGATGCGCGCCTTATAGCCGCCGAAGGTCGACAGATCGCCGCCCTGCAGACGGACGATGCCGACCACGTCATCGACATAGGGAATTTCGCGGAAGTAACGGATGTCGCCGGTCGTGCGCAAATAACGCGCGCCGCCGCCGACGCCGGCTGCGTCCTGATTGAACGACGCCAGCCAGCCGTTGTGCGGATTCTTGAAATTGTCGATCGTGCTGTAGTTCAACGAATAGCCGACGAGCGACGTGACCAGAGTTCCTTGGGACCCTTTGATGGCGAGCGAGGCTTCGCCATTCGACTGACAGTTTACCAGGAGGCTCGGCGCTGGGTAGAACGGGCTGAACCCAGGCGTGTATCCGAAAACCGGCGCCAAACAGTCGTTGTAGGGTCGCTTGCTGTCGTTCGGGATCGAGATGGTCGTCTGATAGGCCGAATAGTGCGGCGAGAAGCTGAGTTCGTCGGTGATCGGTATGCCGAAGCGCACAGTGCCGCCGAGCGAGGTCGAGCTGTAGATCGAATAGCTATAGGCATCCTGCCGGCGCACGAAGACGTCAAAGCCGGCGGCGATCCGCTGGTCGAGGAAATAGGGCTCGGTGAAGCTGAAGGTGACGCCGCGGGCGATCTGGCCCGCCTGCACCGAAAGACGGACAGCCTGGCCGCGGCCCATGAAATTGCTTTCCGACACGGACACCTCGGCGATAAAGCCCTGGTTCGTCGAATAGCCGCCAGAGATGCCGAAGTTGCCGGTGGGCTGATCTTCAACGTCGACGTTCAGGATCACGCGATCGGGCGCCGAGCCCGGCTCGTTGGTGACCTTGACCTTCTTGAAATAGCCCAGTCCGTTCAGGCGGCGCTCGGCGCGATCGATGAGGACGCGGTTATAGGCGTCGCCTTCGCCGATATCGAATTCGCGGCGAATGACATAGTCGCGCGTGCGCGTATTGCCGCGGATGTTGATGCGCTCGATGTAGACGCGCGGTCCTTCCTCGAGCAGGAACTGAATCGCAACCGTCTGGTCCGCAGGATTGCGTTCGCCGCGCGGACGCGCCTGGGTGAAGGCGTAGCCCTTCCTGGCGATTTCGCGGGTCAAAGCTTCGACGGTCTTTTCGACCGCGTCGCCATTGTATACGTCGCCCGGCGCGAGGCGCAGCAAATCGTTCAGCGCGGCGCCGTTCACATCGGGCAGATGCGATTCGACGCTCACCGAAGACACGTGATATTGCGGCCCTTCATTCACGGTAATGGTGATGATGTAGCCGCCGACCGACGGATCGAACTGCACGTCGGAGCTGATCACCCGGAAATCGGCGTAGCCGTTCTTCAGATAGAAGCGACGAATGAGTTCGAGGTCCGCGGCGATTCGATCCGGATCGTAAACGTCGCTCGTCTTGATGAACGACAGGAAGTTCATCTCCGTCGTCTGCATCATGCCGACGAGACGGCGCGTGGAATAGACTTCATTGCCGATGAACCGGATTTCCTTGACGCCGGTCTTGTCGCCTTCGACGATGGTGAAGACGAGGTCGACCCGCCCGTTCGGCAGTTCGACCGTGCGGTAGCTTACCTTCGCCGCGGCGCGGCCCGACCGGCGATAGACTTCCATCAATCGCGCGACGTCGGTCTCGGCGAGCTGCGGGTTGAACGGCGTATGGGCGCGCGAGCGCACCTGCTCCTGCAAGGTGTCGGCCTTGACCTTGCTGTTGCCCTCGAATGCGACGCGATTGATGTCCGGCGCGGCGAGAGCCGGAACGGCAAAGGCCAGTAAGGCGGCGACGACCGCGAACAGGAACGAAAATTTCCAAATGCCGCAGATTGAGCGCATGTAATGCAGGTCCTCGTCGCAACGTCGCCGCCCGGGCCGCGGCGCGAACTTCATGTAAAAGCGCCGACGATGGGCGCTTCGCCAGCGTTGAGCGATTCCTTCTCTACAAGGTTTAGCCAACCCTGCAAATGCCGAATAAATGTTGTTTCCGCAATTTGTCGAAGGCGTGACGTTAATGCCACGAATCATGGTCAGCGCATGGTTAAGCCGTGACGACGCCGACGCGATCATGTCGAAATTGCGCCACAAATCGCGCTTGCGCGACGCTGCGCCTCCGCATCAGAGCGCGGCTCACGAAAAAGCGGAATCAGGCTTTTCGCGCCAACCGCGCTTTAAACTTTTGGAATCGATCACCTTGTCTGCATTTGGGCGATTCCGCCCAAATGCAGCGTGATCTAGCGGCGGCCGCCCGGCGTCAAGAGCCGGAACCGGCGAGCTTGTGAATCAGACGCGCAATGTCGTTGTATGTCGAAAAGATCATCAGCGCGCCGACCATCGCGAGACCTACGCGAAAGGCGACTTCCTGCGCGCGTTCGTTGAGCGCGCGGCCGCGCGCCGCCTCGATCGCAAAAAACAGCAAATGACCGCCGTCGAGCAGCGGCACCGGCATAAGATTGAGCAGGCCGATCGAGACTGAAAGAATCGCGATGAGGCTCAAGAGCGGCGCCATGCCGACCTTTGACGCCGCCTGAGCCATCTGCCCCGAGACTTGCGCAATGCCAATCGGCCCGGAGAGCTGATCGGCGCTTTCGCGCCCGGTGACGAGCCCGCCGATATAGCTTCCGGTGCGGCGCACGACCGTCCAGGTTTCCTGTACGCCCATGGCCAGCGCGTCGGCGGGTCCGTAACGCTCCCGGCGGATATCGGCAGCGGCCTTCGAAGCCTGGATGCCGAGCATGCCGATGCGAACCTTGCCGATCGCGCTTTCAACTTCTCGCAGCGCGGGAACGGCGGGAAGCGTCAGCTCCTGATCGCCCCGCTGAATGACAAAGACGAGCTTCCTATCGGCCGAACCCGAAACGATTTCCTGCAGCTTCGAGAAGGAATCGATCGGCGCGCCATCGACGCTGAGCACCAGATCGCCGGGCATGAAGCCCGCCGCGGCCCCGGCGCCTCCAGGGGTGAGCGACCCAACGCGCGGCGCATAGACCGTGCGTCCGTAAACGCCGAAGAGAATGCCGAAAATCGCGATCGCCAGCACAAAATTCGCAAAAGGCCCCGCGAAGACGATGGCGGCGCGCTTCCAGACCGGCTGCGCGGCGAAAGTCACTTTGCGCTCGACCTCCGGCATCGCGCGCACGACGTCAGGGTCCGGCGCGCTCGCGGCGTTGGCGTCGCCATGGAAGGTGACATAGCCGCCGAGCGGAATGCCCGCGACGCGCCAGCGCGTGCCGAAGCGATCCACCCGGGACCACAGTTCCGGTCCGAAGCCGATCGAGAAGGCGTCGACTTTCACGCCGCACCAGCGGCCGATGATAAAGTGCCCGAATTCGTGCACAAACACGACCAGGGTCAGGACGAGCACGAAGGGGACAATGTAGAAGGCGAAGCTCGTCAGAATGTCTAGCACAGCGCTGTCTCGCCGGTCTCGCTAGCGTCACGCCTGCCGGCGGCGCCCGCGGTGATCACTGGAACGTCACCATGCCCGATGTGGCATGTCCGGCCAAGGCCGATCGTGACCTTTCTCTGACAATATGGTCCACAACGAGGGCGTCCTCAACGCTTTCGGGCGCATTTGCGGTTCCATCGCGCAGGGCGGACTCGCAGGCCTCGGCCACGTGGCGAGAGATCCCGTCGAAGGAAATGCGCCGGTCGAGGAAAGCCTCCACGGCGATTTCATTGGCGGCGTTGAGCACGGTGGGCAGACCGCCGCCGACGCGCAAGGCGTCGAGGGCCAGTCTGAGCGCCGGAAATCGATCGAAATCAGGCGCTTCAAAGGTCAGAGTGGCGATTTTCGCCAGATCCAGGCGCGGCGTCGGCGCAGTCAGCCGCTCGGGGTAGCCGAGACAATGGGCGATCGGCGTGCGCATGTCGGGCGCGGCCATCCCCGCCGTCACCGAACCGTCGGAAAAGGCCACGAGGCCATGCACGATCGACTGTGGATGAACGACGACTTCGAGCTTTTCGACCGGCACGCCGAAGAGATGATGGGCTTCGATCAGTTCGAGCCCCTTGTTCATCATCCCGGCGGAATCGACGGTGATTTTCGGGCCCATCGCCCAATTGGGGTGATTGAGCGCCTCTTCGACGCTCGCCTGAGCGATGCGCTCCTTGCTCCAGGTGCGGAAGGGGCCGCCCGACGCCGTGACGATCATGCGCTCGATGCGCGACGGGTCCTCGCCGCCGAGCGCCTGAAAAATCGCGTTGTGCTCGCTGTCCATCGGGAGAAGCAGCACCCCCGCCTTCGCGGCGGCGCGCATGAAGGGAACGCCGGCGCAGACGAGACATTCCTTGTTGGCGAGCGCCACGTCGCGGCCCGCGGCGAGCGCGGCGTAGGTCGGCTCCACGCCGGCCGCGCCGACGATGGCGGAGACGACGAGATCG
>JACOWC010000169.1 GCA_016177005.1 Methylocystis sp.
GAACGGGTCATCGACAGGATGAATCCGCCGAAGGCTTCGCGATCGAGCTGCGCCCGCATCTCAACGACGACCTCGAACATCTCGATGACGTCGCGCGCATCGGCTGAGAGCCTGTCGCGCGGAACCGGCGCCGTGCGCGGCTTCGCAAGCTCGGCGAGCAGCCATTGACGCCACTCGGGAGACTCAAGATCTGGCGGCGATTCGCCGCCGGTCTTGACGCGCCATAATTCTTCGAGCGCCTGCGTCGTGCGCGTCGTGTTTTGGCGAATGTCGAGGCGCACGGTGCTGAAGCGGAAGATTTCCACGGCGCGACGCACGGGCCGCACGAGATCCGTCGCGAGGGCGTCGCTCTTGGCTTCAATCAGCGCTTTTTCGACCACGAGCAGGTCGGCGATGAGTTCGTCGGCGCTCCCATATCGCGATCCCGTAGTCGCTTCGCCGTTCACGGCGCGCAGCGTCTGATCGAGCTTGCGCAGAATCGTCGTGACGAACTGCCGGTAGGGTTCATTCTGATTACGCGCTTCGATCGCCGGACCATCCGGCAGAGCCGCGAGACGTTCCGCCAATTCCTCGCGGAATGACTGAGGAATATCGGCGGCCCGCTGGCTGATCGACAGCATGCGCGCGAGATCGACGAAGCGCGTTCGATAATAATTCAAGCTCGCAGAAGCGTTTTCCCGCATCGTGCGGCGCGTGACGTCATTCGTCACGAAAGGATTGCCGTCGCGGTCGCCGCCGATCCAGGAGCCGAACTGGAAAAAAGGCGAGACCTCGAATGTTTCGTTGGGGTAGTGCCGTCTCAGCGCGCGTTCGCAGGTCGACAGAAGCTCCGGCGCGAGATCGAAAATGCTCTCGTGGAAGAAGTGCTGGCCCCAGGCGACTTCCTGATCGACGGTGGGCTTTTCGAGATGCAATTCGCCGGTGAGCCACAGCAGTTCGATCTGATCGTAGATCGACTTGACCAGCGCTTCGCGCTCGCGGTCGGTCCAGCGGGTCGATTCGAGTTCGCGCAGCAGCAGATAGATGCGGCGATATTTTTCGAGGATCGAGACGCGCTTTGCCTCCGTCGGATGGGCGGTGATGACGGGGCGGATTCGCAACGTCTGCAGTTGCGCGCGGATCTCGTCGGCGGCGACCCCCGAGGCGGCGGCGCTCGACAAGACGTAGTCGAAGGTGCCGAGCAGCTTGTCGTGGCCCTTTTCGCGCTCGATCCGCCGGCGGCGGCGCATGGCGTATGCCTGCTCGGCGATGGAGACGAGCTGAAACAGGATGCCCTGCGCCTGTAACGCGCGCGCCATCTGCCGAGGCTCAAGACCGGCGCCAGCCTTCGAGTCGCGCACCACGGTCTCGATTTCCGGCGTGTGCCGGTGAATGACGGTGAGCAACTGCTCACGCAGGAATGCGGCCGCTTCGGTGACCGAACGAGTCGCGTAAGCAGACGGCAGGCCGGTCGAAGACAGGCTCCTCGATGTCTGGGTCTCGGCGGTCATCAAAACTCCATGGGCGCTCGCGCGTCCAAGACGAACGGCTGTCGCGACATAGGACGGATGTCGACGCCCAACCGGGCGCCGATGTAGACTGTATGCCTCAGGCGCGCTGCAACACTTTGGCGACGGTCGATCCGAATTCGGCCGGGTTTGGCGCGACGGTCAGCCCGTAGGATTTCATGATCTCGGTTTTTTCCGCCGCGCTGTCGCCAGACGCGGAAATGATCGCCCCCGCGTGGCCCATGCGGCGTCCCTTCGGGGCCGTGAGGCCGGCGACGAAGCCGATCACCGGCTTGGAGAAATTCTCCTTGATCCAGGCGGCGGCCTCGGCCTCCTGCGGACCGCCGATCTCGCCGATGATCAGCACCGCCTCGGTCTCCGGGTCCTTGTCGAAGAGCACCAGATGGTCGAGGAACGAGGAGCCGTTGATCGGATCGCCGCCGATGCCGACGGATGTCGATATGCCGAGTCCAAGAGCCTTCAGCTGCGACGCCGCTTCATAGCCGAGCGTGCCGGAGCGCGAGATCAATCCCACCGATCCCTGCTTGTAGATGTGGCCCGGCATGATGCCGAGCATCGCCTTGCCCGGCGAAATGATGCCGGCGCAGTTGGGACCGACCAACATCGACCGGCGATCCTTCGGAAAGCGCAGGAAGTAACGCTTCACGCGCATCATGTCCTGCGCCGGAATGCCGTCGGTGATCGAGCAGATCAGGCGGACGCCGGAGTCGGCGGCCTCCATGATGGCGTCGGCGCAGAAGGCCGGCGCGACGAAGGTGATCGACGCCTGCGCGCCGGTCTCGCGCACCGCCTCGCGCACGGTGTTGAACACCGGCACGCCGTGATGAGTCTTGCCGCCCTTTCCGGGCGTGACGCCGGCGACGACATTGCTGCCGTAGTCGATCATTTCCTTGGTGTGAAAGCTGCCCTTGTCGCCGGTGATGCCTTGAACGAGGATCGGCGTCTTTTCGTCAATGAGAATGCTCATGTGTCGTTCTCCGGCGCTTACTTGGCGCCCTTGTAGGCGGCGACGGCTTTTTCCGCGGCTTCGGCCAGCGTGTCGGCCTGGATGATCGGAATGCCGCTTTCGGCGATGATCTTCTTGCCCGCTTCGACATTGGTGCCGGCGAGTCGCACGACGAGCGGCACGCCCTCGATCTTCTCGGCGCGCACCGCGTCGACGACGCCTTGAGCGACCCAGTCGCAACGGTTGATGCCGGCGAAGATGTTGACGAGCACGACTTTGACGCGTCGATCGGAAAGAACCAGGCGGAACGCCGTCGCGACGCGCTCCGGCGAAGCGCCGCCGCCGACGTCGAGGAAGTTCGCCGGGTTGCCGCCGGCGTGCTTGATCATGTCCATCGTCGCCATGGCGAGCCCGGCGCCATTGACGATGCAGCCGATTTCGCCATCAAGGCCGATGTAATTGAGACTGTGTTCGGCCGCCTGCGCCTCGCGCGGATCGCTTTGCGAGGGATCGTTCATGTCGACGATGTTGCGGCGACGGAACAGCGCATTGTCGTCGAAGGACATTTTCGCGTCGAGCGCGAGCACCTTGTCGTCCTTGGTGACGACGAGCGGATTGATCTCGAGCATGGTCGCGTCATTGTCGCGGAACGCGCGATAGGCGCCCATGATCGTCTTCACCGCGCGCGAGACCTGCTTGATGTTCAATCCTAGCTGAAAGGCAAGTTCTCGCGCCTGAAACTGCTGCAGGCCGACGGCGGGCTCGACGATGACCTGAAGCAGCTCGTCGGGCGTGTTCTTGGCGATCTCTTCGATCTCCATGCCGCCATGTTTCGAAGCGATGACCCGCACGCGCTCCAATTTTCGGTCGAGCACATAGCCCAGATAAATCTCGCGCTCGAAAGGATCGGCCACTTCGACATAGACGCGCTGCACCGGCTTGCCCTCTGGTCCGGTCTGCGCCGTGACGAGCCGCTTGCCGAGAAGATCGCGCGCCGCCTGTTGCACTTCATGATAGGTGCGGCAGAGCTTGACGCCGCCCGCTTTGCCGCGCGCGCCGGCGTGAATTTGCGCCTTCACGACCCAATGCGAGCCGCCGAGTTCCGTGGCGGCGTAGACCGCCTGATCCGGGCTGAAGGCGACCGTGCCCGGCGGAATATCGACGCCGTGGCTCGCCAGAATTTCCTTGGCCTGATACTCGTGGACGTCCATTTCAGTCCCCTCCTCGCAATTACCGCGCGGCTTCCTCAACCGCCTATCTTGGCTTTGACGGTCTCATAGACCGCTTCGGTCTCGGCGGCGGCCTTGGCCAGCAGCGCGTTGACTTCGGCGAGCTGCTTCTCGGCGAAGTCGCGGTCCTTGATCGCCTTGGCGTTGATGAAGACGTTGAGCGCGCAACTGCGCAGACCGGCGTTGGCGGCGAGCACCGCGACTCCGGCGTCGCTGATGACGTTGAGATTGCCCTTGTCGGCGGCTTCCTTCGACAGCGCGATGACGTCGTAGCAAATTTTGCACGTCTTCAGCGGCGCCAGCGTCGCTTCTTTCAGCGCCGACTGAATTGCCGCCGAGCGCTTCGCTTTCTCTTCATCCGTGCCGCGCGGCAGGCCGTAGGCGCCCATCAGCGTGTTGAAGGCGACGACGTCTTCATCGACGCCCGCGGT
>JACOWC010000012.1 GCA_016177005.1 Methylocystis sp.
GGGAGAGACCGGCGCTTGCGCCGGCGCCGAAGGCGAAACCGCCCCGGAAACGCTCAGGCTAAAGGACCGCGACGAAGCATAACTCTGGAAAGCGGCGAGGCGCGCAAGCGTTTGGCCCACCGACGGGCGTAACCTGCCGCTTCGGCGCAGGGAAATCTCTCAGGTCACCGGACAGAGGGGGCGCGCTGCAAAGTTCAGCTTTGCTGCGCGAGCCATGTTCTGTCGGAGTTGATGGTGACCGAACTCGACGTCGCGACCCCTGCGCCTCCAGCATTGGCCAAACTCCCGCTCGATGCTTTGCACCGACGGCTTGGCGCGCGCATGGCGCCTTTCGCCGGCTACGACATGCCGCTGCACTACGAGGCCGGCATCGTCGCGGAAACGCTTCATACGCGGCGCGCCGCAAGCCTGTTCGACGTTTCGCACATGGGCCAGGCAATATTGGCGGGCGCAGGCGCCGCACGAGCGCTCGAAACGCTGGCGCCGGCGGATTTGGCTACGCTTGCCCCGGAACGCACGCGCTACACGCAGCTCCTCAATGAATATGGCGGCATTCTCGACGATCTTCTCATCACGCGACTGCCGGGCGTCGAGGAGCGGCTGCTTCTTGTCGTCAACGCCGCGCGCAAGCGCGACGACTTCGCGCTCTTCAACGCCGCGCTGCGGCGGTTCGACTTCAATCCCTTAGACCGCGCGCTGCTCGCCCTTCAGGGGCCGCGCGCGGCCGCGGTCCTCGGCGCACTCCTCCCCGGCGCCGAGGACCTTGCTTTCATGGGCTGGCGCGCCTTCGATTTTGGCGGCGCGCCGCTCTTCGTATCGCGCAGCGGCTATACCGGCGAAGACGGATTCGAGCTGTCAGTCCGCGCCGAGCACGCCGAGGACCTTGCGCGTCTCCTGCTCGCCCATGACGACATTTCGCCGGCGGGACTGGGCGCACGCGACGCTTTGCGATTGGAGGCCGGCCTGCCGCTCTACGGTCACGATCTCGACGAAACGACGGACCCGGTCGAAGCGGGCCTCGGCTGGTCGATCGGCAAACGCAGGCGCGCGGAAGGCGGGTTCCCCGGATTCGAGCGCATTCGACGGGCGCTTGAACAAGGACCTTCGCGCATGCGCGTCGGGCTTCTCCCGCAGTCGAAAGCGCCGCTGCGTGAGGGCGCAGCGCTTTACGCGCCGGATCACGAAACCGTCGGCCTTGTGACGTCGGGCGGCTTTTCGCCGACGCTGCAGCGCCCGATCGCCATGGGCTATGTCGCCATCACTTACGCGAACGTCGGCGCGACGCTATCGGCGACGCTGCGCGACAAGCGCGTCGACGTTTCGGCAGCGTCTCTGCCCTTCGTCGCGCATCGCTATTTCAAGCCGGCTGGAAAGGACGCGAGATGAGCGATCTCCGCTACTCGAAGGACCATGAATATGTCGCTCTCGACGGCGACGTCGCGACGCTGGGCATATCGGATTACGCCCAGTCTCAACTTGGCGACATCGTCTTCATCGAATTGCCCGATGTCGGCAGGAAGGTCGCGAAGGGCAAAGAGATCGCCGTCATCGAAAGCGTGAAGGCGGCGAGCGAAGTCTATTCGCCGGTCAGCGGCGAAGTCGTCGAGGTCAATTCCGAGCTTGGCGAAACGCCGGCGCTCGTCAACGACGATCCGCTCGGACGCGGCTGGCTCGTCAAGCTGCGGGTCGGCGATCCTGGCGAATGCGCGTCGCTCATGGACGACGCCGCCTATTCAGGTTTCCTCAAGACGCTTTAACCGCAAGGACCAGACGATGCGCTATCATCCGCTGTCCGAGGCCGATAGACGCGCGATGCTCGCGACGATCGGCGTTCCCTCGATCGAAGCGCTCTACGCCGACGCGCCGCCCGCGACGCTGCTCAGAAAGCCGCTCGATCTGCCGAAGGGCAAGTCGGAGCTCGACGTCGAGCGCTTCTTCTCGCGCCTCGCGGCGCGCAATCTTCCCGCGTCGTGCGCGCCCTTCTTCGTCGGCGCCGGCGCCTATAAGCATCACATTCCCGCAAGCGTCGATCATCTCATTCAACGCTCGGAATTCTTGACGAGCTACACGCCCTATCAGCCCGAAATCTCACAGGGCACGCTGCAATATCTCTTCGAGTTCCAGACTCAAGTCGCTCTCTTGACGGGCATGGAGGTCGCCAACGCCTCGATGTATGACGGCTCGACGGCGACCGCCGAGGCCGTGCTGATGGCGCATCGCCTGACCAAGCGACGCAAGGCGCTTCTCTCGGGCGGACTGCATCCCCATTACGCCGAAGTCGTCCGCACCATCTCGCGCCTCGCCGAAGACGAAGTCGAGGCGATGGCGCCCGACGTTCGCGGCGTCGAAGATCTCGTCGCGCGCATCGACGACACGCTCTCCTGCGTCGTCGTGCAGACGCCCGACGTCTTCGGCAATTTGCACGATCTGACGAAGATTGCGGAAGCCTGTCACAGAAACGGCGCGCTTCTTGTCGCCGTCTTTACTGAAGCCGTGTCGCTCGGCGTTCTCAAATCGCCGGGCGCAATGGGCGCCGACATCGTCGTCGGCGAAGGCCAGTCGATCGGCAATGCGCTCAATTTCGGCGGGCCTTATGTCGGCCTCTTCGCCACGCGGCATGAATTCTTGCGGCAGATGCCCGGCAGACTCGCCGGCGAAAGCGTCGACGCCGACGGCAGGCGCTCCTATGTGCTGACGCTGTCGACCCGCGAGCAGCACATTAGGCGTGACAAGGCGACCTCCAACATCTGCACCAATTCCGGCCTGTGCGCGCTCGCCTTCACCATTCATCTGACCTTGCTCGGCGAAGAGGGGCTCACGCGCCTCGCGCGCGTCAATCACGTCAACGCGGTTGTGCTGGCGCAGATGCTCGCCGACATTCCAAAGGTCGCGGTTCTCAACGAGAGCTTCTTCAACGAGTTTACGCTTCGCGTCGAAGGCGACGCCGCCGCGTTCGTCGAGATAATGGCGGCGCGGGGCGTGCTTGCCGGCGTTCCGGTCTCGCGGCTTTTGCCGAACGCCGGCCTCGACGATCTCCTCATCGTCGCCAGCACCGAAGTCAATACGGATGAAGATCGCGACGAATTCGTCGCGGCGCTGAAGGAGTCGCTCTGATGCTCGACAGACCCGCAGTCGTCGAACTGCTCGACGACGACAAAATTCCCGCGACCTTCACCGGCAATCGCGGGCTCGATCAGGAGGAGCCGCTCCTCTTCGAGATCGGCCGCCTCGACGCGACCGGCGTCGATGTCGAAGCGCCGGCGCCGGTTGCGACTCGACTCGGCGCGCTGGAGCGCAAGACGCCGATCGGTTTGCCGGGCCTCACCGAGCCGGAGACGATGCGCCATTACGTGCGTCTGTCGCGCAAGAATTATTCGATCGACGCCGGGCTCTATCCGCTCGGCTCCTGCACGATGAAGCACAATCCGCGCAGCAATGAGAAGATCGCGCGCTATGAAGGCTTCGCCGATCTTCATCCGCTGCAGCCGCAATCGACCGCGCAAGGCGCGCTGGAGCTGATGCAGACTCTCGCCGACTGGCTGATGACGCTCACCCATATGCAGGCGGTGGCGCTGTCGCCGAAGGCCGGCGCGCATGGCGAACTCTGCGGCATGATGGCGATCAAGAGCGCGATCGCCGCCAGGGGCGAAAGCGCGACGCGCAAGGTCGTGCTCATCCCGCAATCCGCGCACGGCACTAATCCGGCGACGGCGGCGCTGCTCGGCTTTTCGGTTCGCGTCGTCCCGGCGGCGGCTGACGGAACAGTGCGGGCGCAGGCGGTCAGGGACGCGCTCGGCGATGACGTTGCCGCGATCATGTTGACCAATCCGAATACCTGCGGACTGTTCGAACGCGAGATCGTCGAGATCTCCGACGCGATCCACGCGGCCGGCGGCTATTTCTATTGCGACGGCGCGAATTTCAACGCCATCGCCGGCGTCGCGCGGCCGGGCGACTTCGGCGTCGACGCCATGCACATCAATCTGCACAAGACCTTCTCGACGCCGCATGGCGGCGGCGGGCCGGGGGCCGGGCCGGTCGTTCTGTCGGAACGTCTCGCGCCCTTCGCGCCGGCGCCGTTCATCCGCCGCAACGGCGACTCATTGGAGCTCGTCGAAGATGCCGAGGGCGCGCAAAGCTTTGGCCGACTGACCGCCTTTCACGGTCAGATGGGCATGTTCGTTCGGGCGCTCGCCTATATGTTCGCGCATGGCGCAGACGGGCTTGCGCAGGCCTCGAAAGACGCCGTGCTCGCGGCGAACTATGTCCGCGCGTCCTTGCGCGACGTGATGACTCAACCGTTCGGCGACCGCATCTGCATGCATGAGGTTTTGTTCGATGACGCCTGGCTGCGCGGAACCGGGGTGACGACGCTCGATTTCGCCAAGGCGATGATCGACGAAGGCTATCATCCGATGACGATCTACTTTCCTCTGGTCGCCCACGGCGCCATGCTCATCGAGCCGACGGAATCGGAATCGAAAGCCTCGCTCGATCTCTTCATCGCGACGTTGCGCGATCTTGCGCACAGCGCCAAGGCTGGAGACATGACGCGCTTCACCCAGGCCCCGCGGCTCGCGCCACGCCGGCGCGTCGACGAAACGCTGGCGGCGAGGAAGCCGGTGTTGCGCTGGACTGCGAACGCCGCGGCTTAACCCGTCACTGCGCCTGGGTGACCGGCGGCGCGGTGCGCGGCGGCAGAATCGGCAGGACGACCTCGGGCTGGCGCCCGGTCAGCGAATTGAGGAACGCGACGATCTTGTCGGTCTCATCCGCGCTGAGCGCGACGCCGAGCTGGCTCTCGCCCATCACCGCGACAGCCTTCTTCAGATCGAATGTCGCGCCGGTGTGGAAATAGGGCGCCGTCAGTTCGACATTGCGCAGCGAGGGAACCTTGAAGGCGTATTTGTCGGCGATCGCCTTGGTGACCGCGAAGCGGCCCCAGTCGTCCGGCGGCAGATATTCCGGCGCCGGCTGTTTGACGACGCCGAAACGCGCATACATGCCGCCGCCGACATTGACGCCGTTATGGCAGGTTGCGCAGCCCTTCTCGATAAAGAGCTTCAGTCCGTCCTTCTGCGCGTCGGCGAGGGCCTGATCGTCGCCCTTGAGCCAGCGGTCGAACGGCGAATCCGGCGTGATCAGCGTCGCCTCGAAGAGCGCGATGGCGTGGCCGATGTTGTCATAGGCGACGGGATCGCTCGCTTCGGGAAAGGCCTGTTTGAAGGCCGCGACATAGCCCGGGATTGCCTTGAATTGCTCGACCGCGCGCTGTTTCGCCGCCGCGTGTTCGGTCGGATTGATCGGCATCGGGCCGCCGCGCGTTTTCAGCATCGCCTTGGGATTGGCCATCACCGAATTGACCACCTGATCGGCAAGATTGGCGGCCCGCCCGTCCCAATATTGGGACTTGTTGAAAATGGCGTTCATCACCGTGAGCACTTCGCGGCCGGCGAGTTGCGCATTATGGCCGCCCGAGAGCTTGCCGCCGTCGACGCCGCCCATGCTGAGATTGTGGCAGTCGGCGCAGCTCACGTCGCGGGTTTCGGACAGCCGCGGCTCGAAATAGAGCATCTTGCCGAGCGCGAGTTTTTGCGGCGTCGCCGTCTCTCCGGGAATCGCCGGCGGAGTTGAGGGAATCGGCTGGAACAATTCCTTCGCCCGATCTCTGAGGCCGGCGTCGGCGAGCGCCGGGCCGCCGAAAAGGAGCGCGACAAGAGAGGCGATCAACGTAAGACGCATGCGGCGGTCACCTGGATGGAAGCGGACGTGAAAGGTCGAGCCTTATAACACAGCTATATCCGCGCGGGGCGAGAGGCGGCCAGAGGCGACCAAGCGTCACATGTCATATGGATTCCGGCTGATCCGTTCGCTTGGACCCTTGTCATTCCCGGCAGGCCGAAGGCCTGACCGGGAATCCAGGGCCGATGCGGAAATGCTGGTTTTGCTCAGGATTCCCGATCGCGCGCGTTGCGCGCGTCGGGAATGACAGCCGAGCAGATCGGCCGGAATTCGTATCACTGGCTCGCCCACAGGATGCGGGCCATCCAGCTCACCTCGTCGCGAGAAATCGTCCGGTCGGGATAGGCGGGATTGACCGAGCGCAGTTCGATGGTTCGCGCCGTCTCGCGCTTCAGCTCCTTGGCCATGATCTCGCCCGAGGTGGTCTTGACGACGACCCGGTCGCCGCGCCGCACCGGCGCGGCGGGCGAGACGATCACCACATCGCCGTCGCGATAGAGCGGCGCCATCGAGTCGCCGGAAATCTCCAGCGCATAGGAATGCTCGTCGGCCCCGGCGAGCACGTCGATCTCGTCCCAGCCCGCGCCGGTGGCGAAGCCCGCGTCGTCGAAAAAGCCGCCGACGCCGGCCTGCGCCAGTCCGATCAGCGGCCGGGTGTGGCGCAGCCGGCCGGCGGCGCTATTCGCCGTCACCAGCGACATGAATTCATCGAGCCCGGCGCCGGTCGCCGCCAGCACCTTGGCGATCGATTCGGTCGACGGCCAGCGCTGGCGCCCGCTCGCCGTCTCGCGCTTGGAGCGATTGAAGGTCGTCGGATCGAGGCCGGCCTTGCGGGCGAGGCCCGACGGCGTCAGACCATATCGCTCGCCGAGCGCGTCGATCGCCGCCCAGATCTGGGCATGGGTGAGGATGTCAGGCATGGGCTGGCCGCGACTCGGAAGAATTTCCTAATGGATAGGAATATATCTATTAACCATGCCGCACAATAGGAAATCGGCGACCATTGTGTGTTCGACGACCATGCGAATCGGATAGTTGTGCGCGGGAATTTTACAACTAAGAGGATTTGTCTTGTCGTACTACTTCATCTCCTTCCGCATCGCTGATGGCGCCGCAGACAGAATGTCATACGAAAACCGATACGAGCCCTTGATGGAAAATATCGAAAAGGCGCGCGCGGGAGGATATTGGCCAGAAACTACGTCATTCATAGCAATGGAATCCACCCTCGACACTTCCGCACTATGCAAAACCCTATGCGAAGGTCTGAGCGCAAAGGACGTGGTGGTTGCATTCGACCCTCGGGTTAATTTGACGGTCCCGAAGAATCCGTCCATCATTCAATGTTCCCCTTCAACCCGTTTCGACAAGCGCGTATCTGCCGCAACCAAACGCGGCGTCGGCGCCCATATGGCATGTCGCTCCGAGCGCAAGTAGGGCGCGGACTGTGACGCCTTGCGTCTCGGCGCCTGCGATCTCCATCGCGCCGGTCAATCCGCGCATCGGGATGGCGCGGTCCTGCTTTCGCGAACCCCGCGTCCAAGAAACGATTTCGCTTTCCTGAAAGGAAAATTCGAGCGCTTTCGCGATCGGCGCCAGCATGACGCGATCGAAGGCGCCGTCGAGCGTCGCGTCGTGCCAACGGGCCAAAGCTTCCAGGCGTTGGCCGAGCCCGGTGATCAAACTCGCCGGCCGCTCGCGCGGATCGGCGCCGGTGAGCGCGAGCGGCGAAAGAAAAACGAGGCGCAAGGCGCCACATGGCGGCGGAAGCGCGACGCCTTCGATTTCCGTGACGTGACGCCTGAGAATTTCGATGCGCGGGACAAAAAGGCGGGTTTGTCCGGCCCAATCGACGTCGTGAACAAGCGCCGCCGTCATCGCTTCGAGCGCCGCCGTGAGCCATTCGTTGGCGAAGCCGAACAAAGTGAGCGTCGCATCGAGATCGCCGCGATGCGGATCGACGCCGATCACCCAGGGACTGGCGTGGTCGAAGCCAGCGCTCATCCGGCCTTGCTTCCTCCATAGCGCCTCGAAGGCGCAGGGCGGCGAGAAGGAACAAGGATGATCATGCAGCGCCTCGGCCGACGCGCCGGCCGCGAGACGGGCGCCGAACGCGCCGCGAATGCGTCCCGGCAGGCCTGCGTCCGTCGCAAACGGCGCAAGCCCGCGCAGCCGCCATGTCGCGACGCAACGGAACCAGCTCTGGGCGAGCCGCGCGGGATCGACGATGTGGACGGGCGAGTCGAGCAGCGCGGCGATCGGGCTGCGGCAGTCAGCTAGATTGACTTCAGTCGACGGATCGCGCTCCCAAACCCGCATTAGATTGCTCGAAGCGCCTACTGATCGGCGTTTCCAACAGCCGCTCCGGAGCATCACTGCTGGGATCCATTTTCGCGCTTGCCTGAACCTTTGTTCGCAGATCACGATGGGCGGCGGGCATGTTTAAGCCCGTACCAAGAAACTCCGCCTTCCCATCTTCGACAAGCTTGGCCCCGAGTGCTGGATCACTAACGCCAAGGAATTCCTTGATGTCAGCGACATCCGGCCAACGCGCGTCGCTCTTGCGCATATGTTCTTCAAATTTTTCAATAAAGAACGCGAGATCGCCGACAATATTTTCTGCGCCGCCTTCGTTGGCTCTGTTTGTCTTCAACGAATGACCAACCACCGTGACCCGCGCCTGACCGGCCCCGGCGTTTTTTGCCCGGCCGATCATGTGGCGCTTGCTCGCGTCGCCGCCAAAGGTCAGCGTCCAGAGCAGCGCGCCGATTTCTTCCGCCAGGACGTTGCGCAGCCGGATGGTTCCGCAAAAAACCAGTTCGCCGCCTTTTTGCCTGGGAGCCAGCAGGCGCAATTGCGAGCGCGAATCCTTGGCGTCGGCGTTGTCGCGCCGCTGCAACGTCGCGCGGATTGCGTCCTCCCCGCCCGCCCGCGCGCCGGACGGAAAACGCGGAAAATAGCGCTTGCGGCCGGCGAGGCGCGCGTCCCCTTTACGGCCATTTGTCGCCTCGTCCGTCCAGTCCTTGATCGGTCCGCGCAAATAAAAGGGCGCGTATGAGGCGCGGGGCGCCATGGCGATGGTCGTGACGACGGATGTCTCCCGCGCCGGCGTCTCTCGCGACAGGCGCGCGAAGCCGAAAGACACGCGCCCCTTGCGCGCGACCTCCGACGGCGCGTCGCGGCTGTCCGTTTTCGCGTCGCGGTCGAGATCGTGATCATCATAGACATAGCCGAACAGCGCTTCGACCATGTCCGGATTGTCGACATCGAGCTTGTGGCGCGGCTGACGCAGCAATACGTCGCCGACGCTGTTAGCGTGCGGCAGTTTAAAAAGCCGCGTGAGGCCCATCGCGAAGTCAGGGTCTCTCGCTTGCGGCGACGGATCGCCGACAAAAAAGACCGGTATGCGCCGTCCCGCTTCGAGCGTCGGCGCCAGCACGGCGTAGGAGCCGTCAGGCTTGAGCGCCGTTTTGCCGGGTTTCGAATTGATGCGCTCGAATTCCTCGAACGCCGCCTGCGACAGGCGCACGCCCTGCGCGTCGGCGCGGTCGAGGAAAACATATTCGCGCGTTTTCTGGTTGCCCGGACCAAGCGCGCGCTCCTCGTCGTCGAGCTTGTTCGCGGCGATCCTCTTTGCCGTCGGCGAATGCGCGGAAAAAACGAACCAGCCCTCCATGCCGCCGCTTGCGCCGGATGGAACGACTTGATCCTTGTGCGCGGGATCGTTTTGCCGCGCCCGCGGATCGCGCATGAAAGATGTTTTCACGCTGGTTTCGAAATCGAATGGGTTTTTGTCCTTCGGATCGGCATAGCCAGCGTCCCGATAACGGTCGGGCAATTTCGTTTGCAGCCAGTCTTTATGCCATTCGCCATTGTCCGTCGGGCGCCCGCCATTCAGGGATTTCGGCAGCGCCCGAATGCGAATGATTTTCTTGTCGCAGGGCGTCAACACATAGTCGCTAAGCCCGCGCGCCTTATCCTCTTTCGTCGCCTCGGATTTACGCAGGCAGCCGGCGCGCAGATTGTCCCAGGCGAGCCGTTGCGCGCCGGCGCCCTGTCCTTCTTTGAACAAGGGATGCGTGAAGTCGCGCACGCCGTAACGATGGTTCTTGTTGACGTGCGCGAGGCGCGCGCGGGTGACGGCGTTACGCGTTCGGAATGTAGCGCGCCGTCTTCGCCAATGGTTTTTTCGTAGATGCGCAGGCTTGTGAGGTCGAGTCGCAGCCGCCCGGCGCCATCAGCTTTGCCGCGCCCGCAGACGACGCCCTCCGGCGCTCCCAAGACGCACAAAATCGCGATCATCTCGTCTAGACGCTTCGCCGCGCGCCGCGCATCTTCGCCGGCGATCAGGGTCAGGCGCAGTTCGAAGCGGGCGCCGGGCGCGACGGTCTGCTGAAAGAAAAGCTTCCCGTCGGCGGCGACGCCGGAGAACGGATCGATCGCCGTGCGCGCGGCGACGAACACGCCCTCGGGAAGCGCGGCGCCGGCCTTTTTCGTCGCCTCGACATAAGGGTAGCCGGCCGTCGCTCCGGGCGCGATCATGCGCGCGCCGCGCGGCAGCAGTGCGCCCATGACGCCGCCCTCTTTGCTTTTGACGTCGCCAAAGAGATCGAGCGCATCCGCCTGCGCCGTCGTTTCGCCGATCCGCCGCAACAATCCCTTGAGAGTCGTCGCGGGAAGATAAGGCCGTCCGTCGCAATCGACGACGACGCGCGCAACCTCCGGCAATTCGCTATTGGCGCCGGCGCGGCCGCCGACGCCGGCGATCTTGCTGCCTTCGCCGTCGCCGACATGCAGCGGCGAGAGAACCGCCAATTCGCCGAGGATTTCGTAACGCCGACCGAAAAGGGGCGACGCCTTTTCCTTTTCGCGCGCCTTAGCCACGACCGCGCTTCCCCAGGCCAATATGGTCGACGAGCGAGAACGCCGCCTCGCCATAGCCGTTCTCGCGAACATAGGGACAGTTGCGCCACGTCAGCTCATCGACGCCGGTCAGCGCGACTGGAAAGAAACCCCATCTGGCGATTTCTTTGAGTTTGGACGGCTCGCCGTTCCTGACGAGAAACACCGAACCCGGCTCCGTCAGCACGAAGGGGTAGAAGGCGTCTTTTCCGTAAGGCCGGCGCCGCGTCGCGATATAGCCGCCGGCGAGGCGGCGGCTGGTGAAGGCGCAGGCCAATTCTCCGCCAGTCTGTCTGGCGATGAGGGCTTCGTATTGCTCTTCGATAGGCTCCGCCTCGATGCGGCGCGGATCGGTCATGAGCGCGGGCGTGATCAGCGTTATCGCATAAAGGTCGGCGTGGCTTGGCAGCGACTCCGCAAGGGGCGGGTCGTCGAGCCGAATTTTCCCTAAGCCGGTCACGTCGATCGCCGCGCCCAGCGGTTCGAACGTCGCCGTCGCGCCGGTGCGGCCGACGCCGAAAATTCCATTATCGAACAACGCCGCAAGCGCGCCGCGCCGATCCTCGGCGACGGCGTCGAAATCGACGACGACGCGCCAGGCGCGGGGCGGGCGCGAGTTTTATCGCCCGGTCGAGCAGCGCGGCGACGGCGTCGATTTCCACGTCGCGCGCGAGCAAGGCGATCTCGCCCGAGAACAGCGTTTCGCGGCCGAAGGGCGCCGCCAATTCCACCACTTGCAGCGCGCCGCTTTTGACCGCGCCGGTTTCGTCGTCGATCTCGATGCGCGTCGTCGTTCCGGCGTCCCGATCTTCGGCCGCGCGCAGATCGGAGAAAATCAACAGGCCCCGCTTGGGCGCGTCATCGGTTCCTTTAAGCGACTCTTCGCTGAAGAGACGATGCACGAGATCGAGCGGCGCGACATTCTTTTTGTTCATCGCCAGCGTGTAACAGGCGGCGCTCAGCACGCCTTTCACCTGATCGGCCGGAATGACCGGATCGTCGCTTCGCTCGGCGCGCAGATAGGCGGCGTCCGCGCCAAGCCGCGCATTTGCAAGGCCCTGAAACATGAAGGGCGCGCGCAGCGTCATGGCCACCGAAAATCGCGCGATCGCGCTCATGCGGCGGCTTCCGTCACGCCGGCTTCGACTTCCGTAAGTGGGTCGAGATAGTCCCATAGATGCGAGACGACGGCGAGCGAATAGGCGAGCGGCGCGGCGCCGGCGAGAACGATTAGGGCGTTCACGCGCGCCTCGCGTTTATCCTTATCCTTCACGCCGATGCGCCTGAAATATTCCCGCGCTTCGTCTCTGAGCGTATCGTCATCGAAACCCAGCGCCGGATAAAAACCGTTCTTCTGTTTTTTGTCCGCCAAGCGCAACAGGCGATAGAGCTGCGCGCGCGGCAGCCCGTCCTCGCCGGATTTCACCTCGCGCAAGCGAGAAAAAGCCGAAACGCCTTTTTCAAATACGAACGTCAACCATTTGGCGCGCTGCTTGCGCCAATCATCCGGCGCCGAGCCTTCGAAACGATACATCGCGTCGCGATACGCCTTGAGGCCGCCTTCACATTCCGGCATGGCGACGCTTTCGAAAGCCTCGATTTGAAGAATGTTGCGCGGATCGTCGAGCGTCTCCTTGCCGTCCTCGGCGAGCAACTCCGCCATTTTGCGCGCCTGCCGGATCGGCGTCTTCTCGTGACAGAAGACGAGGCCGGCGCCGAAGGTGAGCGGGGCGCCCGACGGCGCCGTCCAGTCCTCGACCCACTCGAAGAATTTTCCGGCGAATTCCAGACCGAGCCAGGCGGGCATGACGAAGGTGAGTTCGTCGCCGCCCCACAACAATGTTTCGAAACGCAGCGGCCACTCGCTCCTTTTGTCGAAGCGGCGCGGAAATTGGACATATGCTTCCCACTTGTCGCCGCTCGCGCCGTCGCGCAGCCAGTCGAGAATGTCGCCGAGGAGCCGCTATTGATGGTCGCGTAGTTTGGCGGAGAAATCCTTGACGCCGTCGATGGTCCGGGCTTTCGCGCGGATTTTGCCGAAATCGTTGCCGTCGGCATAGAAGACCGCGATCTTGCCGGATATGGAGGCCGGAAGCCTCTCTGGCGCCTCGTCGATGATGTCCTCGAAGGAACGCGCGAAATCGAGGCCTTTCGCTTTGTCTTCGCCCGCCTGCTCACGATAGAAGGCTTGCCGCTGTTCCTTGCCGAAATCGAATCTTGCTTTGAACGAACGGGACACGGGGTTGCCGCCCGAAGCCTTTTGATCGTCGATGAAACAATCGGGCGGCGCGGGACGCATTCGGTCGAGCTTGTCGTGAAAGCCCGCTCGCCAGCGGCTCGAAATCCGGCGGCGTCCAGTTCGCGCACAAAAACTGGCGGGCGCGGTTTTTCGCCTCGACCCTGATCAGCGCGCCGTAATCGCTTCCCTCGGCGACGTCGACGACAAAGGAGAGATGCGGATAGACGGCTTCCGCCGTTTCTTTGGCGCCGCCTTCTTTCAAACGCGTACGGACTCGATCGCACAATTTTTTAGCGGCCGCCGGATCGTCCGCCTTGACGACCCAGGCGCCCTGCGAGGCGCCTTCAAAAATCGTTTCGATGACCGCGGCGTCGAGGAATTCGCGCACGGCCTTCGGCGCGGCGAGCAGCGCGAGCGAGCCGCCGCGAAAGGCGGAGAGATTATGGGTGTCCATGACGGTGGCGCCGAAATCGACGCCTTCCATGCGCAAAATGAATTCAGGCAAAATCGCGCCCTCGCCCTTGAAAGCGCCGACATTCAAACACTCAGCGGGCGATCGCGCAAGAGATGGCGACTTCGGAGTCAGGGCTTCGAACTCGGGTTAATTTCAGCTTACTTTCAGCCGTCATGCCCGCGCTTGTCGCGGGCATCCACGCCGGACAATCGCGAAACGTATCGCGGAGACGGCACGTTCGGCTCATGTTCAGACATTTGGATCGCGTCGTCGCGTGGATGGCCGCGACAAGCGCGGCCATGACGCGGTGAGATGACGCCTCGTTAACCTGGATTCGGAGCCTTGACTTTGGTAAGTGACAGGCGCCGCCGCGGCCAGCGCGGCGGAAGCTCGATGGCCGACCAGACGGCGCAGACCATCCAGAACTTCGGGTCTTGATCCGCTGCATGTCGCGGAAGGTCGTCAGACCCTCTTAGGCAACGCGCGGTACGCCAATCATGACGCGTTTCCCCCTCTCCCCGCTTGCGGGGAGAGGGGGAAACGCGTTCGAACGATTCACTTGTTTCGCCACGTCGCCTTACGGTTGCGGTGCGTCTCAATCCGCCGCATGTCGCGGAAGGTCGTCAGACGCATCGCGCCCGCGCCAAGGACGCATGGACCAAGTCTCAATCCGCTGCATGTCGCGGAAGATCGTCAGACATTCCCGGCGCGCCTTTCGAGGCCGTTGTCATTCCCGGCGCGCGCAGCGCGACCGGGAATCCAGGGCCGCTCCCAAAGACTCGGGTTGTGGCCCTGGATTCCCGCTTTCGCGGGAATGACAGGCGATCCGCTGCGTGTCGCGGAAGGCCGTCAGACGCCGGCAACGACATCAAGCAGGCGTACGGCATTGCCAAGGTCTCAATCCGCTGCATGTCGCGGAAGGTCGTCAGACTGTCAGCCAAATTCCTCAACGTCAATCGACCTTTGCGCCCGGCATCTCCAGCGCTCCCAACAAAATTTTTCCGTGGAATTGGAACAAACAGGGATCATGCTTTTTCAGCCGGGCCGTCGTCCCGTCTTCCTGGCCCTTGCGGGCCGTCGCGGCGGCGGGACGGTGGGCGTCCAGCGCCCAGCGCGCGAAGCCCATGGCCAGTCCCAGCACGGCGGCGAAGACGGCGAGATGGGAGAAGAGAAGCGCGGCATGCGCGCGGTCGAACGGCGCGCGGTCGAACGGCGCCGCGTCCTTCGGCACGCCGAACGAGGCCAGGAAGTCGGAACTGGCGAGCACATTCATGCCGAGCGCGCCGATGGCGAGGCCGGCGACCACGCCATAGGTCGCGACAATGGACAGGCGCTCCGCCGCCGCCACCTGCCGCTGCTGGGCGCGCGCGTCGAGAAAATCATTGGCGGCGCGAACCTGATCGCGGACTTCCTCATAAATCTTGCGCACGCCGGTGCGCTCCAGCCACAAATCATACATTTCGCGCGCCTGCATCTGGTTCGATATTTGCGTGAACCAGTAGCGCTGCTCGAAGGTTAGAAAATCCTCCTCGATCAGTTGCAACTCGGCGCGAAACCAGTCGTCGCCTTTTTCCGGCTTCAGCCGCGTCGCCTCCGACACGCGATGCGAAAAGGCGAGCAGCGCCGCGAACTGGAACTGAATGAGCAGCCCCATCTGGAAATAATGGCGACGGAAGTTCCGTCCGATCGTGTGGCAGAAAAAATCGTTCGGATTATCGGGATTTCCCTGGCCGAATGCGATCATCGAATAGCCGGAGAACATGTAGCGCGTGCCGTAATGCCAAAAGGCGTCGTAACAATATTTGCGCTCGAAATCCTCAAGATAGCGTTCCGAACGGGGGAAGTCGCCCTCGCCGGGGCCATCCACGAAACACAGCCGCACGAAATCGCCGCGACCGATTTCGCATGGGTGGTCGACGGCCAAGAACGCCATTGACGGCAGGCGTTCGTCGATGATCTGACGCCAGCGCCGCGACCGGTCGTCCTTGCGCGTTTCGACGTTTAGCGGCCGAAGGATGCGCAGCCAGACCCGGTCGAGAGGATTGACGCGGCGGCGTTTCACCCATCGAATCCAGGTTCGGTGACCGATGGGCCTCAGCGCGGGAGCCTGCGACCAGCGCAACGCGGCGGGATATTCCGGCAGCGGCTCGGGCGGCTTCGTCGCAAGGTTCCTTTCTGGATCGAAATAGGGCGGATAGATGCGCCTCAACGCGTTCTGCAAGGCGAGAATATGCGCCAGCGTAAGCGCTATGTCGCGGCCATCCTTGGCTCGGACCGTGGGGCATTCGCCCGCATCGACTTCGACAACGAGAATCGCGACGCCGAGTTCGAAGAGATAGAGATGCAATCGCTCGATCGGCAGGCGCATCGAGACTCGATCGCCGTTGACGATGAAATCGATGTCGAACGCGCCCGGTTCGCTCCGACAAAAGAGCCGCATCGCGCGCGGCGCGCGGTCGCGGCTCTGGTTATAGAGAAACGTCTGGATATAAGGATGGAAATAGACGAACTCGGCATAAGCGTAAGGGTCGTCAGCGGAGTCGAGATATGCAAGCAAGTCGCCTCGCTCTTCCCATTCTGGCGCGGCGCCTTGCGTGAGAGAACCGGCGACCTTGGCGACGGCTTCGGATACGCTCCCTTCGTCATCGGCCGCGGGAGAGAGGGTCAGCGGCAAAAACAATATCTGCCGAAACGCTCGGATATTGATTTCATGAGAAAGCGCCATGATGAACAGTCCTGAAAATAAGCCGGCGCATCATTTCCGATTTTTTCTCGGCGGCCAAGACCTCGAAATGATCGAAATTGCCCGGCTGCTGCATGACGCCGGATATAGCGATCGCATTTGCGACGCGAAGCTCGCCTGGGGCGCGCGCGCCAGCGTTTGGCGGGACGAGATTATCGCCGCGCTGGCGAGGAACGAGACGCCTGTTCTCATCGAGCTTGTTGACGATCTTCACGACGATGTCGACCGTGAGAGGCTGGTTATTGTCGATCATCATGGCGAACGCGCCGGCGCCGGCATGCCAAGTTCGATCGAACAAATCCGCGATCTGATCGGCGCATCGCCGCTCTGGTCGCGTTGGCGGGAGCTTGTTTGCGCAAACGACAAAGGTCACGCCGCCGCCATGCGCGCGCTTGGCGCGAGCGCGGAAGAAATCCGCGCCATACGCG
>JACOWC010000013.1 GCA_016177005.1 Methylocystis sp.
GAGGATCGATCGCCGATGGCGACGGGCGGCTAGCTCAGCGGGAGAGCACTCCCTTCACACGGGAGGGGTCACAGGTTCAATCCCTGTGCCGCCCACCATCATAAAAATCAAATAGTTATGCAGATTTTGTGGATCGCAACTTGGATGTAAGCGCGACGCTCATCGGCAAAGCGATTTGCGACACTCGCAGGATGCGGCTTTGGAGTCCGAATGCTCGTCGCCGACGGAGTGATGAATATTCCAAAGCGCATCGTGACAAGAAATGGCGCGCCGTCGAAACGACAATCCGAGAACGCTGGTTTTGCTCTTGATTCATGATCGCGCTTCGCGCGTCGGAAACGACATCGGAGCCGTTCAAACGAATTTCTAAATCACGGCTTCCTTCACATCGACGCTCACGTCCAAGTCTTGATTGCCGGCGCCCAGAATCACGCCGTCGATCGGCGAGACGTCAGCATAGTCGCGCCCGATCGCGATCGCGATATGATCGTTACCGACCGCCATGGCGTTCGTCGGATCAAGGTCGATGAATCCAAATTCTGGTCCGCACCAGACCGAGACCCACGCATGGGTTGAATCGGCGCCTTCCAGCCGCGCCTGGCCAGGCGCCGCATAGGTTCGAAGATAGCCGCTGACATAGGACGCCGCCAAGCCGAGGCCGCGCAAGGCGGCGATCATGATATGCGCGAAATCCTGGCAGACGCCGCGGCGGCTTTCGAACGCCTGCACGATGGGCGTCGCAATATGCGTCGCATCTGGATCATAGGCAAAATCGGCGTGGATGCGGTTCGTCAGTTCAATGGCGCCTTCGAGAATGGGCCGTCCGGGCGAAAAGCTTTCTCGCGCGTAGCGCGTCGCGGCGTCGAACAGCGGCGCATGGCGGCTCGCATAGATGTAATGGGCGGGAGAGGAGGCCGCGAGCGAGGTCGACGCATAGGCCGCGTTTCTGACGATTTCCCATGCCGGCGTCAGGGCCGGAGCGGGGGGCGGCGTCCGGTCCACGTCGACGCGCGCCGCAAGGGCGATCCGCAGCTTCGTGTGGGGCTTGAGGATGCGCGCTTCGCAAACGCGATTTCCGTGAAAGTCGGTCCGGTCGCTGATGAATTCGGCCGACGGCGACAGCTCGATATGACTGGAGAGGACGGTTTGGCCGCGATCGCCACGCGGCAGCAGACGCATGGCGCAGCGCGCCGAGGCGACGGGCGCGTCATATTTGTAGGTCGTCTGGTGGGCGATATCGTAAATCACGCGATACGCGACGGCTGCGAGTTTGCTTCGCCTTCGGCGCCATGCGTGAAATAGCGCTCGGCGATTTTGTCGGCGAGAGACATCAGGCGTTGCTCGAACGCGAGAATGATCGACGCGTCCAAATGGCGCGCATCCTCCGATTCGAGTTCGGCGCGCAGTTTGACGGAGACGCGCCGCGGCGGCTCCATGACTCCGTCAGCGCGCAGGCTCGGCAGCGCCACGAGATGTTCGTCGATGCGCATCGTCTGGAAGGCGACCGATCGCGGATTGAACGGATCGAGTATCGCCATGTCGAGGACGGGCGCGAGCGCCGCGCCGGCGATGTAGCGGGAGCGATAGGCGATCTGCGAATCGAGAAGATCGAGCAACGCATCCAGCGTTTCGACCGTCGCCTCGTCGCCCGCGAGTTGTCGCGCGAAGCGGCAGGTCCCGATGGCGCGCTCAATCCTTCGGCCAAGATCAATAAAGCTCCAGCCGGCGACCCGATTGAAATTTTCGTCTATCAATCCAGACAAAGCCGCCAATGTATGCAGCGAACGCTCGATGATTTCCAGCGTTTCGGGCTCGGTAATGGCGCGCGCGCCCGCGCGCGTCACACGCATTTCGATTCGCCCGATAAGCTGCCAGACATCATGGGACATGCGCTCGCGCACGATCGCCGCCGCGCGTCTTGCATTACGCACGACCGACAGCGCCGAACCGTAAGCGTCGGCGTCGGCGGCCGCCGCCCATGCGATCTGGGTCGGATTCATGTCCGGCATGTTTTCCGGGGCGGCGCCCCAGGCGATCAGCAAGCGCGCGAGCCGTTCGATCGACTGGCGCCCGTGGCGTTCGATGTGCTGCAGTTGGGCCAGTCGCGCGGCCAAGGTCCGCACGATTCGCAATGTCGCTTCGGCGCGCTCAAGATAGCGGCCCATCCAGAAGAGATTATCGGCGGCGCGACTCGGCAGATTGCCGAGCGCGCGCACGATCGGCGGGTTCTCGTCGGATGGCAGCAGCGTCGACCATTTGATCGGACAGCTCGTCAGCACCCAGACGTCGCTCGACTGCGCGCCGGCGTCCATCGAGACGGCGCGCACATCGGGCTGGTTGGAGATGCGGCAAAAGCCGCCAGGCATCACGGTCCATCCGTTCGCCGTCGCGGCGGCGAAGACACGCAATACAAAAGGCCTTGGCGACAGCCGGCCGTCGATCCAGGTTGGAGTCGTGGAGAACTTTGTCGGCTCCTGAGCGACGTAGTCGACGCCGCGCTGATTTATGGCGTCGATCAGTCGCGCGCGCTCCTTGCCGGCGAGCGCATGGCCGAGCGCCTCGCGCCGTTCGTCAAATCCGGGAAGCCGGTCGGCAAACGCGCCGCTGATGGCGAATTCGCTCAAGGCGTCGATAATCTGTCTGCGTTCCTTTTCGCGGCCGCACCAGCGGGTTTCGATATTGGAAAGTTTGAGGCTCTCGCCGAGCACGCGTTTCGACAGCTCCGGCATGAAGCTCATCAGCGCCCGCGATTCGATGACCCCTGCGCCGGGCATATTGGCGACGACGACGGCGCCGCTCCGAATGGCTTCGAACATGCCGGCGACCCCAAGCCGCGACGAGGCGTTTTGCTCCAGCGGGTCGCACCAGTCGGCGTCGACGCGACGCCAGATGACATCGGCGCGCTTCAAGCCGGCGATGGTGCGCACATGCAACTTGCCGTCGCTCACCACAAGATCTTCGCCTTCAACCAGCGTAAAGCCGAGATAGCGGGCGAGATACACCTGTTCGGAATAGGTTTCGCTCCAGGGGCCCGGCGTCAGCAGGCAGATGCGCGGATCGACGCGCTGCGCGACGCGGGAGATGCTCGAGCGGAAATCTCCAAAGAACGGCGCCAGGCGTTCGACGTTCATATCTCGATAGAGACTAGGAAGCGCACGCGACAGAACGAGCCGATTTTCCAGGGCGTAGCCGGCGCCCGACGGCGCCTGTGCACGATCACTGAGCACACGCCAATGTCCATCTGGCCCTCGCCCGAGGTCGGCGGCGTAAAAGCGAAGCCAACGTCCTCCCGGCGGAGCGACTCCGCACATCGACCGGATGAAGTCCGGCGAACCCGCTACGGCTGCGGCCGGGAGCACGCCCTCGGCGACAAGCCGCGCATCGCCATAGATGTCATGTAGGATGTGATCGAGAAGGTCCGCGCGCTGGGCGACTCCCGCCGCGACGTCGCGCCATTCCGACTCCGGAATCAGGAGCGGCAAACGCCCGAGCGGCCAACTGCGCTCCTTGGCTTCTCCATGGACCCGATAGGAGATCCCCATGTCGTCGATGCGGCGGCCGGCTGCGGCGAAGCGTTGCTCCAGGCCGGCGTCGCCGAAGGCGGCGAGCGATGCTAAGAATTGGCGCCAGTGCGCGCGCGGACGCCCATCGCCATCGAGCAACTCGTCAGGCGCGTCGCGCGTCGGCGCGTAATCGGCGATCCAGGCCGCGACGCGCTGGGAGGCCTCGTCCGTTTCAATGACGCGCTCAGCGGACAATGCTCCTCCGAAGGTCCAATGTCAGCGGAAACTCTTGGCTTGGCGCTTCGCGCGGCGGATCAACGGGCCCGGGCGTATGTCCGTGATCCTCAAATCGGGCCAGTCGCCGCGCTTCGGCTTCGTTACTGTTGACAGGGAAGGCGTCGTAATTGCGGCCCCCGGGATGCGTAGTGTGATAGACGCAGCCGCCGAGCGAACGTCTGCTCCAGCAGTCGATCACGTCGAAGGTCAGAGGCGCATCGATCGGCAGAGTTGGATGCAGGCCGGAGGGCGGCTGCCAAGCCTTAAAGCGCACGCCCGCCACCGCCTCTCCGGGAACGCCAATGCTCGTCATGGGAACGCGACGTCCGTTGCAGGCGATGACGTGGCGACCCGGAACGAGGCCCTTCGCCTTGACTTGCAGGCGCTCGAGCGAAGAGTCGACATAGCGCACCGTGCCGCCATCGCCGCCTTCCTCGCCCATCACATGCCAGGGTTCGAGCGCGCCGCGAATCTCGAGTTGAACGCCGCCATGTTCGACGCTGCCCGCCAGCGGGAAGCGGAACTCACGCTGCGCCTCGAACCATTCCGGCTCGAAGGCGTGGCCGGCGCGGCGCAAATCGTCGAGAACGCCAAGGAAATCCTGCCAGACGAAGTGCGGCAGCATGAATTTGTCGTGCAGCGCCGTTCCCCAGCGCACCAGATCGCCGTGCTGCGGCTCCCGCCAGAACCAGGCGACGAGCGCGCGCAGCAACAATTGCTGAGCCAGACTCATGCGGGCGTCGGGCGGCATTTCGAAGGCGCGGAATTCGACGAGGCCGAGACGCCCCGTCGGTCCGTCGGGCGAATAGAGCTTGTCGATGCAGATTTCGGCGCGATGGGTATTGCCGGCGACATCGACCAGCAGATTGCGAAAGAGCCGATCGACAAGCCATGGCGGCACATAGCCTTCGCCGGGAGACGGCGCCTGAGCCAAGGCGATCTCCAGCTCATAAAGCGAGTCGTGACGCGCTTCGTCGACCCGCGGCGACTGGCTGGTCGGACCGATGAACAATCCGGAGAACAGATAGGACAGCGCGGGATGGCGTTGCCAATAGAGCACGAGGCTCTTCAACAGGTCGGGGCGACGCAGGAAGGGCGAGTCGGCCGGCGTCTCGCCGCCAAGCACGACGTGATTGCCGCCGCCCGAGCCGATCTGACGCCCGTCGATCATAAATTTCGCGGCCGTCAATCGCGCCTGACGCGCCTCCTCATAGAGCGCGGTCGTCGTTTCGACGGCCTCCCGCCATGTGGCGGCGGGGTGAATATTGACTTCGATGACGCCGGGATCAGGCGTCGCCCTGATCGCCTCGAGGCGCGGATCATTTGGCGGCGGATAGCCTTCGATATAAAGCGGCAGCCCTGTCGCTTTGGCGCTCTCCTCGACCGCTTCGAGCAGTTCGAGATAGTCCTCGAGCGTTGCGACAGGGGGCATGAACACGCAGAGATTCCCGTCGCGCGGCTCGATGGTGAAGGCGGTCCGCACGGCGCCTTCGACAAAGGATTGTTCGTGCACATCTTGGCGCGCGTGTCCGCCGGCCATCTGACCGCCGCCCGGTATGCGGCGAAAATGTCCGGGCTCCGGCAGGGGCTCGCGCGGGGCGAAGGGATCCTGCGGATGAATGTAGGGATATTCGTCTTCGGGCAGCTTGGGCAAGGACGCCACCGGCAGCCGCAGTCCGATCGGCGAATCGCCCGGCGCCAGGAACAGCTTGCCACGACGCAGCGTCCACTTCTCAGACATCCATCGCGACTGAGATTCGGCGCGCGCATTCCAGCGCTGGATCGGCAGGACAAAGCCCGTGGGTTTGCTCAGGCCGCGCTCGAAAACCCGCATCATGCGCGCGCGCTCCTCCGCATCGTCGATCTTGGGATCGGAAGGATCGACGTTGATCGGAAGCGTGCTCTCCTTGACCATCCAATGCGTGGGATCCTCGTAAGCCGGCAAGGCATGTTCGGCGCCGACGCCTAGACGCTCTGCGAGATCCTGCACAAAGATTTCCGCGGCGGCTGTGGTCGCGCCTTTCGGCGCGGCGATGTCAGCGATCAGCTGCGGCTGCGACCAAATCGGCTGCCCGTCGCGTCGCCAATAAAGCCCAAAGGCCCAGCGGGGCAGGCTTTCGCCGGGATACCATTTGCCCTGGCCGTAATGCAGAAAGCCGTTGGGCGCGAAACGCTCGCGCAGCCGGCGAATAAGATCGTCGGCGCGCTGTCGCTTGCTGGGACCCGTCGCCGTCGTGTTCCACTCAGGGGACTCGAAGTCGTCGATCGAGACGAACGTCGGTTCGCCGCCCATCGTGAGGCGAACGTCCAGCGACTTAAGATCGGCGTCGACTTTTTCGCCGAGGGCGTCGAGCCGCCGCCATGCGTCGTCGGAAAAAGGCGCGGTGATGCGCGGCGCCTCATTGATGCGGTCGACCCGCATCTCGAAATTGAAATCGACTTGAGCAGGCTCTACGAGGCCCGATAGAGGCGCTGCGGAGCGATAATGCGGCGCGCCGCATAGCGGCAAATGGCCTTCGCCGCAGAAGAGTCCCGAAGTCGCGTCAAGACCGACCCAACCGGCGCCGGGCAGAAAAACTTCGGTCCACGCGTGCAGATCGGTGAAGTCGTGTTCCGTTCCCTTCGGGCCTTCGATCGGATCGATGTCAGCCTTGAGCTGAATGAGATAGCCGGAGACGAAACGCGCCGCGAGCCCGAGCTTGCGCAACATCTGCACAAGAAGCCAAGCGGAATCGCGGCAAGAACCCGACCCCAGCGCGAGCGTTTCTTCCGGCGCCTGCACGCCGGGCTCCATCCGGATGACGTAGCGAATAGCGTGATGCAGTCGCGCGTTAAGCTCGACGAGAAAATCGATGGTGCGCGTCTTTTCCTTCGGCAGGCTGTGGAGGAAGCCTTCGGTCAGCGGGCCGACGTCCTCGGGCTCGAGATAAGCCGCAAGCTCGATTTTCTGCTCGTCCGGATAGGCGAAGGGGAAATCTTCAGCGTAAGGCTCGATGAAAAAATCGAAGGGATTGTAAACGGCGAGCTCCGCCAGCAAGTCGACTTCAATCTTGAATTCGTTCGCCCTGTCTGGGAACACGAGACGCGCCAGCCAATTGCCGTGCGGGTCTTGCTGCCAGTTTATGAAGTGACCCGACGGCGCGATCTTGAGCGAGTAGCCGGAGATTTTCGTGCGACAATGGGGAGCGGGACGCAGCCGGACGATCTGCGGGCCGAGCGCAACCGGGCGGTCATATTTGTAGTGGGTAATGTGATGAAGGGCGATCTGGATCGACACGTTAATCAGCGTCTCGTTTCAGCGCCATTCTCTTGTGAACCGGCGCAAGGCCAATTTGGAGTTTAGCTGGACGCGGCCGCGAAGTGTCAATCTAAAGAGCTGAGAAACTCGCGGTTTTGTCCGAAATTGCGGCAATCAGCCTAGCGGGTGGATGGGTCCTGCGCAAAGAGCCGGCGCCGAAAATCGATATTCCGGGAGACGAGCTCTCAGCCGATGATCGCTGACATGGAGCTCGGAACATTCGGTCGGCCGCGCAGTTATGGCGCAGTGCGTCTCAGGCAGGTCTCCCATGAAAGCCTTTCGGTGTCAGGTTTGTCGCCAGAGCATACTTTTCGAGAACGTCAAATGCGAAAGTTGCGGGCACATGCTCGGCTACCTGCCGGCGCACGGCGCGATGACTGCGGTCGAACCCTCCGGCGAAGCATGGATCGCGCTGGCTGACGGAACCCGCAAATACCGGTTTTGCAAGAACTGGGAGCTGCACGGCTGCAACTGGATGGTCGAGAGGGGAGGCCCGTCAGAATATTGTCTCGCCTGCCGGCATAATCGAACCGTGCCTGATTTGTCAGACGACAAGCGCCACGCCGCCTGGCGGAAAATCGAGACCGCCAAACGGCGACTGTTTTACAGTGTGATCCGGCTGAATCTTCCTGCGCCGAACGCTTCCGAGAACGACGGCGAACCGCTCATCTTCGATTTCCTTGCGGAGGAGCCCTTACAAGAGCCGGTTCTAACCGGCCATAGCTCGGGCCTGATAACCATCGCCCTGAAGGAAGCTGATGATCCGGCGCGTGAGAAAATGCGCGACGAGATGGGCGAGGCCTACCGCACCTTGCTTGGCCATTTCCGACATGAGATCGGCCATTATTATTGGGATCGCATTGTGGCGCGCTCCGACCACCTCTGGCCGTTTCGCGAGCTCTTTGGGGATGAGCGGGAAGATTATTCCGCCTCCTTGCAGAGGCATTATGAACAGGGGCCTCCAGCCGACTGGCGGCAGAATCACATCAGCGCCTATGCTTCATGCCATGCGTGGGAAGACTTTGCCGAAACCTTCGCGCATTATCTCCACATCATCGACACGCTCGAAACAGGCCGTAGCGCCGGGCTCGTGGTGCGACGGAACGACGGCTCTCCGGCTCGTGTCGATTTCGATCCCTACGCCTATCCAGACATCAACGAGATGATCGACAATTGGCTCGATATCTCTTTCGCGCTGAACAACATTAATCGATCGATGGGGCAGCCCGACCTCTATCCCTTCATGATCTCGCCGGTCGTGAAAGACAAACTGGGCTTTGTCCAAAATATTCTCAAGGCGCATGCGCAGCTTGCCGCTGGCCAACCTGTTAGACCCGGATTGAACGCCATGGCGCATAGCGCATAGAGATTCCGCGTCAATTCCCTTGGTCGGCATCGTCTCTGGCGGCCATCGCGTCTTAAGAACCCTAAGCCTGCCCGGGACGGCGAGCATCGCGGGACGGAAGGCCGGGAATTCGCGTGGCGGCGCCACGCCTCGATCAGGCTGCATTTGGGCGGAATCGCCCAAATGCGGATGACGTGATCGCTTCCAAAAGCATAGCGCGCGCTTTGCGCGAAACGCCAGCGTCCACTTTATCGCAGCGCGCTAGGGCTGCTCCATCAACTCTTCCGCGGAAAGCCGATCGAGCGCCTGTCGGCTCTTCTTGGACGCGTAACTTGGATAGGCGAGCCAAATGATCCCGGCGAGGCAGATGAACGTCATCGCGCCGAGCAGGAAGGCGTCGTTGAGCGCGAGGATCGCCGCCTGCTGGCGGATGAGCTGCGCCGCCCGGCTGCGCGCCGCCTCCCCCGACATGCCCATCGCCTGCATGCGATCCAGAAACGGCGTCAGCAGATCGAGCGAGGCGAAGCGCCGTCCGCCAAAATGATCGGCGAGGTCGAGCTGATGGAACGGCGTTCGGCGGAAGAAGACGACGCCGAGCAGGGTGATGCCGAAAGCGCCGAACACCGTGCGCAGCATCGCAAGCTCCTCCGCCGCTCGGATCAGTCGCTCGCCGGCGAGGCCGGTCATGGCGAGCGTCGCGAGCGGCGCGAAGAACATCGCGAGCGAAAAGCCGAAGAAGAGCATCGGCGTCGTGACATTGTCGAAAGAGGCGCTCTTATCGTAGTGGCCGAGCCATACAAAGGTCACCGCGAGACCGATGAAATTGAGGAACACGATCAGTCGCGCGTCGACATTCCTCGTTATCTCATGCACAACGGCGGCGGCGGCCATGGCGAGAAAGATCATGGCCAGATAGACCATGCCGGCAAGCGAAGACGTGTAGCCGAGCAGCATCTGCAATTGCACGATGAACACCGAAAGCAGGCCCTGAACGACCAGAAATCCGATCAGCGAACAGAATGTCGCAATCGCGAAGTTGCGATGCAGAAATAGGCGCAGGTCGAGGGCCGGCCGCCGTTCGCCGAACTCCCAGATAATGAACATGGGAAAAGCGAGCAGAACGACCAGCAGCAGCCAGGTGAGCACAGGCGAGGCGAACCAGTCGAAATCATTGCCCATATTGAGAATTGTCTGCACGCCGACAAAAACCGTCGCGAGCAGAATGAAGCCGATCGTGTCGAAGCGCGTCATACGTCGCTCAAAGCCGCGCCCAAAGAACAGCGCAGCGATGACGCCCGCCACGAGCAGCACGACGACGATGTTGGAATAAAACAGCCAGCGCCAATTGAAATATTCGGCCCAGAAGCCGCCCATGAAGACGCCGATGGTGAAGGGCGCCATGCTCATGACGCCCCAAAAGCCGACGCCGAGCGTGCGCCGGTCGTCCGGATATTGCGAAAGCGTCACCGACTGCGCGAGCGGAAGCGCGATGCCGCCGGCAAGACCCAGAAGAAAGCGCATGGCGGCAAAGACGGCGATCGTTTCGCTCGCCGCGCACATCAGCGAGAAGATGGCGTAGGTCGCGAGGGCGGTCGCGAGCACGCGATAGTCGCCAAACCGTCCCGAGAACCAGCGCGACAACGGAAGGCCGAGCGCAATGCCGATCATATGGTCGGTCGTCGCCCAAGTGCCGTAGCTCGGCGTCACGCCCTGAAGGCTGCCGGCGGCGTAGGGCGCGAGCACCGTATAGCCGGGCACGTTCGACAGCATGACGACGTTTGCCGCGCCCGCCGCGCCATTGAGCAGCAGGAAGCGCCAGCCACTGATGCGCGCCGGCTTTTTCATGGCGTCCGCCCCGCAGCTTGCGATCGCTCCTGCGAATCTTGACTCGCGGCCGTCAGCGGCTTCCCGGAAGGAGATGTCGGTTGCGGCATTGGACGGACTCCCGGCGAGGTAACGCAGAACAGGAGTCATCAGCCAAAAGGCGGTTAAAGGCGAACTCCATCGCCGGCAAAAAGCATAACCGAACCGGTCACAGGCTTGTCAAGAGGCGCGGTGGCGCGTCATAGGAGCTGGGCGTCAGAAGCGGAGGAGCGGACATGACGGGGATTTGGTCGCAGATCGCGCTGGTTTTCGCTCTCGCCCTCATCGCAGCGATGATCGCCAATCGCTTCCGAATGTCGACCGCGCTCACCGAAATCATCGTCGGCATCTTCGCTCGCATGATTTTCGCCTGGACGATCGGCGCCGACGCATTCGGCGTGCAAGAGCCATGGGTGAAAACGTTCGCGGGCGTCGGCGCCATAATGCTGACCTTTCTCGCCGGCGCCGAACTTGATCCAGACGTTTTCAAGCTGAAATGGAAAGAGGCGGCCGCGATCGGCGTCGCGAGCTTCCTTGTTCCCGCCATCGGCTGCTGGGCGGTCGCCTATTATCTTCTGGGATGGGAGAACGCGCCGGCATTGCTCGCCGGCATCGCGCTCGCCGCGACTTCAGTCGCCGTCGTCTATACGGTGATGATGGAATATGGCTTCAACAGAACCGATTTCGGCAAGACGATTCTCGCCGCCTGTTTCGTCACCGATCTCGGCACGGTCATCACGCTCGGCCTGGTGTTCGCGCCCTTCACTTGGAAAACGGTTGCATTCGTCGTCGTCCTCGCCGCCGCTTTCGTCGGGGCGCCGCGCCTGACGCCGATCGCTTTCGGCAAGTTCGGCGGGCGTCCATCGGAATTCGAGACGAAATTTCTCATATTCGCGCTAATGGCGCTCGGCGCGTTCGCCACCTGGGCTGGCAGCGAAGGGGTGTTGCCAGCCTATCTCCTTGGCATGGCGCTCGCCGGTTCGGTCGGGCGCGATCACGCCCTGGTCCGCCGGCTGCGCGCGATAACGATCGGCCTGCTGACCCCCTTCTATTTCATTCGCGCCGGCTATTTCGTTTCGATTCCGGCGGTTCTCGCCGCGCCGCTCGGCGTCATCGCCTTTCTCGCCATCGAAATGGCGACGAAGGTCGCCAGCGTCTATCCGGTCGCGCGCTTTTTCGGCTCGCCGCATAAGGACGCCATGTATACGACGCTCTTGATGGCCTCGGGCCTTACCTTCGGCACCATCTCCGCGCTGTTCGGCTTGTCGCACAATATCATCGACGAAAGTCAATATTCCACGTTGGTCGCGGCGATCGTCGCGACCGCGATTACGCCCACCCTGATCGCGAACAGCCTCTACTTGCCGCGCCATCATCTGCCCGAGGAGGAGGTCGCGGCGAAGGCGCCGTAAACCGTCAAATCAAGAGGACACGTAATGTTCAAGACAATCCTCAACGCCAATGACGGCTCGGAGCCGGCTTTCCGCGCTTTCGCCCTGGCATTGGAGATGGCCAAGCAGAATCAGTCCGCGCTTCACATGATCTGCGTCGAAGAGCTCCCCAATCTGGCGGATTTCATCGAGGAGGTGAAGGATTCGACGGCGCTCGCCGAACGTCGCTTCGAGGCCGTGCGGCGACGTGCGCTCGATCAGGCGGCCGCCGCAGACGTATCTGTGCAAATACATGTGGTCGTTGGCCATCCGGTGCGCGACATCGTGCAATTCGCCAATGACCTCGAGGCTGAATTGCTCGTCATCGGCGCGACCGGCCACTCGGCGTTCTATGAGCGCATGATCGGCAGCCGCGCCGACCGGATCGTGCAGTTGGCGTCTTGTCCCGTAATGGTCGTAAAATAGCTCGGGAAAGATGCCCGATTGCCTGCCGTTTGAAGGACTCGTCAATAATCTGTCTTGATTCCCAGTGGGCGCGATGCAATCAACGCCGATTGTCGCTCGAGGGAGCGCGCCTGCTTAGCCGCGCGCTTGCGCTCGGCATGACTTCGACGCGCCAAAAAAATGGAAGGATGATCTGAATGCGCATCATTGTGAGGCTCTCGGCTCTGCTGGCGTTTGTTGCAGTCGCGCCGGCATTCGCTCAAGGAACGCCCCAGCAACGCGAGGCCTGCGAAGCCGACGCCAATCGCGTTTGCCAAGCGTATATTCCCGACGCCATCGCCATCGAACGATGCCTGAGAGGCAACGCGGGTTCGATTAGCGCCGCATGCCGCGCCGAACTCGGTCTCGCGTCAGCAGCGCCTGCGGGCGGCAAGCGGCGCAAGCGCTAACGACGAGCGGCGCATCATCGCGCCGCCTCAATTTGCGCTATCTCGGTTTATTTCGCGGCGGCGAGCCGACTCTCGGCGAGCCGCGCGGCCTCGGCGCCGGATAACATCGCGCCATTGAAGCCATGTTCGCCGCCGAACGCGGATGCGAGATAGAGTCCGGCGATCGGCGTTTGCGGCGTGCGCGGAAATCCCATCAAAATCGGCGCTTCGGCGGGCAGCGCCGCGAAGCCGTAGACCGCGCCTTCGGGCGTGTTGAGATAGCTGGCCATCGAATAGGCGTTGAGCAGCATTCGCGTCGTGACCAGGGCTGAAAAGCCCGGATAATCCCGGTCGAGAGAGGCCTGTATGGCGTCGAGCCAGCGTTCGCGCCGCGCGACCGCTTCTTCGCGCGGCAGATCGCGCCAATTGTCGAGTCGATCGAGCCCGAGCACGCTGACGAGGATCGGCGGCTCGTCCCAAAGCCCCGAGTCGACCGCGGTGAAATTGGCGATCGTATGGAGCGGCAAAGCTCCTTTAGGGTCCGCCGCCATCGCGCCGGCCCCGTCGCCATATTGATCGAAGCGCCGCATGTCCGGCGGCATGACGACGGTCGTGAAATCGGTCAGCCCGACCGTCGACGGTTTCGCGCTCAAGCCGAAATTTGCCGCAAACAGCGATGTCGAAAGCCTGCGGGACCCGAAGGACTCCTCCATCTTCGCGCGCGCGGGGGCGTCCATCATCGTCGCCGCTTCCGAAGGCGCGCAATTGGCCATGACGACGCGCGCTTCAATGCGCTCCTCGCCGTCGCCGGTCCGACGCGCGACATGGCGAACCGCGACGACGGCTCCGTCTGCATCCGTCTCGATGGCGTTGACGAGCCGGCCCAGGCGCACGACGCCCCCGGTCTTGGTGATCGCCTTCGCAAGCTTCAGGCTCAACTGACGCGAGCCGCCTTTGATATAGGCGCCGCCGGAGGCGATATAGCCGCCTTGCGCCAGCGCGTAGAAAATCCACCACAACCGGCGCGGATCGTCGCCGTAATAGGCGAGATTGGCTCCCAGCGCGCATTTCAGAGCCTCGCAGCCGGCGAAATCGCGCTCCATGATCTCATGCAAGGAGTTTTGCCAGCCGGCGGCCGCCGGCGCGACTTCCCAAAGTCCGCGCGCGAATTTGGCGAAGGAGCTTTCCTCGCGCGCCTGTTTCAAGGTCCACAGCGCGTCGTGGATCTGCTCGACCTCGCCGAGAAATCGCTGAATCGCCGCGCGTTTATCGGGGAAGCGGGCGGCGAGCGCCTCATAGGCCGGTCCAAAGCCGAAAGGCAGTTCGAAGGGCTCGCCGATCGGACCGCCGCGCACCGTGTAGAGCGCGCCGGTGGGCAGCCATTCGATTTCGTCGAGAATCCCCAGCCGGCGCAGGATGTCGTGCTTCACGTCGCGGGGGTTGCGGGCGTCTGAGGTCTGATGGAGGGACGCTTCGACGGTCAGCGGCCCGACCTTGTAAACCGACGCCGCGCCGCCCAGGCTGAAATTGCGTTCGAGCAGGCAGACGCTGTAGCCGGCATGCGCAAGCAGCGCGCCCGCCGTCAATCCGCCAAGTCCCGAACCGATCACCACGGCGTCGAATTTTTTTTCGCTCATTCCCGAATCGTCGTTTCCGCTGGAAGATGGCCACTCTATCCCGCCCGGGGCCTCTGGCGAAAGGCGGCGGCTGACACAAGATAGGACCCCAAGCCGCAGACCCATTAGAAAAGGCGCTGGCAAATGGCCGATGAGAACTTTCCCATAACCCGCACCGACGCCGAATGGCGCGCGCTTCTCACTCCCGAACAATATGAGGTCATGCGCGGCCATGGCACGGAGCGCCCCGGAAGCTGCGCGCTCAATCATGAAAAGCGTCCCGGCGCATTCAATTGCGCCGGCTGCGGCCAGCCGCTGTTTCGTTCCGGGGAGAAATTCGAAAGCGGCACCGGCTGGCCGAGCTTCTTCGATCCGCTTCCGGGCGCGCTCGGCTCGACCGTCGATCGCAGCTACGGCATGGTGCGGACGGAAGTGCACTGCAGCCGCTGCGGCTCCCATCTCGGCCATGTCTTCAATGACGGGCCGCCGCCGACGGGCCTGCGCTATTGCATCAATGGCATTGCGCTCGATTTTCAGCCCGAGTAGGCTTCAAAGGACTATCGGCCTTCGCGATCGCTCGATCGAGTCAAGGCTGCGACGCCGACTGCGACAAATTTTTTTCTCAAGCGCGTCCGATCGACGCTGCGCCCGCTTTCCTGCGGTTACTTCGGATAGGCAAGGATAGGGCGTCGCCGCGCTCGCCAGTGCGCCGCGAGCCTCTTCAGACCCGCCGCATCAGGCTTTCGAACGTGTAGGAAGCTTCGCAATTCCTGTTGCGAATATGCGGATCCGGCGGCGCGAAAGCAGCTCGCGGCACCCTATTCCACTGGGCAGGCTAAGTGTAGGCGCTCGGCCGGCTTGTCGAATAAGCGACATGACTGGCCCGCCTTGTCTCGCGAGCGGGAGTCCCGTCAAAATGCCGATGACGATGGCGCGTCGCCGAAGGCTCGTCCGGCTTGACGAGCAATTTTGATTCCCGTCATACGAGGTGTCCGCCAATGAATTTTTTTTCAGCGAGCGGATTCATGCGCGCGTCGGCTCGCAGCGGCGAACCGCGGGCCTTAATGCGCGGCTTGAAGAACACGACGGTCGCAAAAAAGGCTGCAGCCTGACATCGGCAGGATTTCAGCCCGGTCGACCGGGGAGCGGTTCGGTGGCGCCGACTGGTTTCTCGATGGCCGAAAAAACGAATTCTGGGCCCGTGCGACGCGGGCCCGAGAGGGAGTGGACTGCATGTCAGAAAGGTCAGCCGCCGCGCCGGGCGCGAGCGGAAAAGACAATCAGCATCTTGCGCCGAAGTCCGACATCGAGATTTCGCAGGCCGCGAAGATGCGGCCGATTATCGAGGTCGCCCGCGACAAGCTCGGCATTCCGGGCGAACATGTGCAGCCCTATGGTCATTACAAGGGCAAGATCTCCCTCGACTACATCTCGTCCCTCGCGGGCCAGAGCGACGGCAAGCTGATCCTGGTCACGGCGATTACCCCCACGCCCGCCGGCGAGGGCAAGACCACGACGACCGTCGGCCTCACCGACGGCCTCAATTACATCGGCAAGAAGGCGCTGTGCTGTCTGCGCGAGCCTTCGCTCGGCCCCTGTTTCGGCGTGAAGGGCGGCGCGGCCGGCGGCGGTTATGCCCAGGTCGTGCCGATGGAGGACATCAACCTCCACTTCACCGGCGACTTCCACGCAATCGGCGCGGCCAACAATCTGCTCGCGGCGCTGATCGACAATCACATCTATTGGGGCGGCGAACCCAAGATCGACTCGCGCCGCGTGTCATGGCGGCGCGTCGTCGACATGAACGACCGCGCCTTGCGCTCGATCGTTTCGTCTCTTGGCGGCGTGTCGAACGGCTTCGCCCGCGAGGATGGATTCGATATCACCGTCGCCTCGGAAGTCATGGCGATCTTCTGCCTCGCCTCTGATTTTGCCGATCTGCAGAGGCGGCTGGGCGACATCATCGTCGGCCAGACGCGCGAGAAGAAGAGCGTGCGCGCTTCGGAACTTAAAGCGGCGGGCTCGATGGCCGCGCTGCTCAAGGACGCCATCGCGCCCAATCTCGTGCAGACTCTGGAGAACAATCCGCGACATCAAGTGCCGCAAGGCGGGCCTGAAGCCCGACATCACGGTGATCGTCGCGACGATCCGCGCGCTCAAAATGCATGGCGGCGTCGCCAAGGATGATTTGAAGGCGGAGAATGTCGCGGCGGTCGAGAAGGGCTTCGAGAATCTGAAGCGCCACATCGGCAACGTCCGCAAATTCGGCGTGCCGGTGATCGTCTCGATCAACAAATTCTCGTCCGACACCGCGGCCGAGATGGCGGCGCTCGACAAGCTCTGCAAGGCGGAAGGCGTCGAATGCGTCGTCGCCGACAATTGGGGCTCCGGCGGCGCCGGCGCGGCGGACCTC
>JACOWC010000014.1 GCA_016177005.1 Methylocystis sp.
CCGCAAGCGTAGGGGAGGGGCCGCGAATCGCTGTTCGCGACGATAAGATTGTTTTCGAGCGCGCCGGCGTGGAGCCGGAATTCCACATCGAAGCGGAAGGCGAAAGGATAGAGCGCGCGGGTCTCGTCATCGTCGACGAGCGCCAGGCGCAGATAATCGTCGCGCCGCTCGGCGACGTCGAAGCGCTTTTTCCAAGCGAAACCGTGGAGCCCGAGCGGATAGGTTCGACCGTCGACGCGCACGCTTCCGTCGCGCGTCCAGCCGACCACGGGAAACAGCACAGGCGCGGTCTGGTCCCAGATTCCGGGGTCCTTCGCCCAGATCATGTCGACCCCGCGCGCGCGCCACATCGAAAGCTCGGCCCCGAAGGGCAAAATATCCGCGCGGTCGCCGGAGGGATGGGTGAGCGCAATCGCGTCGGTCATGGGTCAATTCTATCTTGAGACGCGAACCCAAGCGAATGCTTAACAAGCCGCGTGAGCCGCTTTGCGCCGCTTGAGCGGCCGCAGTCGCCGCAATAATGTCGCCCGCCGTGCCCCCTTAAATGCGCGACGCGCTGTGACGCGGTCGAAACGCCAATGAGAAGTCCTCATGACGATTAGCAGCCTGGTCTCGGATATCGGCGCCGGGGTCTTCAGAATGGAGTTGACGCTCTTTTTCTCGACATTCACCACGTTGCTGGCGGTCATCAATCCTTTTGAGGCGCTGCCAGTCTTCCTGATGCTCCAGAGCGGCAAGAGCGATGAGGAGCGAGGTCGCGTCGCCTTTATGGCCTGCATCTAGTGGCTTATCCCGTTGACTCAGGCGTCCCTACATATAGTATCGGAGCGACACAATGGGCCGCGTGAGATCGCGAGGACGGACAGTCGATGGCCAGGGCGCGGCGATTTTGAAAATCTTCGGCGTTTCGCTCAGCATGGTGCGGATCGCCGGCGGCATCGTTCTGACGCGAATCGGTTTTGAACTGTTCTTGCCGCCGTCGAATGGAGAAAGCTGCCTCGCGCCTCCCGGCGCCAACGCCAATATCGCCTTCATGCCGCTCGCGATGCCGCTGATGATCGGTCCCGGCCCGATCGGGACGGTTCTGGGCATGACGGCCACGATCGAGCATTCTTCCCATGAAGCGCTGGCCTTCGGCGCCATCCTCGCCGCGATTTTTTGCGCTATCGCCGTTACTTACGGATGCCTCGCCTTCGCCAGCCGATTAACCAATACGCTGGGGCCGCACGGAATCGACGCGGCGACCAGAATCGTCGGCTTCTTCGTCTCGGCGATGGGCGTGTCGCTGGTCTTCAGCGGCGTGATCGACGCGCTGCGCTCGCACGGGATCGGCGGACTGCATTAGGCCGCGCCGCGAAAAAGCCGACAGGACCGCAGGACCCGATCGCTAAAGGCTGCGCAAGGTCTCGCCGAGCCGCAGATAGATCTCGCGATGCGCGTGGCGCAGGCCGGGCACCCAGGGTTTGAGCTGCGCGCCGACGACGGCGTCGAAATGGTCGAAGCGATGGCCGATCGCCTTGTCGAGATATTCGTAATACCAGCGCCCCGGCTGGAGTCTTTGGCGTCTGAAGACTCCCTCGCCTCCAACCGGCTCCTCGCGCGCCGTAAACGGATAGCGCTGCGAGATGACGCTCACCGCGCCATCGTTGGGCCGCCACTGCGGCAGCGAAAGGTCGCCGCCGCCCCAGCCAGCGATCGGCGCCTTGGCGAATTTCGCCTCTCGCGCCTGATAAAGCGCCGGCTGCCAGAGAACGGGATGGATGGTGGGGTCGGGCCGCCAGGTCTTGCCGAAAAAGCCGCACGCGCGGAGATGGGTGGCGTTGGTCACGAGTGAGAGGTAGTAGGCGCCGGGATGCGATCTGAACCGGGCGTTGGCGTTACGGCAGCCCTGGAGCGTCATGTCGAAGGCGAGGTTGTCCTCGCCCGCGACGAAGGCGCCGGCGTCGAGACGCGCCATCGCTTCTTGCGAGTCCGTTTGGCCGTCCGTCCATTGATCGAGATGGAGATCGAAAGGCTTGCGCATGGCGGCCGGAACGCCAGCGACCATTCCGAGGAATTTGAACGACTCGGCGATAAGCTGGCTCGGTCGGCGCCTATAACGGCCGTCGGCTTGGTCGCAGCCAAAGTCGTAGGGCAGCAAGGATCCGTTAATGGCGCCGGCGATGCTGACCACGCCTTCGATCCAGTCCGCGCTCGTTCCCTGCGCCCAGAAGTCGCCGGCGAGCAGCGCCTGCAACTGCATGGCGGTCTGGGCGCCGGCGCCATGACCGACGAGAATCACGGGGTTCCTTTCAGACCAGTCGGGCGCAAACGGATCCGTATATTCCCGTGAATAGCGGGCGTGGCGCGCCTCGCTGCTGTGCCGTTCGCCATAATCGACCCTTCCGCCGCCGATCTGGGCGAAAAGCTCGCAGGCGCGGTCGTGAAACGAACTGATCGGCCCGACCTTCGCTTCGTGGACCGCGAAAGGTTCGCCGATCTGATCGAGCGCGTCGCCCCAATAGGGGAGTCCGAACTCTTGGGGCCCCCAGCCGAAGAAATCATGCACGAAAACAATATGTGTCGATTTAAGCGCCATTCGTCAGTCCGACGTCGATTGACATCAAAGGGCTCGGGCGCTCAGAGAAGCGCGTCGCATGGGTAAGTCGCGCCTGCGGCGAGCGTCCCTCGGGGCGTCGCGCTGCGGCTGGCCGGAATCTTGCGGATTTGTCGGGCGGCGGCTCCCGCGCAGCGCCGTCTTGCGCCGCGTCCCGCGTTCGAATGGCATATTCGCCGAGTTTGTGAGGCGCTGCGCTCGACTTGAGCTTCCTGGTCTCCAAAAAATTTCTCCGCTCAATTTCTTTTTTTGCAATTCGACGAAGCGGCTCTCGACTGCATTGTCACAGCTCCGCGCAGCCGCAACCGATTAGCCAGTTGAAATTATATGGACTCCGGTTGATGAGACGCCTCATCAAGACGGATGGGACAGAAAAGTTACCTGGACTATGACGCAGCTAATCGACAGCAATGTCAAGTGAATTTCCTAACGTCTGAATTTATCACGATAATTCATCGCTACCTTGCGGGAGTGCGCTTCTTCCCCAATCGCGATTGCTGGAGCTTGCGTCCGCCGCGGACAACGCTTAGCCACTCTCCTTGAGGCAGCAATGTCCGATTCGATGTTTCCGGCCTTTCTCGGGGTCGAGCGTTCTCTGCTCGGCCGACGGTGGCGCGGGCGGCTCGACGCCAGAGGCGAGGCGCAGGCGCTCGCGCTGACCCAGGCGCATGGGATCGACGATTTTCTTGCGCGGGTGATCGCCGGGCGCGGCGTCACTGTCGCCGACGCCGCCGGCTATCTCGATCCCAAGCTGCGCGACCTCCTGCCGGACCCGTCGTCGCTACGCGACATGGACGCTGCGACCGACCGGCTGGCGCATGCGATCGAAACCGGAGAGCGGATCGCCATTTTCGGCGACTATGATGTCGACGGCGCTTGCTCCTCGGCGCTGCTCGTCGACTTTTGGCGCGCTGTCGGCGCGCCAGAGCCTTTTCTGCACATTCCCGACCGGATCGTCGAAGGCTATGGGCCGAACATCGAGGCGATCCGCGATCTTGCCGCCCGCGGCGCGACTTTATTGGTCACCGTCGATTGCGGAACCACGAGTCACGAGGCGTTCGCCATAGCGCGCGGGCTCGGCCTCGATGTGATCGTTCTTGACCATCATCAGGCCCCAGAGGTCTTGCCCGAGGCGCTTATCGTCAACCCCAACCGCCTCGACGATCTTTCGGGGCAGGGCGCGCTCTGCGCGGCAGGGGTGGTTTTTCTTGCGCTCGTCGGCCTTTCGCGGACGCTGCGCGCGCGCGGCTGGTGGCGCGACGAACGACCGGCGCCGGACCTCCTCGCTGCGCTCGATCTCGTCGCGCTGGCCACAGTCGCTGACGTGGCGCCGCTCGCGCGACTCAACCGGGCGCTGGTCGCCAAGGGCCTTTTGGTGATGGCCGCGCGATCGCGTCCGGGCCTCGCCGCGCTCATGGACGCCGCCCGCCTGGACGGGCCGCCGCGCGCCAGCCATCTCGGCTTCGCGCTCGGCCCGCGCATCAATGCGGGGGGACGGATCGGCGACGCCGGACTCGGCGCGCGGCTGCTTACGCTCGCCGACGGGGCGGAAGCGCGTCGCATCGCCCTGGAGCTCGACCGCCTGAACAGCGAGCGTCAGATCGTCGAGAAGGCGACGCTGGAGCAGGCGATAGCCGAGGCGGAAGCGCAATTGGCCAGATCGAACCGGTTGTCATGCCTGGTCCTCGAAAGCGAGGACTGGCATCCAGGCGTCGTCGGATTGATCGCCTCACGGCTAAAGGATCGCTTTAACATTCCAGCATTTGTAATTGCTTTTAAAGGAGAATACGGATCTGGTTCAGGTAGAAGTTTAAGCGGCGTCGATCTTGGCGCGGCGGTGCGGCGCGCCGTCGATCTGGGTTTTGCAGTCAAAGGCGGCGGGCACGCCATGGCCGCCGGCGTGACTCTCGCGCGCGATCGGGTCGGCGACTTTCGCGAATTTCTCAATGAGGCGCTCGACGCGTCCGTCGAGGCGGCGCGTCTTGATGAAGCGCTCATTCTCGACGCGGCGCTCGCCGGACGAGGAGTCAGTCTCGATCTGCTGAGACGAGTCGAACGGGCGGGGCCGTTCGGGCAGGGCAATCCGGAGCCGTTGTTTGCGCTGCCCGAGCAGCAGATCGCGTTCGCGCAAACCGTCGGGGCCGACCATGTCCGCGCCCGTTTGCGCTCGCGCGACGGCGCAACGGTCGACGCCATCGCCTTCCGCGCCGCAAATTCGCCGGTCGGCGACGCGCTTCTGAGAAGCGACGGCGCGCAGTTCCATGTCGCCGTAAAACTGTCAGCGAATGTTTTTCGCGGCATAGAGCGGGTCGAAACGCGAATCATCGATCTCGCGCGCATTCAATGATGAAGAGAGACTGTGGCGCCGCTGCCACAGCTCCTTCAAATATCCGCAGCCGAAGGCGGTTAGGACGCGACTGTCGCATTTTGGTCCCATTTGCGAAGCCTCCTGACGCGAGCGTAACTGCGTTTAACGGCAACGTCACACATCAGCGAGAAATTCCGCGGGCCGCGTTCGCGCGACGGTTCCATGTGGCGCGAAAAATGGAGAGGCGTCATGCAACGCGTCTTTATCGGCGGCGGACTCAAGAAATGATGGCAAGGACCGTCGGGATGCGATCTGTCGTTTTCAAGAATTTTACTTGTGTACAGCGTCCCAACTTTAACCCGAAAATCCTCGCCAGACTGTTGTCTCTTGTCTTTCTCGGCGCGCTCGCCGGGTGCTCTTCAACTGGCTCGCACAGGAGTGCGAGCCTCGGCGGTCTCGGGCAGATTGATCCACGCTACGGCGTGCGTCCAAGTCCGCGGGTGATTGCAGAGAGCGAAGAGGCGCCGAAAGGCGGCGGCGCCTATATGGTCGGCAAGCCATACAAGATCGCCGGCCGAACCTATTATCCGAGCGAGAAGCCCTATTCGGCGGTCGGGACAGCGTCGTGGTATGGGGCCGATTTCCACGGACGCCGCACCGCCAACGGCGAAGTATTTGACAGGGCGTCGATTTCCGCCGCGCACCCGACCATGCCGCTCCCGAGCTATGCGCGGGTCACCAATCTGCGCAACGACCGTTCGATGGTGGTGCGCGTCAATGATCGCGGGCCTTACCATGGCGGACGCGTGATGGACGTGTCGCAGCGGGTGGCGGAAGCGCTGGATTTCCACGGCGTGGGGACGACGCGCGTTAAGGTGGACTGGATCGGGCGCGCCGATATCGAGGGCGACGACGACGCCAAACTCCTGGCGACGCTACGCGACGACGGGGTTCCGGCGGAGCTTGACGGCCCGGCGTCGGTAATGATGGCCTCGGCGAACGAGGGGCCGGCGCAAACGGCGCGCTATGACGAAAGAGCCGAGGCCGCGGAACTCTCGGCGCGTGCCGCATATGAGTACGCCCAGGCTGCGAACGATCGGACTCTGGCCTATTCGGCGGCGGAAAATGAGCCGCCGCTGCCGCCCTCGCGCGTGGACGCCGGCCTCGACGAGGAGCCTGTCGCTTCAACCCGGAAGGCGAGGGCGGCTGTCGCGCCGCTGCCGCCTGTCCGGCCGGCGCATCTCGGCGCCCGTCAGGCTTCAGCTCGAGACGCGATACGGGAGGCGTTGAACTCCTCGGCCAAGACCAACTGAACAGACCACATCGAGATTGCAATTTTTTACGCCGCGCGCCATCTTCACCGCGCTCGGCCGCGCTGCGGCGTCAACAAGGGGAGCGCGCCCTTGCCGAAGTTTTCGGTGCGATGCCTGATCCTGGCTTTCCTTGCCTTGGCGGGACTTGGCGCAGAGCCCGTCCGCGCCCAAAATTTTCAAACGAGCGTCCCGAGCGCGATTCTGATCGACGCCGGCACCAACACCGTTTTGTTCGAGAAAAACGCCGACGAGTTCGCCAAACCGGCTTCGACCGTGAAAATTCTCACGGCGGAATTGATCTTTCAGGCCCTGGCCGAAGGCAAACTGAAGCTCGACGAGCCATTCACCGTCTCCGAGCACGCTTGGCGCACCGGCGGCGCGCCGGCCGGCGGGTCGGCGATGTTCCTCCCGCTCAACAGCACCGCCCGCGTCGAGGACCTCCTTCGCGGTCTGGTGATCCAATCCGGCAATGACGCCGCGATTACGCTTGCGGAAGGCTTTGCGGGATCCGAGGAAGGGTTCGTGACGCGGATGAACAAGCGCGCCGTCGAACTCGGCCTTGTCAAATCGCGCTTTGGCAATCCCTGGGGCATGGACGGTCCCGACCAGAAGGTGACGGCGCGCGAAATGGCGAAGCTCGCGGCGCATGTCATCAAGACCTATCCGCAATTTTACGGTTACTTCGGCGAGAAGGAATTCACCTGGAACAAGATACGCCAGCAGAACCGCAATCCGCTGCTGACGATGAGCATCGGCGCCGATGGGCTGAAGACCGGCAATATCGACAAGGAAAGCGGCTATGGATTGGTGGGCTCCGCGACGCAGGACGGCAGACGCCTTATCGTCGCCATTTATGGCGCAAAGTCTGCGAAGGAGCGGGCCGAAGAAGCGCGGAAATTGCTGCAATGGGGATTCCGCAATTTCGAAGAGAAGCCGCTGTTCAAGGCTGGCGAACCAGTTGGGCCAGCCCAGGTCTATGGCGGCACGCAAGGCTCTGTGGAGCTGACGGCCAAGGAAGACATCAAGGTGCTTCTGCCGCGCGGCGCGAACGAAAGGCTGATGGGCAAGATCGTCTACGAAGGTCCTCTGCTGGCGCCGGTCGAAGCCGGGGCGACCGTCGGCCGGCTTGAAATCAGGCGCGGCAATGCGGTCGTGCTGGAACAGCCGCTGCAGACCGCTGAGTCGGTCGAGCAAGGATCGCTTCCGCGGCGCGCTTTCGACGCCATTTATGAATCGGCCGCCGCCGCCATTCACCAGAAACTGTCCGGCAAGAAATGACCTTCCTGACGACGCCTGAAAGAGGCCGCTTCATCACCTTCGAGGGTGGCGAGGGCGTCGGCAAGTCGACGCAGCTTGCGCGCCTCGCCGAGCATCTGCGCGACTGCGGCTTGGAAGTGGTGACGACGCGCGAGCCGGGCGGCACGGAAAAAGCCGAGAAGCTGCGCGATTTTCTGCTTTCGGGACGCGCCGCGCCTCTTGGTCCTCTCGCCGAGGCGGCGCTGTTTTCCGCCGCGCGCGCCGATCATGTCGACGCGCTGATCGCGCCCGCCCTGAAGCGCGGCGCATGGGTGCTGTGCGATCGCTTCGCCGATTCGACAAGCGCCTATCAGGGCGCGCGCGCCGGCGTCGACGCGAAAACGCTGGCGTTGCTCGAAAGGGCGGCGGTGGGCGAGACGCGGCCGGATCTGACGATCATTTTCGATCTGCCGGCGCAAGAAGGCCTGGCGCGGGCGGCCGCACGGCGAGACGGCCGCAAGGAGATCGACCGCTTCGAAAGCGAGGACCCCTCCTTCCACGAGGAGCTCCGGCAGGCCTTTCTCGACATCGCCGAACGGGAACCGGATCGCTGCTGCGTGATTGACGCCGCCAGATCGGTCGACGACGTCGCGAGCGCGGTGCGAGCCGTCGTGCACGACCGCTTCCTTGCGCATGCCGCGCAAGCCGCGCAATGAGCCGCGACGACGCGAACCCCGAAAGCGACCGCTACGACGACGCCCCGCATCCGCGGGAGACTCTCGCCCTGTTTGGTCACGTCGAGGCGGAGCGCGAACTCCTCGACGCCTACCGACGCAACAAAATGGCGCAGGCCTGGATCGTCGGCGGGCCGGAAGGCGTCGGCAAGGCGACGCTGGCCTGGCGTCTGGCGCGATTCCTCCTCGCCCATCCCGAACCCGGCGCAGCGGCGGTTCAGTCCGCCGAAAGTCTGGCGGTTCCAGAGGACCATCCGGCGGCGCGCCGCATCGCCTCAATGGCGCTCGCCGATATTTTTTTGCTGCGCCGCGCCTGGAACGAGAAGACCAAGAAGCATTTCACCGAAATTCGCATCGAAGACGTGCGCAAGGTCATACAGTCCTTCCATCAGGCGTCGGGAACTGGCGGCTGGCGCATCGCTATCGTCGACTGCGCCGACGATCTCAATCGCGCCAGCGCCAATGCGCTCTTGAAGCTCATCGAGGAGCCGCCCGAACGCGCGCTGTTTCTGCTCGTTGCGCATCAGCCGGGACGCATTCTTCCCACGATCCGATCGCGCTGCCGCAGACTGATGCTCGGCGCGCTGTCGCCGGAGGATACGATCGCCGCAGTGAACAATCTGGGGCCGCCCTGGTCGGAGGCGCCGGAGGCTGATCTGCTCGTCGCCGCAGCGCGCGCGGAAGGCTCGGTGCGCGAGGCGCTGCGGCTGCTGGGAGATGACGGGGTCGCCTTCGACGCCGCCGTGCGAAGGCTGTTCGAGCGGCTGCCGCAGGTCGACCGGCTTGGCGCGCATATGCTGGCCGACAAGCTCACCGGCCGCGACAATGAAGCGGCTTACGAGACCTTTATGCGCGCGACGCAGAGGCATCTCGACGTACGGGTGCGAGAGCTTGCAGGCGCAGGCGCGCCGCCGATCAGACTGGCCGGCTACGCCCGCGCCTGGGAGGAGATTCGCGACGCCGCCCGCGAGACGGAGGTCTTCAACTTCGACAAGCGCGCGCTGGTGCTGGGGGTTTTCGAGCGGCTGGCGCGGGCGGAAACAACTCGTTGAGCATGTCCAAAGTGCGGTACGAGTTCGATTGGGATGCAGCAGAGGCGGGGATGAAAGACGAATACGATTTCTCGAAGGGCGAACGTGGCAAGTTTTTCCGCGGCGAACTCGAATTTTCTCCCCCTTGTCCATTTGGAGCGGGAGGTGAGGGAGTTCTTGCTTTCGCGCGCCGAGGCCAAGGGACATTCGCTTGACGAGATCGTCAACGAATTGCTCAAGGAAGATATTCGGCGCATTAAGGCGGCGAGTTAAAAAGACCCCTAACCCTCAATAACCGCCCAAGCCCAGAAAAGCGGAACCGATAACGCAGTACGGGCTACAGGACTTGCAGATGTCCTCGGCGCGTTTGAAGAGCGTCTTCTCGCCGTCGGAGAGTGTGGCAACTTCCGCCGCGAACGCTTCGGAGCCGGCGGCGGCCTTCCGAAGCAATCTTTCAGTCACGTCGTGGGCATACATCGCAGCGTCGTACAGACCTCTGCAGTTGCTGTCGACGTAGCAAAAACCACTATGCACGGCGACATACCCAGTGTAACCCACCTTGCCCATTTCCGTTTTGCAGCTGACCGTCGCGCCAGACAGGAAGCTGCGCATTGCGCAATACCCGTCCCTGCACTCGAGGCCTATGTCACACGTCGCCGTGATTTTGTTATACGTGTCCACGCCGCAAGCTCCCCCCAGCTGCCGAACGTACGTTTGCTGGGCGAGTGCGTCGAATGAGAACAGCGCCAGGAAAACGACTAGGCAGGGCGTAACGATACGCTTGGTCATTTCCAACTCCTTCTCAAAATGGGACTGATTATTTCGCATTTGAGTGACGCGCGGATATCCAAACCGGAAAAGGCGGGAAGTTTGCCGCTTTCTCGATGTCTCATCCGCGGACTGCCGCTATTTTTTCACAATCGATTATTCTAAACCTATATCTGAAACCTACACTGAAAGCAATTCAACCTAAAAACCGCAGTTGGCGCTAGGGCGTCTGCTTGCGCTGTGATTTTGCCCGCTCTAAACCGTAAGGGAATTCCCCCGGCTTTGCCGGGGTGGCAGAAGGAGTTTGACGTTTTCAGCCGTCCACCGTCGATGATTCCCAGTCGTGAGCCGCCAGCACACGATGAGGAAATTTCGCGATGGACGAGTATGAGAGCTTAAGTCACACGAAGTGGGACTGCAAATACCACGTCGTGTTCATTCCCAAATGCCGCAGGAAGGCGCTGTATGGCGAACTGCAGCGTCACCTCGGGGAAGTGTTCAGGAAGCTGGCCGCGCAAAAGGAGAGCCGGATCGAGAAGGGGCATTTGATGCCCGATCAAGTGCACATGATGATCGCGATCCCGCCGAAATACGCGGTTTCTCAGGTGGTGGGATACATCAAGGGCAAGAGGGCCATCCATCTGGCGCGGGCGTATGTGGAACGGAGTCGAAATTTCGTCGGGCGGCGCTTTTGGGCCAGGAGATAGTTCGTCTCTTCGTTTCCATGGTATCGTTAATCTCGATCTGGTCCAACGGTCTTTTCCATGAGTTGCATGACCACCGCCGGGTCGCGCGGGAAGCCGGCGCGAATCCATTCGGCTTGCAGCCTTCTGAGCGCATCGCCCAAAGCCTTGCCCGGCGCGACGCCGCGGGCGAGGAGATCCGCGCCCTTGATCGGAAAGGCCGGCGTCGGCGTTTCTTCGAGATAGCGGGCGGCCGCGAGCCATTCCGCATCGTCCGCGGACGCGGCGCTTTCCGCTTGCGCCAGCGCCAGCGCGTCGGCGGCCGCGCGCGCGCCGCACAGGAACAGCATCTCGCGCAGATGCGACGCCGGCGGCGGGGCGTCGCGCCCATGGAGAGGCGCGAGGGTTCGCGCCGCCGCCGCAAGCCGCGCGAATTCGTCGTTGGAGAGCCGCAAGCGGTCGCGCAGCCGCTCGGCGTCCTCAACCGTCAGCACCGAGAAGGCCGCGAGCCGCAAGACCGCGTCGGCCGGCCTGCCCATAGCCGCCTCGCGGTCGGCAAGCCGCTGCAGCCGCGTGGGATAGCCGATGCCGAGGATCACTTCGATGACGCCGGCGTGAGACATCGCGCGAAGAATTTCCGGCGCCCGGCGCGCAAGCAGCAGCTTCATCAATTCGGCGCGGATGCGCTCGCGTGACAGGCGCGACAGATTTTCCCGCGCGACGATCGATTCATGCAGACCTTCGCGGTCGAACGGCCCTTCGCCATGGGACGCGTTGAAGCGAAAGAAGCGCAACACCCGCAGATAGTCCTCGCGAATGCGCGTCGCGGCGTCGCCGATGAAGCGGATGCGGCGCGCGGCGATATCGGCGAGTCCGCCGGCGTAGTCATGAATCTCGCCGTCGGCAGAGAGCGACAGCGCATTGATCGTGAAGTCGCGGCGCTTGGCGTCCTGTTCGAAATCGCCGCCAAAGCGCACCTTGGCGAAACGGCCGTCGGTCTCGACGTCCTCGCGCAGCGTCGTCACTTCGAAGGGCGCTCCCGCGACGACGATCGTCACGGTGCCGTGCTCGATCCCCGTCGGCACGCCCTTCAGACCGGCGTCGCGCGCGGCCGTCAGGACGGCGTCAGGCAAAGCGGTCGTCGCCAGGTCGATCTCGTGGGGCGGGAGGCCGAGCAGGGCGTCGCGCACGGCGCCGCCGACGACGCGGGTCTCGGCGCCGGTCTTGGCCAGCGCCGCAAACAGCGTCGCCAGCCGGGGATCGTCGAGAAGTCTCTGCGCCGCGTTCATTCGAAGCGGCCCGGCTTCAGTTTTCCATTTTCGACATGGGCCGGCACATAAGCGCCCTGGTTAAGCCGGGTAAGGCCGAGCGTCACAATGCCGATGATTGCGACAAGGAGACCTGCGATCGTCAGCAGCGAAACGATCCTGCCATGCCAGAGTTCGCGCACGAACGGCCAGCGCCGCTGCGCCACATGGAAAAGCGCATAGGCGACGAAAGGCGTGATAAAGAGGAGGGCGGTTTCGACGACTGCGCGCCACATGGGCGAGAACGCCTTTCAAGACGAGGGCTGGCTCTTGGAGTATACATGGCGTCACCCAGACAGGGTTTAATGCAGGCGCAGGAACGAACTGTCACGTCTTAATCGCCGCTTAGAGCGCGGCTCGCGAAAAAGTGGAATCCGGCTTTTCGCGTTAAGCGCGCTCTAAGCTTTTGGAATCGATAAATTTATCCGCATTTGGGCGAATCCGCCCAAATGCGGCGTGATCTGGGCGACAACTGGCTCTCTTACGCGCCGGTTGCGCTTGAATTGCTATAGGGGACGGATAAAGATTGCGTCTGGCCTTAAATTCCGCAGCTTCGCCTTTGAAAGTGCGCGCGAAGTCAGATGGCGCGGGGCTTTTGGATCGACTCGCGGCGGAACAGGGCAGCCGCCGCCTTCCAACTATCCGATCCTCCTTAAGAGACAGGCTGCCCGAGCAAGCAGAAAATGACCTCATTTGACGCCAAGACGACCTCGCTCGAAACCGCCGTCGTTCAATCCGCCGAACGCGCGCTCGACCATATCGGCCGCGCGCGCGCCGCCATCGGCGCCGTCATCTTCGGCCAGGAGGAGGTCGTCGAACAGGCGTTGGTGACGATACTGGCAGGCGGCCACGGGCTGCTCGTTGGCGTTCCCGGCCTCGCCAAGACCAAGCTTGTCGAGACGCTCGGCCGCGTGCTCGGCCTCGCCGAGCAGCGCGTTCAGTTCACGCCGGACCTGCTGCCGGCCGACATTTTGGGTTCCGAAGTGCTCGAAGAAGGCGCGGACCGCTCGCGCTCCTTCCGCTTCATCCGAGGACCGATCTTCACCCAGCTCTTGATGGCTGACGAGATCAACCGCGCCTCGCCGCGCACGCAATCGGCGCTGCTGCAGGCGATGCAGGAACACCATGTCAGCGTCGCCGGCAAGCGCCACGACCTGCCGCGGCCCTTCCATGTCCTGGCGACGCAAAATCCGTTGGAGCAGGAGGGCACCTATCCGCTGCCCGAGGCGCAGCTCGACCGTTTCTTGATGCAGATCGACGTGCACTATCCCGACCGCGCCAGCGAACGGCGGGTTCTGCTGGAGACGACCGGCGAGACGATCGCCGAAGCGAGTCAGGCTCTTGACGCCGAGGAGCTGATGGCGACGCAGCGGCTGGTGCGCCGGCTGCCGATCGGCGAGAAGGTCGTCGACGCGATTCTCGATCTCGTTCGCGCCGCCCGCCCCGACGAGGGCGATCCCGAAATCGCGCCGCACGTCGCCTGGGGTCCCGGGCCGCGCGCCGCGCAGGCGCTGATGCTGGCGACTCGGGCCAGGGCGCTCGTCACCGGCCGGCTCTCGCCGTCGATCGACGACGTGGCGAAACTTGCCGCGCCCGTCCTGCGCCATCGCATGGCGCTCAATTTCGCCGCGCGCCGCGAGATGACAGTATCCGACGTGATCGAAACGCTCGTGACGCGGATCGGGTGACGCGACTTGCATGCGTCTCGCTCGCCGCCTTTTGCGGGCGCGCTTCGCCATGACGCTTCGCCATGAGCGAGAAGGCTGACGGATGTTTACTGACGTAACGACGCGCGCCTACGATCCCGCGCGGCGCAAGCCTGCGGACGGCGCCGCCGCGGCCGATCTCGCAAGCCGAATGCCGAGACTCGTGGCGCGCGCCCGCGAAATCGCGGCGAGCCTCGCCTATGGCGTTCATGGCCGCAAGCGCGCCGGCGTCGGCGAGACGTTCTGGCAGTATCGGCCATTTGCGTCGGGCGAGTCGACGCATCGCATCGACTGGCGCCGGTCGGCGCGGGGCGATCAACTTTATGTGCGCGAGCGTGAATGGGAGGCGGCGCATGACTATTTCCTCTGGATGGATTGCTCGCCTTCCATGGCCTTTGGCTCGTCTCTCGCCGCCGACGACAAGCTTTCTCGCGGCGTGACCCTTGGACTGGCGCTCGCCGACGTGCTCGTTCGCGGCGGCGAGCGGGCGGCGGCGCTGGGCCTGACGGCGCCGGTCTCGGCCCGCGACGTGATCGACCGGCTCGCGCGCGCTCTGGCCGAAAACGCCGCGGATGCGGCGCGCGACGATCTTCCGCCGCAGGCGCCGATGCGCCCGCGCGCCCGGGTCGTGCTGATCTCGGACTTCCTCATCGAACCGGAGGCGCTTGCCGCCCGTCTGCGGCGTTTCGCCGACGCCGGCGCCTCCGGCGCGATCCTGATGGTGACCGACCCGAGCGAAGAAACGCTGCCGTTCTCCGGCGAAACCATTTTTCTCGACACTGACGGCGGACCCGCCTTTCACGCAGGCGACGCGCGCAGCCTGCGCGCGGCCTATGCGCGGCGGTTTGAAGCCCATCGCGACGCCGTGCGCCGCGCTGCGCAACGCGTCGGCTTCATCTTCCTTCAGCATCGCACCGACAGGCCGGCCGCCGAAGCCGCGCTGGCGCTCGCGATGGGTCTGCTCGGAACGGATGGGGTCGGCTTCGAGGAGCGGCGCTGATGTTTTCCTTCGCCGCGCCGCTTGCGCTGTTCGGGCTCCTCGGCCTGCCGCTCATTTATTGGCTGTTGCGCGTGACTCCGCCGCATCCGCGCGAGATCGTCTTTCCGCCAACGAAGATTCTGCGCGCGCTGAAGCCCGACGAAGAGACGCCGGCGAAGACCCCCTGGTGGCTGATGGCGCTGCGGCTCACGCTTGCCGCGGCTTTGATTTTCGCTATGGCGGGACCCGTCTGGGCGCCGAGCGGCGTCGTAGCGTCATCCGCGCCGACGCTGATTGTCATCGATGACGGCTGGCCGGCGGCGCCGACCTGGGACCGACGCATTGAGGGCGCCGCATCAATCATCGAGTCGGCCGGGCGCGTCGGCGGTCCGGTCGCCGTCGCGCTCGCGTCCGAGACCGCTGCGCCCGTTCTCGGCGATGGGCCGCGCGCTCTGGAGAAGTTGCGCTCAGTGCGGCCCAAGCCGTTTTTGCCGGACCGCAAAGCGATTGGCGATCAGGTTCTGGCCTTCGCCCGCGCTCATCCGACCGCGCGGATCGTCTGGATCAGCGACGGCCTCGCGCAGGGCGATGCGGCGGGTTTCGCGCGCGCGCTGAAGGAGTCCGGGGCGAGCGGCATTGAGATCTATGTCGAAGATCATGCGCCGCGGGCGCTCGCAACTCCGACGAACGACGCCGCCGCGCTCAGCGTCGACGCGCTGCGCACCGGCGATGATGCGTCGGCGGTCATCGACGCCCTTGACTCCAAAGGCCGGACGATCGGCCGCACCACGACGGATTTCAATGGCGCGACGCGCGTGCGGGCGAAAATCGAGCTGCCGGTCGAACTGCGTAACGAGGTGAGCCATCTGCGCATCGAAGGCGAGAAGTCCGCCGGCGCGGTCGCGCTTCTCGACGCGCGCTCGAAAGTGAAGCGCGTGGCGCTGATCGGTGGGGAGAGCGCCGACCAAGCGCAGCCGCTGCTCTCGCCGCTCTATTACTTGGAAAAAGCGCTCGCGCCCTTTGCGCAGGTTCGAACGGCGCGTCCGGGCGTCGTCGATCCGGCGCCGGCGCTGCTCGCCGAGAATCCCAACATCCTGGCGCTGGCGGATGTCGGTCTCTCGCCCGGAGAGAGTTTCGATGCTTTGTCGCGCTTCGTCGAAGAGGGCGGGACGCTGGTGCGTTTCGCGGGACCGCGTCTCGCCAACGCCGATGATCATCTGCTGCCGGCGCGCCTGCGCCGAAACGGCCGGGTGCTCGGCGGCGCCATGTCCTGGGAGGAGCCCAAGTCTCTGGCCGAGTTCGACGCCGCGAGCCCATTCTTCGGCCTGCCCGCTTCAAAAGACGTCACCGTGCAACGGCAGGTTCTCGCCGAGCCAGATCCTGGACTTGCCGACAAGACCTGGGCGCGCCTTTCCGACGGCACGCCACTCGTAACGGCGGCGCGGCGCGGCAAGGGGCTGATCGTGCTGTTTCACGTCAACGCCGACGCCAACTGGTCGAACCTGCCGATCTCGGGACTCTTCGTCGAGATGCTGAAACGGATCAGCGCCATGGCCGGGGAGTCGGCGCCTTCGGGCGGCGAACGATCCGACGCTTTCGCAGAACAGTCTGCTTTGGCGCCGATGCGGGTTCTCGACGGATTTGGCGCGCTCGGCGCGCCGGGCCCAACCGCGCAAAGCATCCCGCAGGGCTTCGACGGCCCCGCAAGCGCCGAACATCCGCCCGGACTGTACGGCGCGGGCGAGTCGTTCGTCGCCGTGCAGACGTTGCGGCCCAGTGACGAAATCAGCGCCTTCGATTTCGCCGGCGCCGGGGTGAGCGCGAGCGTGTTGCGCTCCGGCGCGCAGCTCGATCTGCGGGGACCGCTGCTCGTTTTCGCTCTCGCGGCTTTTATCGCCGATGCGCTGATCGCCATGGCGCTTGGCGGGAAGCTCCGCCTGCGGCCTTTCGGCGCCGCGACCGCCGCAATCCTGGCGCTGCTGTGTGTGGCGGCGGCGTCCGACGAAACGCGCGCCGAGCCGACCCAGAAATCCGCCGCTACCCAACGCGACAAGGACGCCGCGCTGACGACGCGGCTCGCCTATGTGATTTCGGGCGACGCCCGCGTCGACGAAACGTCGCGGCTGGGTCTTGAGGCGCTGAGCCAGGCGCTGAATTCGCGCACATCCTTTTCGCCCGGATATCCGATCGGCGTCGATCCGGCGAAGGACGAACTGGCGTTCTATCCCATGCTCTACTGGCCGATCGTCGCGAGCGCGCCGCAACCCTCCGCCAACACCGTGGCGAGAG
>JACOWC010000015.1 GCA_016177005.1 Methylocystis sp.
GGCGGACGGTCGCGGAATCAACGGACATTAGGGCTCCGCAAGAAAGGTCTCGACGGGGCGCTATAGCGCCTGGTCTATCGCGGCGCAATGATGGCGGCCTGTCGCGGGCGCAAAAAGGGGAAACGCTCGGGCCCCCAAGGTTTGAGGAACGCCAGCCGCGTGATAGCGGAGGCGCGGTGACCATGCGCGCGACACCCCTGGAAGAGCTGGCGGCGCTTCTGCCGCCAAAAGGCCGGCTGATCGGCGTGGATCTTGGGACCAAGACCATCGGCCTGGCGCTTTCCGACGTCGAACGGCGGCTCGCCTCACCGCTCGATACGATCGCGCGCGTGAAATTCGCTCAGGACGCCGCCAGCCTGCTCAAGCGGGCGGCCGATTTCGAGGTCTGTGCGCTCATCGTCGGGTTGCCGCTCAACATGGACGGCACGGAGGGACCGCGCGCCCAGGCGACGCGCGCCTTCATGCGCAATCTTTCGAAGCTCGCGCCGCTGCCCTTCGCCTTCTGGGACGAGCGCCTGTCGACCGCCGCCGTGACCCGCGAGCTGATTGCGCAGGACGCATCGCGCGCCAAGCGCGCGGAAGTCGTGGACCGCATGGCCGCCGCTTATATTCTGCAGGGCGCGCTTGACCGTCTGAAACGACTTTAGATCACGCTGCGTTAGGCGCAATCGCCTAACGCAGACGACGTGATCGATTCCAAAAGTTTAGAGCGCGCTTTATGCGAAAAACCAGCGTCCACCTTTTCGTGAGCCGCGCTCTAGTCCGCCTCCGCCGGAACCGTTGCAACTTTTGATAGAATTTTGTCCTTGACACGGGATAGCCGCGATGGAAGAAAAATATAAGAAAGTCCTATGCTTAACTAATTCATACCCGACTTTATGGTCCGTGGAGACTGATGCGATGTCCCGGCCGGATGCTTCCAAGAGCCACTCCAAGAAGCCCCGCGAATCCACTGCGGAGAACGCCAAAGCCAATGAGGAAGCAGCCTCAATCGCATCATATATCGCTGATATGGCCGACGAAATGGCGAAACTCGCCAGTCGCTGCGACATGCCCATGCTCTGCTATTTTCTAAATCTGGCGCGCGCCGAGGCGGATATGCGCGCGCGCGAGCTTGGCGGCTACCCGATCGACCGCTCCGCCTAGATCACAACTTTTGATTGTAAACGAGGGAAACGCTGTTGGCGCCATGACGCTGCAAGCGACCTTCGATGTCGAGCTCGACGAGCACTCCCTGCACCTCGCGCGCCGTCAATCCGGCGACGCGGATGAGATCGTCGATCGCGATCGGCGCAGGTCCGAGCAGGGAAACGATGATCTCGTGAGCATCCGCCTGCGGCGTCCCATCGCGTTGCGCGCCCGGCTGGGGTCCGTCGCCGCACTCCGCCGGCAGGCCCGGCGCCGAGAAGCTTGCTGGCGCGGCTCTCTCCTCGAACGCCGAATCGTCGGGGGCGGAGAACAGATCCAGTTCGTCGATCAGAGTTTCCTCTGCTTCGCGCCCATCGTCATCGAAGAGAGTCTTTCGCGTCGGCGCGCCGGCGTTCTCGGCAAGGACCGAAATCACGTCCTCGGGCCGCGCGCATAAGGTCGCGCCCTGGCGGATGAGATCATTGACGCCTTCAGCGCGCGGATCGAGCGGCGAGCCCGGAACGGCGAAAACCTCTCGCCCCTGCTCATTGGCGAAACGCGCCGTGATCAGCGAGCCGGAACGCCGCGCCGCCTCGACGACGATCGTCCCGCGGCTCAGCCCCGAAATGATCCGATTTCGGCGGGGAAAATCGCGGCCGCGCGGCTCCCATTCGATCGGCATCTCGGAGACGATCAATCCGCGTTCGGCAATCTCTTCGACGAGCCGCGCATGTTCGGAAGGATAGGGGCGCGCGTGGCCGCCGGCGAGCACGGCGATCGTTCCGGTTTCGAGCGCGGCGCGATGTGCTATGGCGTCGATGCCCCGCGCCAGCCCTGAAACGATGACGTAGTTCTCGAGCGCGAGGCTGCGCGCAAGCCGTTCGGCGAAGGCGAGGCCGGCTGCGGAAGCGTTGCGCGAGCCAACGATGGCGACGCCGTCGCGCTGCGCCGTCCACGACGCCCCACGCATGGCGATCAGCGGCGGCGCATCAGCGATTTCCTTGAGCAGCGGCGGATAGTCAGGATCTGCCGTGGTGACGAAGCGCACGCCGAGCGCGCGCGCCGCCTCGATCTCGCGCAGCGCTTCCTCGCGCGTGGCGATGCGGATCGTCCGCCCGCGCAAGGAGCGCGCCGCGAGCGACGGCAGCGCGTCCAGCGCCGCGCCCGCGCCGCCGAAGCGATTGATCAGCTGTCTGAAGGTGCGCGGCCCGATGTTCTCGCTGCGAATAAGCCTGAGCCAGTCGACGAGCTGCGCTTCGCTCAACCGTCCTCCCGGCGGCGCCTCGCTCACTTCTTTTGTCCGATCCGCGTTTCGGCGCCGGCGCGCAGACGCGCAATATTGTCGCGATGCCTGTAGTAGACGATCGCGGTCATGATCGCGACGACAAAGGCTTCGCCGCTGTGGCCAAGCGCGAACAGGGCAATCGGGGCCGCGACGCTCGCCGTCAGCGCGCCGAGCGACGAGTAGCGCGACAGCGCCGCCGCCGACAGCCAGACGACGCAGAAAATCAAGCCGGTCGGCCAGTTGAGGCCAAAAAGCACGCCGAGAAAGGTCGCGACGCCCTTGCCGCCCTTGAATTGCAGCCAGACCGGCGCGACATGGCCGACAAAGGCTGCGAGGCCGGCAATCATTCCGCCTTCTGGCGAAAGCGACGCGCCGATGAGCGTCGCCGCCGTTCCCTTTAGCCCGTCGAGCAGCAGCGTCGCCGCCGCCAGGTCCTTTCGACCGGTGCGCAAGACGTTGGTCGCGCCGATATTGCCCGAGCCGATCGAACGAAGATCGGGGGCGCCCGCCAGACGCGTCAGCAGCAGACCGAAAGGAATGGAGCCCAGCAAATAGCCGATCGCGAGGGCGAGGAGGTCATAAATGATGGAGTTCATGCGCTAAAACGCGATACTTCTCGACAACGAAAGGCGCGGGAATGCTAAAGGAGGCGCCATCGCGCCGCAACAAGCGATTTCGGCCAAACTTCGCCCATATCCGAGGCCGCCCCACCTTGGCGGGGCCCGTCCATAGGGAGATCGCTTCCTCGAAGCTCCGGCGAAAAGATGCGCTTCGCCTTTTCGCCCGCGAGGCGCTAAGGAAGGCCAAATCAGGATCCCCATGACCCAGCATCGACGGCCGCGTCCACGAGCGTTCCGCCTCGAAGGCGATCAGACGGTCACCGCCAGGGCGGCGCCGCAACCCGACGAGGCGGGGCGGCCGTCCGTCGAGGTGGTTGAAGCCGAATTTGACGCTTTCGCCCGCGAGGCCGCAGAGCTCGCGGACGGGATGACCGGCGATGAAGCCGCCGTCGAAGCGGCGCAAGCGGACGGCATGCTGCGCCGCTACGTCTTCTCCTGGGGCGGCGTCTTTCTCTCGGCGGTCGGCGGTCTTGTCTCCCTGGCGCTGACGATGTGGATATGGGGGTTCGTCGAAGACCTCTTCCGACGTTCGGCCATCCTTGGAACGGTGGGATTAAGCCTTGCAGGTCTCGCCGTCGTCGCCGCGCTCATCTTCATCGGGCGCGAGTTTCGCGCAATGGGCCGGCAGAATCGCATCGCCAAGCTGCATGCCGCCCTGGCCGAGGCGCACGCGACCGATGATGGGAAGGCCGCGCGCGAGCGCGTCAGCGAACTCTGCAAGCTTTACGACGATCGTCCGGATGCCGGGCGGGCGCGCGCGCTGCTTAAGGACTATCTGAAGCAGATCATCGACGGACGCGATTTGATCGCGCTTGCCGAGCGCAATCTCGTCGCCCCGCTGGACGAAGAGGCGCGACGAGAAATCGCCGGCGCCGCCAAGCGCGTCTCCGTCGTGACGGCGATCAGCCCGCGCGCGATCCTTGACGTTCTTTTTGTCGTCGGCCAGGCGATCGTGCTGATGCGGCGAATCGCGGAGATTTATGGCGGCAGACCAGGATTGTTCGGCTTCTTCAAGCTCGCCCGCTCGGTCGGCGCGCATCTCGCGATCACCGGCGGCATGGCGGTCGGCGATTCCTTGCTCCAGCAGGCGCTCGGCCACGGAATCGCCGCCCGCATTTCCGCAAGGCTCGGCGAAGGCGTATTGAACGGGCTTCTCACTGCGCGAGTCGGCCTTTCCGCCATGGCCGTCTGCCGCCCGACCCCTTTCATCGCCGAGAAACAGCCGGGAGTCAGCGATGTTGCGCCTTTCCTTTTCCGTGGCGACAAGACCAAGAGCTGACCATCATTGAAACCGGCAAGCCTGAAGATCACCACCTGGAACATCAATTCCGTGCGACTGCGCCTGCCGCTCGTCGCAGAATTCCTCAAGAGCCGGACGCCGGACGTGCTTTGCCTGCAGGAGACGAAATGTCGGGACTCCGAATTCCCGATGAAGGATCTGCACGCGCTCGGCTACGAGCATATCGCGATCAACGGCCAGAAGGGCTATCACGGCGTCGCCGTCATATCGAAACGGCCCCTGCGCTTCGTCGAGAAGCGCGACTTCTGCCAGAAGGGCGACGCGCGCCATATTTGCGTTGAGATCGACGCCGAAGGCGGCCCCATATCGCTGCACAATTTCTATGTGCCGGCCGGCGGCGACGAACCTGACGTCGACATTAATCCGAAATTTCAGCATAAGCTCGATTTCCTCGATGAAATGCGCGACTGGATCGTCACAGAGAGCGTTTCGCGCGGACGCGTGGCGCTGGTCGGCGATCTCAATGTCGCGCCGCTCGAGCATGATGTCTGGAGCCACAAGGCGCTGTTGAAGGTCGTGAGCCACACGCCCGTCGAGGTGGAGAAACTTACGGGAGTATTTCAGGCCGGCGCGTGGATCGACGCGATGCGGCATTTCGTGCCGGCGGAAGAAAAGCTTTATACTTGGTGGAGCTATCGCGCCGCCGATTGGGAAGCGTCGAACCGGGGGCGCCGGCTCGATCACATTCTGGTGAGCGAGGCGCTCGCGGGGGGGCTCCAACGTCTTGACGTGCTGCGCGACGCGCGCAGCTGGACCCGGCCGTCTGATCATGTGCCGGTGACGATCGAAATATCTGGCTGAGCACGCAAAAAGGTCGGGAGGCGAGACGGCGGTCATGATCGCGCGCGATCTGATGAACAGCGACTTTCCGTATGTGACGGCTGATGCAGACCTTGATTACGTAGCGAAACTCCTCGCTGAGTGCGGCCTCGGGGCCGTGCCGGTCGTTGATGACGACCTGGCGCCCATTGGCATTGTGACCCGCAGCAACCTCGAACAGGCCCAAACCCTGCCCCTGCCTGATCTTGGCGCGATACCTGAATTTCTCTTGCGCAACAGGCCAAAGCGCGCGTTTCACGCCAACGGGCGGGCGCTGCGCGAGGTGATGACGACTCCGGCGATATCGATTCCCGACGTCGCCAAAGTTCCCGACATTGCGCGGATCATGGAGAGCCACAGCCTCAAACGCATCCCTGTCGTCGAAGGCCATAAGATCATCGGCCTCGTGCTCCGCAAAGAAGTCTTGGAGGCGATGAAGGGCGGCTTTCCTGCTTTGGCTTTGGAGGCGCATCGGCGTCGCCCGCTCATCTCCATTCCTCAACCGGCCGACCGTTGCGCGGTAGCGACGGCGGAGGAATTTCGCGAGTTGGCGGCTATACATGAGCGTCAACTCGAACGCGACCGAGTGGAGCGTCGGCGCGCCTCAATCGAGCTGCGCGACCGACGCATCCGCGAACTCGCAAGTCAGCGGCTGACCGACGCCCAATGGCGGGAAATGCTGGAGCAGGCGCGGCGCAGCGCGGCGGCCGGGCGCTCCGAACAATTGCTCATCCGATTTCCGTCGCTACTTTGCACGGACGCCGGACGCGCGATCAATGCGCCCGACCCCAATTGGCCGGCGACTCTGCGCGGCGAGCCGGCCGACGTTTTTCAGCGCTGGCGGAACGAACTGCACCCTCGCGGCTTTCGCATCGCGGCGCAAATCATCGATTTTCCTGAAGGCCTGCCAGGCGACGCGGCGCTGTTCCTGATGTGGAGCGCGGCCCGCAATTGAGCGCGGTTAACCGCCGCCGACGCCCGAGTCGGCGCGCAGCGCCGCGAGCGAGGGATATCGCTGCGAGCGGTCGCCGGTCTGCACTTCGACCGATCCGTCGGAGAACATCACATAGATCGAGTCGCCGGCGGCGTAACGGTCGACTTCGACCGGCAGCTTTGTCGGCGCATTCGCGGCGGCGGGCTGCAGAGCCGGCGACTGCGCGCCTTCGACGGACTCCGCAACCGGCGCTTTTGCCTGAGCGCTCGCTTGCATCGCCGGGGCGTTATCGGCAATGCGCCCCAGAAGGCCGATTGCGCGGCCAAGCGCTATCGTGACGACGCCGCCCGAGACCGCTGTCGCGCCGCCGATAAACAGGCTCCAACCGCGCTCGAGCTGAATGTAGTCCCAGCCGGCCCACATGCCGTAGGCGCCGGAGAGCGCCAGCGCGAGCCCAAGGAAGATCACGCCAAAGCCGTGACGTTTCATCGTCATCCTTCGAAGGTTCGTCGGTGCGGAACCTATCACAACTCGGGTTCATCGCCACAATCCACGGCGGACGTTGAAAGCTCCAAGAAATAATGTCAGCGCAATACTTTTGGTCGAGCTAAACTTCGGCTGTCGCCGGCGGGCGAAAAAGACGCGCATATATGTATATGCAAGGCCACTTCATATCAAGATATAGAAGCACAGGAATTCGTACGCTTGATGCAAGCAGAACACATATATATTACTTTTCAAGTAGTTAACAGTATACGTAAGATGTGTCGAGATGCCGCATCGTAATTTTATCAGCAAATACAAACCTCACCCTCACAAGCGCCGACGCACATGCGGCGGGAGAAACGTCCGGCAGGGGCCGGAAAGCCGCCGGCGATCGTGGGGAGAACCTAAATGGGGAGTGTAACTGGGATGCGCGGCCTGTTGGCCGGCGCAGCGATTGCGGCTGCGGCCTGTTTTGCCGCGCCGACAAGCGCCTTCGCGCACGGCGGCGTGGCGCTCGAGCAAGACGAATGCGTGCTGCGCATCGGTCCGAACACGATGCATTTCATCGGCTATCAGCGCTCGGGAGAAGAGGCGGAGTTTTGCGAGGACATCGCCAATACGGGGCCGACCGTGATCGCGCTCACCGCCGTATCGCCCGATCTTCGTGACATGGCGATCGGCATCCGCATTATTAAAGACGTCGGAGCGGAGAAGGAAAAGGCCAACCTCGACGCGGTCACTGTCGCCTTTGTCGAGCCGAAGGTCTATCGCAACGGCGCCATGACCTTTGAACACGACTTCAAACAGGCCGGACGTTATATGGGGATCGTCACAGTGCGCGACGATCTCGGCAATGAATGGGTTTCGCGCTTTCCGTTCTCTGTAGGGCTCTACACCTTCTGGGGAATGATCGAATATATCCTCTACGGCGTCGGCTTCTTCTCGCTTGTCGGACTGCTGTGGTGGGCGCTTCGCGCCGGCGCCAAAAAGAAAGCGCAAACGGGCGACGCGATCGCCTAAAGAAACGGCCCGAAGATTGCAGCATGGCTCGGTCGTCGCCGAGCCATGCTTTTTTGTCGCGAAAGGCGGACATAGCGGCGCCTTGGCGCCGTTCGTGATCTCGCGATATTGCCGCATGTCGCGAGGGGGTCTAGTTAACGCGTGCAGCTGAGGCTGACAGGCTACGCTCGTCTAAACTGTTTGGGAGAGAATTATGTCCTTCACTCTGGAAGATCTACCCTATCCTTACGACGCTATGCAGCCTTACCTTTCGCGTGAATCCTTTGAATACCACCATGACAAGCACCACGCGACCTATGTCGCCAACGCCAATAATCTGATCAAAGGCACCGAATATGAGGGCAAGCCGATCGAGGAAGTGATCGTCACCGCCTATAATCGCAACACGCCGATCTTCAATAACGTCGCCCAGCATTACAACCATCACCACTATTGGAAGTGGATGAAGCCGAACGGCGGCGGCGCCATTCCCGGCAAGGTCGAGAAGGCGATCATCGACTCCTTCGGCTCAGTCGACAAATTCCGCGAAGACTTCCAGAAGGAAGGGCTGGCGCAATTCGGCTCCGGCTGGGTGTGGCTTGAAGCGAAGGACGGAAAAGTCGCCATTCGCAAGACGCCAAACGCCGAAAATCCGCTGATCCATGGCGCGGCGCCCATCCTCGTCGCCGACGTCTGGGAGCACTCCTATTACATCGACTATCGCAATCGCCGCGCCGACTACCTCAAGGCGTTCCTCGACCATCTGGTCAATTGGGAGCATGTCGAGGAAATGTTCGACGCGGCGGCGTAGAGCCCCTTCTCTTCCGCTTTTCGCGCGGCGCGCCTTAACTGACGCGCCGCGTTTTTTTTCGGCGCAATTGCAGCGGATCAGCCTGCGGCGATCTTGGGCTGCGACTCGACGACCCGCTTGAGATCGGCAAGGCCCTTATCGAACTGCCCGCCGACCGTTTTGTCGACGTTAAAAAATTTATGCATCGCCTTGCCCATGAACTCATGGCGGCCGGACATCGCCCAGGTGACCTCCGTTCGGTCTTCGCCCAAGGGCTTGAGATCGAATTGCACGTCGTGCGCGGCGTTGAACGGCTTCTTGAATTCAAGCCTGATGCGGACGCGTTCGCCCTGACGGCTCTCGACGATCTCCATGCGGCCGACGCCGACTTCCTTGTTGCCCGACCATGAATAGGTCGCGCCATAACCCAGCGGCGTCCCTCCATATTCGTCCTTCATATCGGGGTCGAGCCTGGCCCAGGGCGACCAGTCGAGCCAATTGTGAAAGTCGTTGACGTAGCGGAAGATCACTTCCGGAGAGGCGTCGATCGTCGTCGAGCGCGCGATGCGGAAATTATCCGGCAGCAAGGAAATGTAGGCGATCAGCGCGCTGAGAAGAGCGAGGAAAAGGAGAGCGAAAATCGTCATGGTTGAGGTCCCCCGCAAGAGCGTGGCGCGCTCCCCGGCGCAAGACTTCGCTCTTTTGGCGAAGCGCTCGCACAAAGCCGCCGCCTGACGCGCCAAGCGTCAGTTTAGCAGGCGTCAGTTTAGAACGGCCTGCGCAATGCGCAACGCGCTGTGAGGGTTAGACCCAAGGCGATCGGGTGAAGGGCTTCCTCATCCTGAGCGTGCGCAGCACGCGTCTCGAAGGACGAGGAAGCCCGTTTTCGCGTATTTTTCCTCACCCTCGTCCTTCGAGACGCCGCCTGCGGCGGCTCCTCAGGATGAGGGTGAGGAAAACCATCCTTCACCCGATTCCCCTAGCTTAGACCAGGCTTCCGCAGAACGTCTGGATCTTTCGGCAGGCGTCTTCGAGCAGAGCGTTCGACGCCGCGTAGGACACGCGGAAATTGGGGCCGACGCCAAAGGCCGAGCCGTGCACGACGGCGACGCCCTGCGTGTCCAGGAGTTCAGTCACGAAATCCTCGTCGGTTTCGATGACCTTCCCCTGTGAGGTCTTGCGCCCGATGGCGTCCGCGCAGGAAGGAAACACATAGAAGGCGCCTTCGGGCGTCGGGCACTTCAGATATTTCGCCTGGTTGAGCATCGAGACCACAAGGTCGCGGCGCTCCTGGAAGGCCTTGCGGAACGCCGCAAGATGGTCCTGCGGCCCCTCGAGCGCCTCAACCGCAGCCCACTGCGCGATCGAACAGGCCCCCGAGGTCTGCTGCCCCTGGAGCAGGTCCATGGCCTTGATCAGGGCGCTCGGCCCCGCGGCGTAGCCTATGCGCCAGCCGGTCATGGCGTAGGCCTTGGAGACGCCGTTCATGGTCAGCGTGCGCTCGATCAGCGCCGGCTCGACCTGGGCCGGCGTGACGAATTTGAAGTCGCCGTAGACCAGGTGTTCATAAATGTCGTCGGTGAGGACATGCGCCTGCGGATAGCGCAGGAGAACGTCGGTGACCTTCTTCATTTCGTCGAATGTGTAGGCCGCGCCGGACGGATTCGAAGGCGAGTTGAGCACCAGCCACTTGGTCCGAGGCGTAATGGCGCGCTCGAGCGCCTCGGGCTGGAGCTTGAAGCCGTCCTCCATCCGCGTTTCGACGAAGACCGCGGTTCCGCCGCAGATCGCCACCATCTCCGGGTAGCTCACCCAATAGGGCGCCGGAACGATGACCTCGTCGCCGGGGTTGAGCGTCGCCAGAAATGCGTTGAATAGAATATGCTTGCCGCCGGTCGCGACGATCGTATCCGAGGCCTTGTAGTCCAGGCCGTTCTCGCGCTTGAATTTTTTTGCGACGGCCTCGCGCAGCGGCGGAATGCCGAGCACTGGCGTGTAGCGAGTCTCGCCGCGATCAATCGCCGCTTTTGCGGCCGCGCATATGTGCTGGGGCGTGTCGAAGTCGGGCTCGCCGACGGAGAGGCTGATCACCTCCCGCCCCTGGGCGCGCAAGTCGCGCGCTTTTTGAGTCACGGCGATCGTCGCCGAGGGTTTCACGCGCGACAAGGCGTTCGCGAGAAAGGTCATTGCGTCGGGCTTCCTGCAATGGAGAGTGCAGCGCACCATAATTTGCGCGCCCAAGGGCCGCAATGAGATTTACGAGGCTCGCCGCGTCGGGCCACTCGATGATCGACGAAAACTGTCGCGCCGCTTGCGCAATTTCGCGCGAGAATCGGTCTGCGCCGCCATCAGCCCGCAGCGATTGAGCCTTAACCGACGCTTCACTGTTTTTTCAGGAAAAACAAGCACCTTTCTTGAAAGCGCGCGAATCGCCGGCGAAGACTTGGATCAACTTGAACGAATCAATATTGCCAACTGTTAACTTGGTTTCGCCGGGTGCTTAAAAATTTATAAAATTTCTGAAAAGTCGTGCAACTTTTTTACCCCATCCTCGTTTCTATCTTGAGAACGCGGCGACGCGAGTCAATCGCGCGCGCGCCCTGGGGAGAGGCGCAAGCGTTACAAAAGGGCGAATGCGAGAGGATCAGGGACAATGTCGCTCGTTGATAAATTTGAAGATCAGATGGAGCCGGCCTTCACGCGCAGCTTCGACAGGGACTCAGCGCGTCGGCAGTTCCGGGTTTCACTCCTGCTTGTCGCCGCGATGGCGATGGCCGCCTTCGTGCTAGGCTTCGCCCTGCCCATCAGTTCGCCTGTGCAGAAGGCCACGCCCGTGGCGACCGACGGCGGCGTATTCGCCGGGCGGCTGGTGACGATCGACCGCTGAGCGGCTACAAGATTTCGCGGCAAGCCTTGAAAAGCGCGCGTCGTGCGACGCGCGCACTCTTTTTTGGCGTTCCAAGCATAAAGCGCGCTGCGAAACACGCAGTTCGGCCTTTCGCGCCGGGCGTGAGATCGATCAATTTTTCCGCATTGGGGCGAAACCGCCCAAATGCCTGGTAGCCTACAAAACCGGCCGACCTTTAAGCAGCGAGTTCTGCCTCGCCGCGTTGACCGCCGGCTTCAACGAGCCCTGCTCACTTCTTATCCATATGATGCCCATGGTGCTGGTGCGCCGCGCTCTCCTTGGGCCCGGCCGTATCCTGGCCGTGCGCCTTCTGCCAGCGTTCCATGGCTTCGGCGTCATGCGCATGCGCCGCATCCGGCGCATCAATCGCCGCATCGATTTCCACTTCGCCGGCCTTTTCGAAGACGAGCGTCATCTCCAGGCCCCAGCCCACCTCGAGATGTTTCTTGATGTCGAGGAGCGCGACATAGGCGCCGCCGGGCGCGAGCGTGAGTTTCGACTTCGGCGGCAGAACGATGGGCGTGATGAGCTCGAGCTTCTTGGAGTCGCCGTGGATCTCGGCCTTGCCGAACTTTTCCGATTTGACCGCGATCAGCTTGTCCGGCGTCGCGCCATTGTTGTGCAGCATCGCGTAAAACTGCGCCTTGTTGTCGCCGTCCACGGGGGCGCGAAGCCAGGGATGCTCCACCTTCAGAGCGCCGACGTCATATTCATGCGCCGCGGCGGAGCCGCGCATGGTAAAGAGCCCGAGCGCCGTTCCGGTGAGCAAGGTCCCTCCGGTCAGCAAAAAATCACGCCGCTTTAGCATCTGGCTTCTCCCTTTTGCGCCGGGCTCTTCTCCGCCGGCCTGGATGCATCATGACGAAGGACGGAGCCGCCCGATACCCTGGTGCCGCGTTGAGCCTTGCGACAATATGGCGCGCCAGAGAGCGCGCTGCGAAAAAGTGGATGCCGGTTTTTCGCGCAAAGCGCGCTCTAAACTCTTGAAATCGATCACGTCATCTGCGTTTAGGCGATTCCGCCTAAACGCAGCGTGATCTAATGCGAGTGCAGGCTGATCTCGATCAATGGTTCACGCGCGAACTCCGCGACCAGGGCGGCCAGTTTCTGAGCGTTCCCGTCGTCAGGCGCGAAAGCACGGAAGCGCGCCCGAACGTAGCCAGAACGATCCAGGAGGAAATGCGCCTCGTCGATCTCCTCCGACGGCAGCTCATTGGGGTAACGATTGATCACCGAATAGGCGGTCTCGACCGCCTTGGGGTGAACGGGCTCCCTGCCCTTCGCCTCCTGCGGACAGGCGGGATCATAGATCGTCACATGGTTTGCGCCCGCCGCTTTCGAAGCGTCATTTGCGATCTTCACGCTCTCGGCGCGCGCCTTGGCGTCTCCGTTTGGCGAGCCGCAGCGCGCGAAGGAGATCAGGGTCGGAACGCCGCGCAGCTTATAGAGAGACGTTACCTCCTCCTTCGGGTCGATCAGCGCGAAGTCAGGCGCGATCAGCCACTGAATCATGGCCTGAGAACTCATGAAGCGTGAGCGATTTGAATAGGAGATCATCAGCAGGAAGTTGATCACGTCCCACCGATCGTCGACGTCGAGCTGCTCCGCGAAGGCGGGCATGACGCCGCTTTGTCCGCCGCGAGTCAGCCAGTGGAAAATGTCGCCGATCGTATGGGTGCCGACATGCGGGGCGGTGAGATCGGCGGGTTGAACGGGGAGCCCTTTCGCGTTCTTGAGATCCTTCGCGAGCGGACCATTGCCTTCGCCCTGATCGCCGTGGCAGGCGATGCAGTTTTCCTTGAAATGCGCAAGCCCGCGCGTCACCGATTCCGCGGTGTAGTCCTGCGTCGGATCGTCGTAAGTGTCGGTGTAGGCCTCTGTCGCAAGCGATACGGCGAGCGAAATCAGCGCGGCGGCGGAGACCGCCGGCGTCGCATAAAGACGATACTCGCGTGTCCTCGGCGTCCACCAGATCAACGCGGCGATGATCGCGAGAGCGACGGCCGCAACGCCCCACCACCAGATGGGGCTGAACATCGCCGGGTTCTGTCCCCACGTCGCGATGTAGGACAGCCGAAACGGCAGCGGCCAATAAAGAACGGTCTCATGCGAGGCCGGCGTGATGACCGCGATGTAGCCCGCGATCGCAAGCAGGGCGAGCGCGAAGGCCGACTCGCCCGCCCCGACCTTGCCGTACCAGGACACGTTGAATTCGCCTTCCGGCCGTCGCGTGATGTAGCGCGCAAGCGCGAGCGCCGCCAGCAACACGCCGCACAAAAGCACCAGCTTCAGCGTCAACAGCCGGCCGTAGGGCGTCGCCAGCAAATTGGGAATGCTGCCGACATTCTCCCAGGCGATCGCAAATCCGGTTACGGCGACGATCGCCATGGCGGCCTTCGCGATAAAGGACCAGCGTTCCGCAAGCTGCGCCGCGACCTCCGGCGATTTGCCGCGCGCCGTGAACATCCACCAGACGAGGCCAAGCAATCCGCCAAGCCAGGTAAGCCCGGCGGCCGTATGGAGCAGGAAGCTCATCTGCGTCCAGCGCGGCAAGCCGTCATCGACGGCGTGGCCGGTCACCGAAACGACGGCGATGACCACGACGCCGACCCACAGCGTCACCCGCTCGAGCAATTCTGAAGCGATGAAGAGACGCGCCGCCGTGAGACCGACGAACAGGAACGCGATCAATTGCGTCGCAATCCAGGCGTTCCCGACAGTGGTGTTGACGGTAAACTCGAAGATCGTAACCAATTCGACTGGACGATCGGCGGGAAAGATCGAGAGCGCGGTGACATAAAGCAGCGCGAAACCCAAAAGCGCGCGGATCAGCGCCAGCGCCGCCACGGCCGGCTTGAATCGCGCGCCGTCCTCGCCGATGAGACGCGGAAGAAGCAGAAGTCCGACCGCAAGGGCCGAGGGCAGACTCAGAAGGAAGCGGATCGCCGCTAGAGACAAATACATTTTTTGTTCGCCCGATGTCCTCTGCAGTCCATCTCCTTAGCTCGCGCCAGGAGCCGAGAACGAACGGCGCATCGCGCAACTCGCCGCGAGCCAGCCATTCGCCCGGTCGCGCTCATTTCGCGTCGACGGTGAACTCGTAGTTCCCTTCGACGATGTGACCGTCGCTGGAGAGCACACGGTAGCGAACGATATATTTGCCGGGCGCAAGTTCCGGCGCGTTCGCCGTCAATTCTCGCGGCTTGCCGGGAACGCCGGTATTGCCTTCGCCGAGTACTTTTCCATCGGGCGTCTCAATGGTGATCTTCGAATAAGCCGGCTCGACTCCGCCGCCGAACCGCAACTTGACGGTCTTTGGCGACGTCGCCACGTGCTCCTTCGACGAAGGCGTGGCGTCGACAAGAAAGGAATGCGCGACCGCCGAAGTCGCTCCCAGAACTGTGAGCAGGATGGCGACCGCGAAGCTAAATCGACGACGCGCGCCCTCTGACGAACTCTGGCCGGCATATTTCATGGCGTCTTCCCCGGGGAGGCCTTCGGCCCCTCTCACTGTTTTTGAGATGTTTACGCGCCCAGTCGCGTTCAAGACGCGGCGGCGCCGGCGGCGTCCTTTTTCTTGCCGGACGGGTGCGAATGCTTCCAATAAACGAAGACCATCCCGGCGATCAGCACGGCTCCGGCGATCTGCGGCACCCAGGCCCACAGGGTCTCGCCGACCATGAATTTGAACTCGGAAGTCTCCTGCGTGCCGTCGGGCCGGGTCAAAGTGACAAGGCCGATATAATGGCCGTTGTTCTTGAAGTCGTGCTCGAGATTGAAGGTGCCCTTCGTGTATTTCGTCGCAGGACGATGAATCTCGGTCAGCGATTCGAGATCGGTGTCCTTGGTGATCGGCGTCAGGGGATCACGAATGATCCGCAATTCGAGCGGCATGTCGCGGAACGCCGGATTTTCGATGTCGAACACCATGATCGTCGGGCCGGAGGTCGGGATCTCCGCGCAATATTCGCTGCGCGATTTGCCAGGCTGATAGGCCGTGATGTGAATCATGTCGTAGCCGAACATGACCATGCACATATTGCCCATCGTCATGGCTTCCGGGCCAGCGCCGCCTTCAGATGCGCGTGACGGGAGCGTCAACGCCAGCGACGAAAGCGCGCCGAGAAACGCGGCTACAAGGCTACGCCAATTCTTCATTTCCATCCCTCGATCGATTGATTTCAAGGCTGTCGCTCTTGTCGGCGACCTTCATTTACCCTGCGTCTTCTATAGCGGATTTTTTGCTTGCGGCTCCATTTTTATCATCGCCACTGCCAGTGTCGCGCCGCCCGATCCAGGCCCTATATTTGACAAATGCCACAAATTGACGCGAGCGAAAACGGTTGACGGATTTGCGTCCAAAGGACGCACCGCCAATGCGGCGTATGATGACGCCAGAGAACCGGCTCTGTTCCAGCGATTTCCTTCCATCGACTGAAACTTGCCGCCAGGCCGAAGCTCAGCGCGAGCCTTTGCGCAACGGACGCTCCATCCCAAGATTCGACCGCAAGCGTTAGGGGACCAGGGCAACGATGCAAAAAACCCCCGGCTTTTGGGCCGGGGGCTGTTTTCTTTCAATCCGTCAGTTTCGCTTAGGGCATGTCGCCGGCGACGAACTTCGGAATGACCGGACCG
>JACOWC010000127.1 GCA_016177005.1 Methylocystis sp.
GGGCAAGATCAACGCGACTCTGCCGAAGGGCGCTTCGGCCGACGACGTGACTCTCGAAGAGGCGCTGCGCCTCATCGAAGCCAAGGGCGGCGCGCCGAAAAAGGGCGGCGCGCCAAAGAAAGCGGCGGCCGGGAAAGCGCCGGCAAAGAAAGCGCCGGCGAAAGCGAAAAGGCAGATCGAAGACAGCGACGAGACGCCCTTCGACGATTCGCGGCCGGTAACGAAAGTCGCGAAGGCGGCTCCAAAGAAGCCGGCGGCGAAAAAGCCCGCGCCGAAGAAGGCCGCGGCGAAATAAGGAAGCGCGCCGCGCAGCGTTTCAACTTCGGCGCTGGCGTCCTATATGTGGGATGCCGAATCCGGTTGAACCCAGGGATGTCATTCCCGACGCGCGCAAGGCGCGCGATCGGGAATCCAGAGCCGCAACAAATCATATCCGATGTTGCGCTGGATTCCCGGTCAGGCCTGCGGCCTGCCGGGAATGACGCGTGAGAACGGATCAATGGGATTCGCTTTGACGCAGGCATCAGTCTGGCGTTGGTCCGCATCTCTTGCCCCTCTTTGAGCAAGCCATTGGCGAGAAAAGATAGAGAAAAACACGCGCCGTCCCGCGAAGACATTCTCGCCTTCATCTCCCGCGAAACCGAGGCGGGCGGCCCGCGCAAGATCGGCCTGCGCGAAATCGCCCGCGCCTTCGGCGTCAGCGGCGACGACCGCATCGCCGTCAAGCGCATGCTCGCCGAACTCGCGCGCGTGACGCGCAAAGGCGCGCTGCCGCCCGTCGCGCTCGTCGACATCGTCGCGCGCGACCGCGACGGCGAAATGATCGCCGTTCCCGTCGAATGGGACGAGGACGAGCTGGGCCCGGCGCCGCGCATTCGCATCCATGCGCCGCGCCGCGCCCGGCCGGGCGAGCCCCTGCCCGGCGTCGGCGACCGCGCGCTCGTTCGCGCCGAGCCAGACCGCGACGCGGGGCCGCATGAGCCGCCCTATGTCGGGCGCGTCGTCAAACTCCTGTCGCGCCAGCGGCAACGCGTGCTCGGCGTCCTGCATGTCGAAGCGAACGGCGCCGGCCGCATCGAGCCGATCGACAAAAGACAGGCAGGACGCGAGCTCGCCGTCGCGGCCGCCGACATCGGCGACGGCAAGCACGGCGATCTCGTCTCGGTCGATCTCGTCGGCAAGACGCGCTTTGGCGCGCCGCGCGCCCGCGTGCGCGAAACGCTCGGCTCGGTGGCCGGCGAAAAGGCGGTGAGCCTCATCGCGCTGCGCGCGCATGACATTCCCGACGTATTTCGCGCCGAAGCGACGGCGGAGGCCGGGCGCGCGCAGCCCGCGTCCCTGCACGGGCGCGAAGACTGGCGCGACCTGCCGCTCATCACGATCGATCCGCCCGACGCCAAGGATCACGACGACGCAGTTCACGCCGCGCCCGATGATGCGCCGGACAATGACGGCGGCTTCGTCATTACGGTCGCGATCGCTGACGTGGCGCATTATGTGAAGCCGCGCTCGGCGCTCGACCGCGACGCGCTGGAGCGCGGCAATTCGGTCTATTTTCCGGACCGCGTCGTGCCGATGCTGCCCGAGCGCATCTCCAACGACCTCTGCTCATTGCGCCCTGATGAAGATCGGCCGGCGCTCGCCGTGCGCATGCGCGTCACCAGCAAGGGCAGGAAGATCGATCACACATTTCATCGCGTGATGATGCGTTCGCACGCCAGGCTCGCCTATGCGCAGGCGCAGGACGCCATCGAGGGCCGCACGGACGAAACGACAAAGCCGCTGCTTAACCCGGCGCTCAAGCCGCTTTACGCCGCGCATGAGGCGCTGCAGCATGCGCGCAATCTGCGCGCGCCGCTCGATCTCGATCTGCCCGAGCGCAAGATCCTGCTGAAAAAGGATGGCTCCTTCGACCGCGTCGTCATTCCGCCGCGGCTCGAAGCGCATCGGCTGATCGAAGAATTCATGATTCTGGCCAATGTCGCCGCCGCCGAAACCTTGGAGCAGCATCGCCAGCAACTGATCTATCGCGCCCATGACGAGCCTTCGCGCGAAAAGGTCTCGGCGCTCTCTGAATTTCTCGCCACGATCGGCGTCAAGCTCGCCAAGGGCCAGACGCTGCGCGCCGCGCATTTCAACGTGATCCTCGATCGCGTGAAGGGCATGGAGCACGAGAACATCGTCAACGAAATCATTCTGCGCACGCAGGCGCAGGCCGAATATACGCATGAAAATTACGGGCACTTCGGCCTTAATCTGCGCCGCTACGCCCATTTCACTTCGCCCATTCGCCGCTACGCCGATTTGATCGTGCATCGCGCGCTCATTCGCGCCTTGAAACTCGGCGAAGGCGCCCTGCCGGACATGCCGGCTGGCGAACTCGCGGAGATCTCCGCCCGCATCTCGGCGGCGGAGCGGCGCGCCATGGCGGCGGAGCGCGAGACCGTCGATCGGCTGATCGCGCATCATCTCGCCGACCAGATCGGCGCGCGTTTCGAGGCGCGCATTTCGGGCGTGACGAAGTCGGGGCTGTTCGTGCGTCTGCTCGAAACAGGCGCCGACGGATTTGTTCCGGCGGCGACCCTCGGCCGCGAATATTACGCCTATGACCAGGCCGCCCATGCGCTGACCTCGCGCTCCGGCGTCAGCTACCGGCTCGCCGATGTCGTCGAGGTGCGGCTCATCGAGGCGGCGCCGATCGCCGGCGCGCTGCGTTTCGAGGTCGTTAGCGGCGGCGAACGCCGCGCGCCGCCGCGCAAGAGCGCCGGACCGAAGGATCGACGCCCGCCGACGCGCGCGAAGAAGAAACGTTAGAGCGCGCTGCGAAAAAGTGGGCGCCGGTTTTTCGCTTAAAGCGCGCTCTAAACTTTTGGAATCGATCACGTTGTCTGCATTTGGGCGATTACGCCCAAATGCAGCGTGATCTTGCGCGTCTCACGCGCCCTTCGCGCAGATGTAGACCTCGCGGCGCCTGCCCCAGCACTCCCCGATTCGATAGACTTTGCCGAGGCTGCGGCCGCCGAGGCTCGCCGTCCATGTCCGTCCATGTTCGAGCGTCAGAACGACATCGTCTCCCCCCGCGTCGAACGTGAAGGTCGAGCGACCTGGCTGACGGAGCTTGCAGCCGCGTTCGAACAGAATCTGTCCATCGACCTTGACGAGACATTGCGTATGGCGGCCATCGCCGGCCGGCTTTTCCTCACGCCGGCTTTCGCGCGCCGCCGGCGCGGCGCTCGCCGACGTTGCCGGCTCCACCGCATCGACGGGCGGAACGCCCTGAGCGGCGGCATTGGTTTGCGCTTCATCGGGCGCCAAAACCGGCGCCGCCTGAGCCGGCTCTGGGGCGGGCGTATCCGCTTTGGGCGCTGGCGGCGGCAGCGGCTCGGGCAAAGGCGCTGTCGTGGCCTGCGCCTCCAGGAGGTGCGCGCGCAGAGCCGTCACGCCGGGCGCCCGCTGCGCCGACGACGCAACCGAATCCCGCGCGGCGGCTGCGGAAGAATGTATCGCCGGCGCGATTGCGGCGACCTGCGCGGCTCGGCTCTCAAGCGCCGCTGCGGCGCGGCGCTCCGGCGGCGCGCCTCTCAGTCCGATATGCGCGACCAGGCCGCCGCCGATCAGGATGATCGCCGCGACGAGGTAAAACCAAATCGGCGCTCTGGATGACGCGGCGTCATGGACCGCGCGCGACCCGCCGGCGATGTCGCTAAAAAAACCTCCGATCCAGCCTGTCGCTTGGGCGTTGCGAAACGGCCTCTCCAGGCTTTCCAGTTCGCTGAGCAGGCGTCGTTTCTCTTGGCGTATCCGCTTTTCAAAATTCTCCAGCTCGGCGACTTTGCGCCGCTTTTCGAGTGTTAGGCTCATGCTGCTCGCTCCCGGCACGTCCATGTGAAGGCTATCCAAGAATTTCTTCACATCGATACGTGCAGGCTCCGCGCTCAACGACGCGCAAAGGCATCAACTTCTTACGAGATATTTCTCCTCGCCAGAGTATTGCCGCGCAAATGACCGCAGACCTTGTAGCCCCCGTTGCTCCTCTGTTGGATTAACCAATAAAATTATGGCTGATCTTTGCCTTGACGGCGATCGAATCGCCCCGGACGCAGGATGACGGCGCGCCTTCTTGACATCCTTCGCGCCGCACGTATCTTGCCGGCCAATTCGTTCCCGGCGCGCCCAGCGGCCGGGACGATTTCGTTTCTCTGATGACTGGAATAAGCGATGGCCAAGTCCGCCATGATCAAGATCAAGCTCCTGTCCACGGCGGATACGGGCTATTTCTACGTGACGAAAAAGAACGCGCGCACCAAGACGGAAAAGCTCGTCTTCAAGAAATATGATCCTGTCGCGCGCAAGCACGTGGAATTCAAGGAAACGAAAATCAAGTAAGCGCGGACAGGCGTCCGAGGCTTTCGTCACAGCCGCGATTCGGCAAGGGAGCGTCGCCGCTGGCGCGCTTTTTAGAGAATCTGTGGCTGAGAGAGCGACCGCTTTCTGGCAAGGCGGCCGACTGACGATGGCTTCAAGGAGGCCACTCCAACCACCGCCAGTCGGCCAACCCCACGGACCCAGGAGATGCGGCGGACCTGAGCACTCCGCAGGGTATTCAAAGTTGTGCCGAATACGCATCGAACGCTTACGCGCGCCAGGGGTCTTCTTTTAAGGCCCTTCGACGCCGCCAGACGCGCAACTCATTTGGCGCAGTTACGTTACTCCGGCTGCACAAAATTGCAACTATCTGATATGAAATTTCACTGACGGAAAATCGCGAAGCGCATGCGCGCCAGCATAAGAAACATAACGCGCTGCAATGAGCGCCGCGTCGGAGGAGTAGATGGCATCTGGATTACGCTTTGTTCTCGGGCTCGCGGCTGGCGTCTCGCTCGCCTTGACCCTTTCCGCTTGCGGCGAGCATATGCCCGGCGACGCCACAGGCGCGAAGGTCTTGCGCAATCTTCTGCAGAAGAACGGCGTGGACGCCAAGCTCGTCTCTTTCAAGAAAGTGCAAGGGCGCGAAGTAAAGCGCGAAGATGTTGACGCTTATGAATTGATGTATGAGGCGGAAATTCAGTTCCCCGAGGGCTTCGAAGCCAAATGCGCCGACGAGCGGGCGCGCGGAAAATGCGCTTTTCTCGGCCTCGACGACGACCGGACCTTCGCCAAAAGCGAAGTGCACACCAGCGAAGGCACGCTGCATTTCGTGAAGCAGGAAAAGGGCTGGGTGGCCGAGGATAACAACGCCTATTAGCGCCTTGACGCAGGCGCTCGCGCCGATTGTCGTCATTCCGGCGCGTCTGCGTTCGACGCGTCTGCCCGGCAAGGCGCTCGCCGAAATCGGCGGCCGGCCCTTGATCATTCACGTCTGGGAGCGCGCATGCGCCGCGGCGGTCGGACCTGTCGTCGTCGCGACCGACGCGCCGGAAATCGCACGCGCCGTCGAGGCCGTCGGCGGACATGCGGCGCTCACGCGCGGCGCGCACGCCAGCGGCAGCGATCGCGTCGGCGAGGCGCTGCGCACGCTGGACCCGCAGGGCCGCCATGGCGCCGTCGTTAATCTGCAGGGCGACCAACCCTTCCTTCCCGACGGCGCGCTTGAAGCGGCGCTCGCGCTTCTCGACGACGCTGGCGTCGACATCGGCACGCTGGCCTGCCCGGCGCGCAACGAAGAAACCGACGATCCCAACGCCGTAAAGCTTGTCGCGGCGTCGCTCACGCCTCATCGGCTGCGCGCGCTGTATTTTACCAGAGCGGCTGCGCCTTACGGCGAGGGGCCGCGCCTGAAGCACATCGGCGTCTACGCCTTTCGCCGCGCCGCGCTCGAGCGTTTCGTCTCGCTGCCGCCCTCCCCGCTCGAATTGCGCGAGCGGCTCGAACAGCTGCGCGCGCTCGAGGCCGGCATGCGCATCGACGCCGCGCTGCTGGACAAAGCCCGAATTCGGATATCGTCTGCCGTGAGGCCTATCCGCATCTGACGCCGCTCCCCTGCGCAAGTTTCGAGGACGCCTTCGCGTCAGTCACCGAGGGGCGCGCCGCGCTCGGCATGATCCCGATTGAAAATTCGATCGCCGGACGCGTGGCGGACATTCATCATTTCCTGCCGCATTCCGGACTGCATATCGTCGGCGAGCGCTTTCTGCCGATCCATTTTCATTTGATGGCGCCCAGGGGCGCGACGCGGCAGGGGCTCAAGAGCGTCTACAGCCACGTCCATGCGCTCGGCCAGTGCCGCCGCGCCATTCGCAACTTCGGGCTCGAGGCGCATACCGCAGGGGACACCGCCGGCGCCGCGCGCGAAATCTCCGAATGGGGCGATCCGACCAAGGCGGCGATCGCGCCGCGGCTCGCCGCCGAAATCTACGATCTCGACGTGCTGGCCGAGAACATCGAGGATGAGGCGC
>JACOWC010000016.1 GCA_016177005.1 Methylocystis sp.
CGCGCGTTGCGCGCGTCGGGAATGACATCCGAGCCGTTCAACCGGATTTCGTTTTGCAGAGTCGCAGCAGACGGAGAAACGAATGTCGCAGAAAATCTACCCCGTCCCGGACGACTGGAAGAAGAACGCGCGCATCGACGAAGAGACCTATCGCCGGCTCTATGAGCGATCGATCAACGACCCGGACGGCTTCTGGGGCGAACAGGCGCAGCGCATCGACTGGATCACGCCCTTTTCGAAAGTGAAGCGCACCAGTTTCGACACGCATAATGTTTCGATTCGCTGGTTCGAGGACGGCACGACCAATGTCGCGATGAATTGCGTCGACCGGCATCTGCCGGCGCGCGCGCATCAAACCGCGATCATCTGGGAAGGCGACGATCCTTCCGTCTCGCGCCACATCACTTACGCCGAACTTCATGAGGAAGTTTGTCGCTTCGCCAATGTGCTCAAGAAGCACGGCGTCAAGAAAGGCGACCGCGTCACCATCTATCTGCCGATGATTCCGGAAGCCGCTTTCGCGATGCTGGCCTGCGCGCGCATCGGCGCCATTCATTCGGTGGTGTTCGGCGGCTTTTCTCCGGACTCGCTTGCCGGACGCATCGAGGATGCGGAATCAAGCGTCGTCATCACCGCCGACGAAGGCCTGCGCGGCGGCAAGAAAATTCCGCTGAAAGCCAATGTCGATGCGGCGCTCGACAAGGTTTCGGCAAAGACGGTCATTGTCGTGACGCGCACCGGCGCCGACATCGACATGCAGCCGGGCCGCGACTTTCGCTATGAGGAAGAAGCGGCGCGCGTTTCCGCCGATTGTCCCTATACCGAGATGGACGCGGAAGACCCACTGTTCATTCTTTACACGTCTGGCTCGACCGGCAAGCCCAAGGGCGCGCTGCATACGGCCGGCGGCTATCTCGTCTACGCCGCGCTCACCCATGAACTCGTCTTCGACTATCGTGAGGGCGACGTCTATTGGTGTACGGCCGATGTCGGCTGGGTGACCGGCCACAGCTATATCGTCTACGGCCCGCTGGCGAATGGCGCGACGACGCTGATGTTCGAAGGCGTGCCGAATTATCCGAGCGTGTCGCGCTTCTGGGAGATCGTCGACAAGCACAAGGTCGATATTTTCTACACGGCGCCGACCGCTATTCGCGCGCTGATGGCGGCGGGCGAGGGGCCGGTGAAGAAGACCAGCCGCAAGTCGCTGCGCCTGCTCGGCTCGGTCGGCGAGCCGATCAACCCCGAAGCATGGGAATGGTATCACCGCGTCGTCGGCGAAGGCCGCTGCCCGATCGTCGACACATGGTGGCAGACGGAGACCGGCGGCGTGCTGATCTCGCCGCTGCCCGGCGCGATCGATCTCAAGCCAGGCTCGGCGACTCGGCCCTTCTTCGGCGTCGCGCCGGAAATCGTCGATCCGCTCGGCAATGTTCTCGAAGGCCAGTGCGAAGGCCTGCTCGTCATCGCCGATTCATGGCCGGGACAGATGCGCACCGTCTATGGCGATCACGAACGTTTCGCGCAGACTTATTTTTCCGCATACCCCGGCAAATATTTCACCGGCGACGGCGCCAGGCGCGATTCTGATGGCTACTACTGGATCACTGGCCGCGTCGACGACGTGATCAATGTCTCGGGCCATCGCCTCGGCACGGCGGAAGTCGAGAGCGCGCTCGTCGCGCATGACAAAGTGTCGGAAGCCGCCGTCGTCGGCTATCCACATGACATCAAGGGGCAGGGCATCTACGCATTCGTCACGCTCAATCAGGGCGTGACGCCGAGCGAACATTTGCGCAAGGAGCTCGTGCATTGGGTGCGTCAGGAGATCGGCGCGATCGCGACGCCCGACATCGTCCAATTCGCGCCGGGCCTGCCGAAGACCCGCTCGGGCAAGATCATGCGGCGCATCCTGCGCAAGATCGCCGAAGGCGAATTCGGCGCGCTCGGCGACACCTCGACGCTCGCCGATCCTGGGGTGGTGGAGGAGCTGGTAAGAGAGAGGCCAAGCGGTTGAGGCGGGCGGCTCAGCGAGTCAATTGCGCGCTTTCGATTTTTTCATATCCGATTCACATCAGCGTCACACCAGTTCAACCCGCAGCCTTCTCCCCACCGCGCGCGCGGCGCGGCGCAATGTGTCAAGCGTGACTGAGGGCGTCGAAGGATCTAGAAGCCGATCGAGTTGGCGGCGGCTCGTTTTCATCCGCGCCGCCATTTCGACCTTGGTGATCCCTTGCTCCGCCATGGCGGCGGCAAGCTGTTCGGCAATGATTTCCTTGATGGCGTGATCTTCGCAGGACTCCAACATGCCCTGGCTTGCGAGGAAATCGTCGAAGGTTTCCTCGCTCACGCCGGCTTTTTGTTTCGTGGCCATCACATCACCTCGCCTTTGCGCTTGAGCGCAAGATCGATATCCGCTTGCGGCGTTTTTTGCGATTTCTTGATGAAAGCATGCAGAAGGATCATGTGACCATCGCCCAAGCAGAAGATCGCCCTTGCAATGCGGTTCCCCGAAAGCGTGCTGCGCACTTCCCACAATCCGCGTCCAAGGGGCGCGCAATGCGGTCGTCCGATCGGCCATCCGAACTCGACTTTTTGAATATCCTTGCCGATCGTATGCCGATCGGCTTCGGACAATTCGAGAATCCACTCGCGAACGGGATTGCCGCCCGACGGGCTGAGATAGAATCGCGCCGGAAGCTTTTTGCTTCGGTCGATCATTTGACTCTATGTGTCATTAATGGCACAATTTGGCAAGCACGATCATGAAAAGCTCTTACTCTATCGGCGCGCTATAGCTGCGCTCACTTCTTATCAAAAAGCGCCAGCGCTTCCAGCGCGAGCAGGCCGCCGGTGATTTCGATGTCGGCGAAGGGCGTGGCCTCGGCCACAGCGCGGCTCGTGATCATGATCTGGCCGAGACGCTTCGATAATTGCTCGATCGAGGCGGCGAAGACCACGCGGCCGATCCCGCACCAGACGATCGCGCCCATGCACATCGGGCAGGGTTCGCCCGACGTATAGAGCGTTGCGCCCTTGAGCTGCTTCGCCGGATTGTCGGCGACGAAGCGGCGGATCGCCACCATCTCGCCATGCGCCGTCGGATCATTGTTGGTGACGCCCATATTGCGCCCGGTCGAGACGACCTTGCCGTCGCGCACGATCACGGCGCCGAACGGGAAGTCGCCTTTGGCGGCTTCCGCGATCGCGAGCCGCATGTAGCGCTCGTCCTCCGGGCGCTGGAGCGATTTCGTGGCCATCGCAAGCGCCGGCCCCGCGCCGAAGGCGAGTCCCGCCCCCGAGAACAGGGACAAAGCGTCGCGGCGATCGAAAACATGCTGCCGGCCGCAGTCGCATTTCTTTTCGCTCATGCTCCTCTCCAGCGACTTTTGCCCGTAGGCGCGAAACTTGACACGGGCGTCGCCGCAATGCCACTCGCGGCGCGAAACATCGAGAAAACGAGGGGCGGTTACGCATGGCGAAGGCTTTCATTTTCCCCGGTCAGGGCTCTCAGGCGGTCGGCATGGGCAAGGCGCTCTATGACGCCTTTGCGCCGGCGCGGGCGGTTTTCGCCGAGGTCGACGACGCTCTGTCGCAGTCGCTCTCGAAACTCATGTTCGAAGGCCCGGAAGCCGAGCTGACGCTGACCGCCAACGCCCAGCCGGCGCTGATGGCGGTGTCGCTCGCCGCGATTCGCGCGCTCAAGGCCGAATGCGGGCTTGATCTCGCCCGCGACGCGGCCTTCGTCGCCGGACATTCGCTCGGCGAATATTCGGCGCTGGCGAGCGCCGGCGCGCTGACGATTTCCGACACGGCGCGGCTGCTGCGCATACGCGGCGACGCCATGCAGAAGGCGGTTCCGGTCGGGGCGGGCGCGATGGCGGCGCTGCTCGGCGCCGAACTCGATCAGTCGCGCGCCATCGCCGAGGCGGCCGCGACGGCCGCCAATGGCGTCTGCCAGGTCGCCAATGACAATGGCGGCGGCCAGGTCGTGCTCTCCGGCGCGAAGGCGGCGGTCGAGAAGGCGATCGACATCGCCAAGGAGAAGGGGATCAAGCGGGCGGTGCTGCTGCCCGTGTCCGCGCCTTTCCATTGCGCGCTGATGCAACCCGCCGCCGACGCGATGCGCGAGGCGCTGGCGGGCGCAGCGATCGGCGCGCCCTGCGTTCCGGTCGTCGCCAATGTGACGGCCGCGCCGGTTGAGGACCCCGAAGCGATTCGCCGCCTGCTCGTCGAGCAGGTCACCGGCGCGGTGCGCTGGCGCGAATGCGTCGCCTATATGGCCGATCACGGGGTGACGAAATTCGTCGAATGCGGCTCGGGCAAGGTTCTGGCGGGCCTGTTGAAGCGCATCGCGCCGCAGGCCGCCGGCCTGTCGGTCGGCGCGCCCGCCGATTTCGACGCCTATCGCGCCTTCCTATAGCGGTCCGGAAAGCGAGACAAAAGAAAGGGCCCGGTCGCGAGGACCGGGCCCATTCGCTCGGCCGTGAAGCCGATCGGCGAAATCAGTACTTGGCCAACACCGGCGCCGGAGAGCCGAAGTTGAAGTGGTAGTTGATGCCCGCGCGGATCGTGTGGAAGCGCGTGCGGTTATTGACGTTGTTCAGCCCGATGCCCGGGTTGAAGAAGGCGTTCTGGTTGCCGCCGCTGATCTGCGTATACAGATACTCGACCTTGGCCGACCAGTTCGGGAAGAACATCCACTCGGCGCCGCCGCCGGCCGTCCAGCCCGTCTGCACCGTGCTGTTCTGGTTCCACCAGCCGTTGCGCTGCACTTCGCCATAGGCGAAGCCGCCCGTGCCGTAGACCAGCAGTTGCGGGCTCAGCAGGGTGATGCCGACGCGGCCGCGAACCGTGCCGAACCAGTTGATGCGCGCCGAGCCGCCGCCGCCGCCGAAGCCGAACAACCAGCCCAAGTTGTTGTTGTTGCCGCCAGAGCCGATGCTCGTGCCCTGGAAGTCGGTCTCGGCGCCAACAACGAACATCGGCGTGACCTGGAAGTTGTAGCCGATCTGGCCGCCGCCGACGACGCCGCCGCTGTTGTTGCCGCCGTTGTTCCAGCCCCAGCCCTGGTTGGACGAGTTGGAGGCGTAGAAGCCGCCGCCGAGGTTAAGACCGGCGTAGAACCCGGTCCAGGTCATGATCGGCGGCGGGGGAATGTAGGGCGGAGGCGCCTTGTGGGAGGGGAGGTCGGCGGCGCTCGCGGCGCCGGCGAAAAGCGCCGTCGCCAGAGCCAGAGCCGAGATCGCTGTCTTCATCTCTCTATCCTTCAGTTCGAGCCAGCTCAAATTAATAGGTGCGCGTCAGTCCTGTGACTCTTTCGGACGTTCAATGACGCTGACCCCCAAGCACGGCGGAGTGTGATCAAAAATCTCGCGGGAAACAACAAACAGAAGGTAAAATCGGGCCCAAAAGGCCCAAAAGATTCCCACTGTTGCAGTTGGGTCACATGGGAATTTCGCGCGCTTTTCTAGATCACGCTGCATTTGGGCGGAATCGCCCAAATGCAGATGACGTGATCGATTCCAAAAGCTTAGAGCGCGCTTTACGCGAAAAACCGGTTCCACTTTTTCGCGGCGCGCTCTAGGCGACGACTGAGCAATTCAGTCTCAAATCCGTCGCTTGCGAAGTGGACGCCGAGCTTGCGCCCGATTTTCCTCTTTAAGACCGTCCGCCGTCGTTTCAGAGCTCCATGCTGTGACGTTGAACCGCGGCTGAAAAAAGGCCACTCCCTCGAACTGAGCTATAAGGCTTGCGGCATCGAGAGGAGGAGAAGGGAAAATGTTCGACCTTAACGGCAAGACGGCGCTGGTCACGGGCGCAAGCGGCGGAATCGGCGCGGCGATCGCGCGCGCGCTTCATTCGGCCGGCGCGACCGTGGCGCTTTCCGGCACGAGGAAAGAGGCGCTCGAAGCGCTTGCCGGCGAATTGAACGGCCGCACGCATATTTTGCCCTGCAATCTTTCGCAAAAGGACGAGACCGAGAAGCTCGTGCCAGCGGCGGAGGCGGCGATGGGTGGACTGGACATTCTCGTCAACAACGCCGGAATCACCCGCGACATGTTGTTCATGCGCCTTAAGGACGAGGACTGGGACGCCGTCATCAATGTCAATCTCACGTCGGCCTTTCGCCTCTCACGCGCGGCGCTGCGCGGCATGATGAAGAAGCGCTTCGGCCGGATCATTCAGATCACCTCGGTCGTCGGCGTGACCGGCAATCCGGGGCAGGGCAATTACGCCGCCGCCAAGGCGGGCATGATCGGCATGTCGAAGTCGCTCGCGGCGGAAGTCGCCTCGCGCGGCGTGACCGTCAATTGCGTCGCGCCGGGCTTCATCGAAAGCCCGATGACCGATGCGCTGACCGACGCGCAGAAGGAATCGATCCTGCGCATGGTCCCGACCGGAAGGCTTGGAACCGGCGCCGACGTCGCCGCCGCCTGCGTCTATCTCGCCAGCGTCGAGGCGGCCTACGTCACCGGGCAGACCTTGCACGTCAACGGCGGCATGGCGATGATCTAAATGGCGATGATCTAAGTTGAAAGCGATCCGAAGCGCTTATGGCCGTCACAGGCGTGCGCGGAGTCGCTACGTTCTGCGTTCGTCGGCCAACTGAGAACCGGAGTATTTTGCAGCTACAAAATAACTCGACGTCGGTCTATATTGTAGCTACAAATATCGAATGAGGATCGTATGGGACGAACCGAAACGGCTCTCGAATATCGATAAGCATGGTCTCGATTTCGCTGACATTGTTATCGACTTTTTTCTCGACGCTTTTGTCGTTCCGGCGAAAGCCGGAAGGTTCGTCGCGATCGGCAAATTGAACGGTGAAACGGTGGCTGTCGTCTTCGTCAGGCGCGGCCTTGAGGCTGTTTCCGTCATCAGCATGCGGTCCGCGAGCCGCAAGGAAAGGATGCTGCTGAAATGAGAAAGCGCGCGACCCTGAAAGAGTTCGCGCCCGGCCGCGGTTACGCCCGCAAGGATTGGGACGCCGTCTCGGATAATCCTGAATTGACCGACAAGGAACTGCTGCAAGCCAAACCTTTCAGCGAGGTCTTTCCGGATCTCGCCGCGTCGGCGCGTCGCGGGCGCGGCCCGCAAAAGGCGCCGACGAAGGAGCTCGTTACGTTGCGTCTCGACAGAGCGGCGCTAGCCGTTTTCCGCGCGACCGGGCCTGGATGGCAACGTCGCATCGATGAAGCGGTGAAGAAAGCCGCGAGCAAGATCGCGGGGTGATCGTTCCAGCGCGTCCCAGAAAACCCGCGTCGCAACGCCGCGCGCCCCCTCTCGCCATGCTCGGGGAAGTATGCTACCAGACCCTCGCCGCTGAGGGGCGGCGTCGCCGCGATTTCAGCCCGGGGCGCAGGCCGCAAGCGTCTTGCTGAGCGTCTTGCGCACATCAGGGCGGTCGGCGAGCGATTGCAAAGTTATAAGGATGAATGGCGATTGCGGAGCGCGCTAGCAGGCCTGCTCCGAGTCGCCATACGGCGCGAGAGGCGCCAAGAACGCAGACAGGGATCAAATAAGATGAGCGATGTCGCCGAGCGCGTAAAAAAGATTGTAGTCGAGCATCTCGGCGTCGAAGCCGACAAGGTCGTCGACAAAGCCAATTTCATCGATGATCTGGGCGCCGATTCGCTCGATACCGTCGAACTCGTCATGGCTTTCGAGGAAGAATTCGGCGTCGAGATTCCCGATGACGCCGCCGAGACGATTCTCACCGTAGGCGATGCGGTGAAGTTCCTGGAAAAGGCGAAAGCCGCCTGACGAACCGAGCGAGGTCCAAACGCGCGGCGACTCCTCTCCCGAGGGTTCGCCGCCGTTGGCGTTTTCGACAACAATAAAGTTCGAGAGTAGAGCCATGCGCAGGGTGGTCGTCACCGGTCTTGGCGTCGTATCTCCTTTGGGCTGCGGCGTGGAGACGAACTGGCGTCGTCTCGCCGCCGGAGAATGCGGCTTCAAGCGTATCGACACATTCGAGGTCTCCGACCTCGCCTGTCAGATCGCGGCGGTCGTCCCTCGGGGCGAGCGCAAGGACGGCGCGTTCAATCCCGACGACTGGTTCGATCCCAAAGAGCAGCGCAAGGTCGATGATTTCATCATCTATGGCGCGTGCGCCGCGACTCAGGCCCTAAACGACGCCGGATGGGTGGCCGACACGCCGGAGAAGCAGGAAACGACCGGCGTGCTGATCGGTTCCGGAATCGGCGGCCTCGGCGGCATTTACGAAACGTCGGTCACCTTGAGGGAGAAGGGGCCGCGTCGCGTTTCGCCTTTCTTCGTCTCGGGCAGAATCATCAATCTCGCGGCCGGCTATGTGTCGATCATGCACAGCCTGAAGGGCCCCAATCACGCTGTGGTGACGGCCTGCGCCACCGGCACGCACGCCATCGGCGACGCGGGGCGCATCATCGCGATGGGCGACGCCGACGTGATGGTCGCCGGCGGCGCCGAGTCGCCGGTCAATCGCATTGGCGTCGCCGGCTTCGCCGCATGCCGCGCGCTTTCGACCGGTTTCAACGATCGTCCGGAAGCCGCTTCGCGCCCCTATGACAAGGATCGCGACGGCTTCGTGCTCGGCGAGGGCGGCGGCTGCGTCGTGCTCGAGGAATATGAGCACGCCAAGGCGCGGGGCGCGAAAATCTACGCCGAACTCATCGGCTACGGCATGTCGGGCGACGCCTATCACATTACCGCGCCGACGCCTGACGGCGACGGGGCCTATCGCTGCATGAAGGCGGCGCTGAAACGCTCCGGCGTTGCCGTAAGCGACATCGATTATGTGAACGCGCACGGCACGTCGACGCCGCTTGGCGACGAAATCGAACTCAAGGCGGTCGAACGTCTCCTCGGCAATGTCGAAGCCAAGCTCGCCATGTCGTCGACGAAATCGGCGATCGGCCATCTGCTCGGCGCCGCAGGGGCCGTCGAGGCGATCTATTCGATCCTGGCGATGCAAAACAATGTCGCGCCGCCGACGCGCAATCTCGACAATCCTTCGGTTGAAACGGCGATCGACCTCGTGCCGCACAAGGCGCGCGAGAAGGAAATCAATATCGCGCTGTCGAATTCCTTCGGCTTTGGCGGCACGAACGCCTCGCTCTTGTTCCGCCGCGCCTCTTGAGCGCCCCAAAAAAGGCGTCGGCCCGTTCGAGACAGCACTACATATGCGGAGCGCTAACTGACGCGGCGCGTTCGTGAATTCGCCACAATGAGGCCTAGTGTAAGTCCTCGGCAATTTTGGCCGCGCGAGATCTTCGACTTTTTGGTGGGCGTACGGCGATGAGCGAAGAGGACGGAAAAGGCGCGCCCGAAAAGCAAACAGACGCTGGCGCGTCGCAGCCGGTTGAATCGGCTGCGGTTTTGAGGCCGGAACTTGCAGCGCCGGTTCCCGATGCGGTCGCGCTGGAATCCGCGCCCGCGCAGGTTGAACGGCCGCCTGCGGCTGCTGCGCGGAATGCGCCGCCTTTGGCGAAGGCGGCGTCATCGGGCGCCCCCGACGCGACTCTCGACAAAATCGCCAAGCTCCCTCCAGCGCCGTCGGCGGGACCATCATCGACAGCTCAGGCGACGATCGCCGCGCCGCAGCCTCAATCGCCAAAGGCCGAGGCGCCTTCGGTCGGCCCCGCCGACCCGCGTTTCGCCTCAAAGCCGGACGACGCCCCAGCGGCCGCGGGCGCCTACCGGCGGCGCGCCACTCTGCAAAGCGCCAGACAGGTTTTGCAGCCGCAGGCTGCGCCCGCTCCCCCGCCAAAAAAGCGTAAGAAGCGTCGAGAGGGCACGCTGTCGATGGCGAGTGGCTTCTTGAGCTTCTTTCTCGTCGCGTTGGTCGCCGGCGCCTTCGGCCTCATCGCCGCCACCCACAAATTGAAAGAGCCAGGCCCTCTCGCAGCCGACAAGGTCGTCTACATTCCGCCGCGAAGCGACTTGCTCGAGATCATCGGCCAGCTCGAACGCGAAGGCGTCATCGCCAATCCCGCGCTCATGCAGCTTGGCCTCCTTCTCGAAGGCAAGCTCGGCAAGCTGAAGCCCGGCGAATATGGATTCAAGAAAAACGTCAGCCTGCGTGACGTGATTGATCAGGTCGCCTCCGGCCGCCAAATCATGCACAGCGTAACGATTCCCGAAGGTCTCACCTCGGAACAGATCGTGCAGAAGCTGAAAGAGGCCGACCTGCTGGCGGGCGATGTCGCGGACCTGCCGAAGGAAGGCGCTCTGCTTCCCGAAACCTATAAATTCCCGCGCGGCTATCCGCGGGCGCGACTTGTCGCCAAGATGCAGGAAGATCAGCGCAAGGCGCTCGATTCGATCTGGGCGAAGCGCGCGCCCGACCTGCCGTTGCGCACGCCGTATGAATTGGTGACGCTGGCGTCGATCGTTGAAAAGGAGACCGGCAAGGTCGAGGAGCGGCCGCGCGTCGCCGCCGTATTCGTCAACCGGCTGCGCAAGGGCATGCGCCTCCAGTCGGATCCGACGATCATCTACGGGCTTGTCGCCGGCAAGGCGACGCTTGGTCGGCCGATCATGCGCGCCGAGATCGAGAAATGGACGCCTTACAACACATATGCGATCGACGGTTTGCCGCCGGGGCCGATCGCCAATCCCGGCCGCGCCGCCCTGGAAGCCGCGGCGCATCCGGCGCCGACGCGCGATCTCTATTTTGTCGCCGACGGCACGGGCGGGCACGTCTTCTCCGAATCCCTCGACCAGCATTCGCGCAACGTCCAGAACTGGCGGCGCCTGGAGAAGGAAAAGAGCGACGAAACCATCGATCGCGCCGCGCCCGGAATCCCGGCGCCGGCTGCGGCCAAGCCCGATAAACGCACCCAGGCGCCGATCGGCCGTCTCGTTTCGCTTTCCGAGAGTCACGAAGACTATCCGCCGGGCGGGGCCATGGCCGCGGACGATGGTCCGACCCATCGGCTCGGCAAATTCGCTTACGCCGAAGCCGATTTTTTCCTCGGCGGCCATGGCGACCGCACCCAAGCCTATGCGGCGGAATTCGTCCGTTTAAGGCCGGCGAAACCCTTCTTTACCGAGAAATCCGCGCAGCCGCCCGCCAAGGCGTTGTTCGACGCGTCGCTGCTCGCGAGGCGCCCGCCGCCTTCCGATGCGGAGGAGGGGGAGGAGCGGCTCAATCCGGACATGACGACGAGTGCGCGCCCGAGCCCTGACGCCCAGCCTGATGATGGCTCCGGCATCGCCGCCTATCCCGTGTCGCCGACGCAACGCGCCGAGCAGAAGGCGCGCGCCGCGCGGCTGGGCCTCGCGCCGGGATCAGACGAACTGGCCAGCGAGGCGCTCTCGCCAAGAGCGGCGCAGGACCCCGCGCCGCCGCCGGAAGCCTCGGCCTTGGCCCCGACCGGCGGTCGGCCCTTTCGTCCGCGCGCTTTCGACGCCTCAGAAGGCACTCCGCTCGACCCGCTGCGCGACAAGAGCTGGGATCTCACCTCAGCTAAGACGGTCCCTTCGACCGCCGACGTGCGATAAGCCGGTTGCGGCGATCGTGAAACGCGTCGCGGGCAAGCCGCATGTCAATTCGTCCCGTCGGAGCCGCCGCCGCACATGAGCCTTCACAGCATGACGGGATTCGCCCGCGTCCAGGGCGCCGTCGCCTCCTTCCGCTTTGCCTGGGAACTCAAGAGCGTCAACGCCAAGGGGCTCGATCTGCGTCTGCGCGCGCCGCCCGATTTTGACGCGGTGGAAATCAAGGCGCGAGAAAAGATCGCCGCACGGCTTGCGCGCGGGGCGGTCTTCGCCAATCTCGCCGCGAGGCGAGAAGACGAGGGCCAGATCGCCCGTCTCAACCGTCCCGCCCTCAACGCGCTGCTCGACGCGCTCTCAGACCTGCCGCCGCCCGCCAATGTCGGACCCGCGACGCTCGATGGTCTGCTCGCGGTGCGCGGCGTCGTCGAGATCGTCGAGCCGGAGCTCTCGGAAGCGGAGCGCGCCGAACTTGAGGCGCGCATTCTCGATTCGCTCGACGAAGCCCTCGATGCGTTGATCCACTCGCGCCAGGCGGAGGGCGAGGCCCTGGCGGCGGTGCTTCGTCAGCGGCTCGATCGCATATCGACGCTTGCGGCGCAGGCCGACGCCGCGCCGGCGCGCCAGCCGGAGGCGATTCGCGCGCGGCTGAAGCAGCAGCTCGCGCGACTCCTGGAGAATGCGGACGCCTTCGATCCGGCGCGGCTGCATCAGGAGGCGGCGCTGCTGGCGGTTCGATCGGACATTCGCGAGGAGCTTGACCGGCTGAAAGCGCATGTCGAGAGCGCCTCGAAGCTTCTGGCCGCGGGCGGGCCGGTCGGCCGCCGCCTGGATTTTCTGGCGCAGGAGCTCGGCCGAGAGACCAACACGCTCTGCGCCAAATCGAACGACGCCGGGCTGACCGCGATCGGGCTCGAACTCAAGATCGAGGTCGAGCAGCTACGCGAGCAAGTTCAAAATATCGAGTGAGTTGTGAGTAGTGAGTAGCGAGTAGACAGCGGGACCGCCACTCACTACTCACTACTCACCACTCACTATTCACCCCTCAAAAATCATGTCCGCCAATCCAATCCACCGCCGCGGCATTGTCCTGATTCTTTCCTCGCCCTCGGGCGCAGGCAAGACCACTCTGACGCGGATGCTGCTGCAGGATCGCGATCTCGACTTGGCGCTCTCAATTTCGGTGACGACGCGGGCGCGGCGCTCGAGCGAGGTCGACGGCATTCATTACAGCTTCATTTCCGAGCGTCGCTTCGCCGCCATGCGCGACGCCGGCGAACTCCTGGAGTGGGCCGAGGTTCACGGCAATTTCTACGGCACGCCGCGCGCGCCGGTCGAAGACATCCTTGCGCAAGGGCGCGACTGCCTGTTCGACATCGACTATCAGGGCACGCGTCAGGTGCGCGAGAAGATGGGCGCCGACGCCGTCACCGTGTTCATCCTGCCGCCGTCAATGGACGAATTGCGCGCGCGACTGGAGCGACGCGCCGAAGACTCGCGCGACGCCATCGCGCGGCGGCTTGAGAATGCGCGAAAGGAAATCGCGCGCTGGAAAGACTACGACTATGTGATCGTCAACGACGATCTGCAGCGCGCCTTTGAAGATCTGATCGCGATCCTGCGCGCCGAGCGGCAGAGACGGCCAAGGCGCGACAAGGAAATCGAGCAGTTCGTCGCCAAGCTTTTAGGCGAATAGTTCCGCGCGCCCGGCGCGCTATTTCCCTCCTATGGCGGAGATGGCTCTCAAACGCGTTTACGAGCCCGCACAGGCGGAGGACGGAACGCGTGTGCTCGTCGATCGTCTTTGGCCGCGCGGGCTGCGCAAGGACAAAGCCGACATCGACCTCTGGGCGAAGGACGTGGCGCCAAGCGACGCGTTACGGCGCTGGTTCGGCCATAAGCCCGAGCGTTGGAAAGAATTTGAGAAGCGCTATCGCGACGAGCTTGCCGCGCCCGAGGCGCAGCAGCAAGTTGACGCTATCCGCGCTCTTGCGCGCAAAGATCATGTCACGCTGCTTTACGCGGCGCACGATGAAGCCATGAACAATGCGGTCGCGCTGCGCAATTATCTGCGCGAGCGTTACTGAGCCGAAAGCGCGTTCGCCAACGCCACAAAGCCCGCGACGTCGATCTCCTCCGCGCGTTTGGTTTCGTCTATTCCTGTCGCCGCAAGCAGCGCCGAGGCGTCGACGCCGAGAGATTTCAAACTTTGCCGCAACATCTTGCGGCGCTGGCCGAATGCGGCCTGCGTCACGCGCGACAGAGCGCGCGGATCGCATTCGAGCGGCTTTGGATTGGGCGTAAGCTCGACGACGGAAGACGTTACTTTCGGCGGCGGCGTGAAAGCTGCGGGCGCCACATCGAAGAGAATCCGCGCCTTCGTCCGCCAGCCGCACAGCACCGCGAGCCGGCCGTAATCGGCGCGCTCTCTCGGCGTCGCGACGATGCGCCGCGCGACCTCTTTTTGAAACATCAGAACATAGCGATCGAAGACCGAGGGCCAGGGCTCGGCCTCGATCCATTTGGTCAGCAGAGCCGTCGCGACATTGTAGGGAAGATTCGCGCAGATGCGGGCTCGCGCCTCTAGCCCGTCATTGCGAGCGGAGCGAAGCAATCCAGAGCCGACAGATGTCCGGTGGATTGCTTCGCCTTCGGCTCGCAATGACGGGGGTCGTTTCCGGACCAATTCGGCGACGTCCATCTCCAGGGCGTCGCCTTCGACGATCGTCAGCCGGCCCGGATAATGCGCTGCGATCTCTTCGAGCGCCGGCAGACAGCGCGAATCGCGTTCGACCGCAATGACATGTGCGCCTTGCGCGAGCAGCGCCCGCGTCAGGCCGCCGGGGCCGGGGCCAATCTCGACGACGATGGTGTCGTCAAAAGGTCCGGCGGCGCGGGCGATGCGCGCGGTGAGATTGAGATCGAACAGAAAATTCTGTCCAAGCGATTTCTTCGCGTCGAGTCCATAGCGGGCGACGACGTCCCGCAGAGGCGGCAGCGCGTCGGCCACTTACGTCATGCGTCCTGCAAGTTTGATCGCTTCGATCAGGCTCGTCGGATCGGCGACGCCTCTGCCGGCGATGTCGAAGGCCGTGCCATGATCGGGCGACGTGCGCACGAAGGGAAGGCCGAGCGTGACATTGACGCCGCGCTCGAATGCGAGCGTCTTGATCGGAATCAGCGCCTGATCATGGGTCGGGCACAGCGCCACATCATATTTGGCGCGGGCGGCTTTATGGAACATCGTGTCGGCCGGAAAAGGTCCGGACGCGTTGATGCCGCGCGCGCGCAGTTCGGCGATCGCCGGCGCTATTGTTTCGATCTCCTCGCGGCCGAGAGCGCCGTCTTCGCCTGCATGAGGATTGAGCCCCGCAAAAGCGAGGCGGGGATTTGCAATGTGAAAGCGCGTCTTGAGGTCGCCCCCGACAATCGCCCCCGTCTCGACGATCAAGTCCCGCGTCAGGCGTTTGGGCGCGTCCTTCAGCGGGATATGAATCGTGATCGGAACCACGGCCAGTTCCGGCGACCACAGCATCATCACTGCGCGATAATCGCCGCCATAATGACGATGCGCGAGCTCGCCCAGAAATTCGGTGTGCCCCGGATGTGTGAAGCCGGCTTTATAGAGAATCGATTTCGCGATCGGATTGGTGACGACCGCGCGCGCTTCGCCTTTGGCGACGCATTCGACCGCCCGCTCGATGGACCATATCGTTGATTGCGCGTCCGCTGGATCGGGACTGCCGGGGACGCCGGCGACTTCATAGCCGATATTTACGATTGGCAGCGCCCGCGAAAATATTTCGCAAGCATGTTCCGCAGTCGTGCTTTCGATCGCTGTGTCAAGCGCGAGAGTGGCCGCGGTTCGGGCGACAAAAGCCGGATCGCTAAGCAAGAAGAATGGCGGCAGATCGTGCGCGCGACGCGCGACATAGGCCCTGAGCGCGAGCTCCGGCCCGATGCCGGAAGGGTCGCCCTGCGTCAAGGCGAGCGGCGGCCCCATCATGGCCTGGCCGTCTTAAAGGAGCTTCGGAATATTCCTCGACGCGGCATGTGCTCTCGCACCCTCACTATATCTATAAAAAATGCGCGTCGCTCATGGAAAGCGACGCGCAGTAATCAACTGGCCTTGTTGAAGGGAGGCCTTAAGCCTTCCCGGTCGGCGCATGGGGCACGCCTTCCTTGTCGAACAGCGCGACAAGCTCGCCGCTCTGGAACATTTCCTTGGCGATGTCGCAGCCGCCGATGAACTCATTCTTCACGTAAAGCTGCGGGATCGTCGGCCAATTGGAATAGGCCTTGATGCCTTCGCGTATGGCGCCGTCGGCGAGCACGTTGATCGCCTT
>JACOWC010000017.1 GCA_016177005.1 Methylocystis sp.
ACGACCTGCTTGCGCGTCAGATGCGTCAGATGCGTTCGCACGCCGCAGGACACGTCGAACCCAACGCCGCCGGCGGACACCACGCCGCCTTCGTCGGCGTCAAAGGCGGCGACGCCGCCGATCGGAAACCCGTAGCCCCAATGGGCATCGGGCATGGCGTAGGAAGCGCGAACGACGCCAGGAAGTTTAGCGACATTGGTGAGCTGATCGAAGACCTTGTCGTCCATTTCCGTCATCAGGCCTTCGGTCGCGTAAATGATCGCCGGCACGCGCATCCCGCCGAAGGGCGCAACCCGCCACGCGGTGTCCGAAATCTTCTCGAAACGGGAAACGTCCATGCGATCCTCCCGCAGCTAAACGTCGATCACGCATTGCGCCCGCCATAGTCCCGGCCGATCCTCGATGAAAGCGAGTTCGGTGTAGGTCGCGCCTTTCGCTTCCACGGCAGGCGCATGTCGCTCCCGCGACACCGCCTCGCCGCAAGCGCGACCTGTGAGATGATGATCATCGATCTTCACCTCGAACGCTCCGAACAGCATTCGCCGCTCCGCCATTTCATAAATGAGCGCGTTCAGCCAATCGACGAGCAGCAGATCGAGGTGCGGCGCATCGAGATTGAGGTCCACCGCTCGCTCGAGCCGAACGGTCGCCGGATCAACGATCGCCGCCATCATCGCGAGGGCCGCCTGTTCGCAGGCTTCTTCCGGCGTCGCGCCATAGCCGCGCACCCCGATGTCCGCGTCATGGGGAAAATGTTCCCAGCGCCCGGTCGCGACGTGATCGCCCGCTGCGGACATGGCGCGAAGATCAGCCTGCGTCGCCGCCGAGCGGGGTGACGCGGCTTGCTTGCGGGCCCTCGCGACCCTCCTCTTCACTGTAGCGCACCCGCGCGCCGGGCCTCAACGCGGCAAATCCCGGCCCCTCGACGCTGTTGCGGTGGAAGTATACTTCCCGGCCGTCAGGCGCCGCGATGAAGCCATAGCCCTCCTCCGGCGACACTTTTTTTACAACGCCGGTCGGCGCGGTCTCGTGATGTTTGACCTTGCCGCGCATGCGCCGCACCTGGTCCTGCAACCGTCGCCGCGCCCGTTTGAACGCATCGTTCAGGGCGAAATCGAAATCCTGGAATCGCTCGTCGAGATGGGGCGTGCGCTCGATCGCAACTTCGCGTCTGTCGGGCAGAACGAGATGCAGATTGATCTCATAGAGCCCTCCGGTGCGATGATGCGCGCCTGGGCCTTTCACGACGACGCGACAGGCTGTCGCACGGCCGTAGCGAGCCTCGAGCTTTTCTATCAGACGCATTATTTTTTCCTGCCGGTCGGATGACGGCTCAACCCCTTGAAAATCGATCTTCGGCTGCGTTTGCATGCGAAAAATCCTCCCGAAACTGAGACGGACTGACGAGGGCCTTCAAACAAATATGGCGAGGACTGAGCGGCTTCTCCAGGGCATAGAAGATTCATAGAGCGACGCCATCTAGGACGCCAAGCGGACTCACCGAGGCTGAAGCGTCAACACGAGCGAGGTCCAGAGCATGACGAGCGACTTCAGGACGATCGGCGTCGCGATAGGGCCAAAGCGGCTCGAGGGATCGCTCTTCCTGCCCCAAAAGCCGCGGGGGCTCGTCATTTTCGCGCACGGCAGCGGCTCGTCGCGCTTCAGTCCGCGCAACAGACATGTCGCCGAGCGCCTTGTCGCGCAGGGATTCGCCTGTTTGCTGTTCGATCTGCTGACCGCCGAGGAAGGCGAATACCGCCGCAACGTCTTCGACATCCCCCTGCTCGGCGCCCGCGTCGTCGAGGCGATCGACTGGGCAGGGGCCGAAAGCGACGTGTCTCGCCTGTCGATCGGCCTTTTCGGAGCAAGCACGGGCGCTGCAGCGGCGCTCACGGCGGCGGCCGACGAGCCGCGCGTGGCGGCCGTCGTCTCGCGCGGCGGCCGGCCCGACCTTGCGGGCGATGCGCTGCAGCGCGTGCAAGCGCCGACATTGCTGATCGTCGGCGGACTGGATTACGGCGTCATCGACCTCAATCGCAGCGCGCAACAATTGCTCAGATGCAGAAACCGTCTCGACATCGTCCCCGGCGCAACCCATCTTTTCGAGGAGCCCGGCACGCTGGAGAGCGTCGTCGAGCGGGCGACGGAGTGGTTTCTCGAATATCTTGGCGCATCTCGGGGCGCGGCGGACGCATCGCCATAGTGGATGGCGTGACCAAAGAAGGCTCCAACCCATGACGACAATGGCGCTGACCGAACCGCCGCTCAAGCGGCTTTTCGACCGGCTGGATTTTGCGCCCCAGCCGAAAAGGTTGGAGCTCGATGTGGTGCGCGAGCGCTGGGAGGCGGCGCGCTCCGGCGCTGTGGCGCCAAGGAGAAGCGCAATCCGCTTCGCGCCGCAGGATCGCGGCGCAGCCGAAACCGTCTTCGCGCATCGATTCGATGGACAGGGCGACGACAGCATCCTGACCGAAGGCGCGCCGGCCGCCTCGCTGCTGCTAGGTCCCTGCCGGATCGGCGACAGGCTGAGCGAAGCGACGAACCGCCGCGGCGCGGTGCGGCTGCGTCGTCTGCTCAAGGAAGTGCGCCGCGCCGGCCAGCCGGTGCTCGCGCAATACACCAGCGTCGAACATGGCCGCGATCGCGCCATTATCGAAATTCTGGCGACGCCGCTTTCCGAAGACGGCCGCACGATCGACTCGGCGCTTACCGCGATCTGGGCGCATGTCCTGGATGGCGCGCCTGCGCGGGCGCCGCGCGAAACGGATGGCGGCCTTGCGCTATTTGCGCTCGGCGCCAGCACGTCGTTTGGCGAAGAGGTCGCGCAAGCGCTCGGCGCGGAGCTTACGCCGCTCGAAGACCGAGAATTCGAAGACGGCGAATATAAGATCCGTCCGCTTGAAAATGTGCGCGGCCGCGACTGCTATGCCGTCTTTACCCTGCATGGCGATCATGTCGCGAGCAGCGCCGACAGACTGTGCAAACTTCTGTTTTTCATCGGCGCACTGAAGGACGCCGGCGCCTCCCGCGTCACGGCCGTCACCCCTTATCTGTGTTTTTCCCGCAAGGATCGGCGCACCAAGCCCCGCGATCCGGTCACCACGCGTTATGTCGCCCAGCTCTTTGAGGCGCTTGGGGCTGACCGTCTGGTCTGCCTCGACGCGCATAACGTCGCCGCCTTCCAGAACGCCTTTCGTTGCGAGACGATCCACCTCGACGCGCGGGCGCTTTTCGCGCGCTGCGTCGTCGCGAATGTGGGGGACGGCCCTGTCGCCGTGGTCTCTCCGGATCTTGGCGGCGAGAAGCGCGCGGAGCTTTTTCGGCTGCGCCTCGAACGCATGCTGAAGCGCCCGGTCGCCAAGGCCTTCATGGACAAATATCGCAGCGAAGGCCGCGTCGTCGGCGACATTTTCGCCGGCGACGTCAAGGATCGCACCGCGATCATCATCGACGATTTGATTGCCGGCGGCGGCACGGTCGCGCGCACCGCGGCGGCGTGCCGCGCAAATGGCGCGGCCCGCGTCTGGGCGGCGGCGACGCACGGCGTCTTCTCCGAAGCAGCGGCCTCCGTGCTCGCGAGCGCGCCGATCGACAGGCTGATCATCACCGACTCCGTGCCGCTGGACCCCACTGTCGCGACTGCGCTCGGCGAGCGTTTGACGCTGGTCAGCGTCGCCGGTCTCGTCGGCGAGGCGATCCGAAGGCTGCATACGAACGGTTCGATCACGCAGTTGCTTGACGAAGGACCTTAGCCGCTGGGCGTTCTGGTTGCGCCATAAAGCGACTCGCGCCAAAAGCTCGCATGGACCTCGAAGACGTCGTCATTCGCCGCATGTCCAAAGCCGAGCTCGGTCTCGCGCTCGATTGGGCGGCGGCCGAAGGCTGGAATCCCGGGCTCAATGACGCCGAGAGTTTCTACGCCGTCGATCCAGAAGGATTCTTTATTGCGGAACGCGCCGGCGAACCTTTCGGCTGCGTCTGCGCCGTCGCCTATGATCAAGCTTTCGGCCACGTCGGACTGTTCATCGTTCGCCCGCCGCACCGTGGCGAGGGCGTCGGCCTTCGGCTCTTGAATGTCGCGCTGCGGCATGTGCAGGGACGCAATGTCGGGCTCGACGCCGCGATCGCCATGCAGGAAACTTATGGGCGATATGGGTTCAAGTTCGCCTACCGCAACATACGGCATCGCTGCGTCGGCGGCGGCGAAGCCCCCGCAGGCGTGACTGAACTGGCCTCGGTTCCTTTTGACGAAATCGTGCGTTACGACGCAACTGTCTTTCCGACGGCGCGCGCGAAATTTCTCTCGCGCTGGATTGCGCAGCCGAGCGGCGCGTCGCTTGCCTTTGTGAGGCGACAACAGCTCGCGGGCTATGGCGTGCTGCGCGCATGTCGTTCCGGCTACAAGATCGGTCCGCTGTTCGCGGACGATCCGCTGATCGCCGACGCGCTGTTTCAAGGCTTACGCGCGCGAGCCGCGGGCGCGCTCGTCTTTCTCGATACGCCCGAAGCGAACCCCGCGGCGATCGAACTGGCGAAACGCCGCGGCCTGACGCACATGTTTGAGGCCGCGCGCATGTTTACGCGCGGAATGCCGCCGGGACGCATCGAACATTGTTATGGCGTAACGACCTTCGAACTTGGATAGTTCGCGCGGCGCTGGTCCTCAGCAGGCGGCTGCGACGCTCGGTTCGATCAGCGTCGGATCGTCATCGGCTTCGTTCGAGCGGTTGACCCGCCGCGAGACGGTCCACTCACGCAAGGCGTTTTCGGGCGCGGGCTGAAGCAATGCGCCGGGATTGTCGCCGGTCAGCCATGCGTTGGCGTCGCGCCAGTTGAGGATGATGGGCATTCGATCATGAAAACGGCGCATCCAGCTATTGGCCGGACCGACGATAATGGTCGCCGACTCGATCCTCGCATTGCTCTCAACGTCCCGACAGGCGCCGCAAACCCCGGCAAACGCCAGGGGACGGCCGTCGCTCGCCGAAAAATAATGCGGCGTCTTCGAGCCCTTGGCGCCGGTCCATTCATAAAAACCCGACGCCGGAATGATGCAGCGGCTCGTTGCGAAGGCTGAGCGAAACATCGGCTTTTCGGCAATCGTCTCGGCGCGCGCATTGAAGGTTGCGGGCAGTTCGCGCAGGGGCTTCTTCCACCACGAGGGCGCGAAGCCCCAGCGCATTGGGACGAGCTCGTTTCCTGCACACGCCGGCCTGACGACTTCGATCGTCGTCGTCGGCGCCACATTGTAGCGCGGCTGCAGATTACGCGGCTGGCCGATGAGATCTGCAAGCCGCTGGAGCTCCTCCCAGGACAGATGCTGCGTAAACCGCCCGCACATTGGGCGAGGCGACCTTTCTAATAGTAGTGACGGTAACGACGGTAATATGGGCGCGGCGCCGTCGCGGCGCCAATGATCGCGCCGCCTGCCGCGCCGACCGCCGCCGAGGCAAGGGTCGGCCCAGCGAGGCCGCCCGACGCGAGCGCGCCGATTCCGGCGCCGCCCAGACCGCCGATGATTCCGCCGCCGAGAGCGCGTTCGCCCGGCGTATAACAGCCGGCAAGCGGCGCGGAGGCCGCCAGAAGCGTCGCAAGTAGGAGAGCTTTCTTGGCCCGCCGGGCCGTGGCGATGCTGTGCATGTTCATTCCTTTAATCGATTGCCGTTCGTGGCTTCGCTGGCGCTCAGCCGACGCTTCAACATCGCCGAATGAACCCAGATTTGCGCCAGAACGATGGCCTTGCGTCGAAAGGCCAAACCCGGCGGGGCGCGGATCGAAACATGCAAACCTTATGTTTCGTCGCTTTTTCAAATAGGAATATTTAGAAAGACGATCTTTGAAAGATTTCCGAGGAAAGCTTAATCGTATTGACGCAACGAATTGCTTGTTAAATCTTTCAAAGATGCAAGCGGCGGCGAAGAACCTTTCGATATCCAAACGTCCCGCCTCGAACCGACTGCTCGTCCACAGGCGCCAGGGCCGGGGGTGTGACGCCGCCCGCGATCCGATCCCTTAAGGAGTGAACAATGTGCAATCTCGCGAAGGAAAGAAAACGCATCGATTCGATTCTCGCCGAAGCGATGAACCAGAGTTCGGTTCGAACGTCGATCGACGAAATCGAACTCGCCGGTTACGGACTTGCGGCGCTGCGAAGCCACTATGCGCATTCTTGTCCGGACGAATGCATACGCAAGAGATGCGACGAATTCGCCGCGCTCGTTGCGCAGTCGCGTCGCGCGCGGCGCCGGCCGGCGGGCGGCGAAACGCTCAGCCCCGCGGCGTGACCGCGGACGCCGCGTCGGGCAAGCGCAGCGTCAAACATTTCGCTGCGCCGCCCGCCTTCATGAATTCGGAAAGCGGCGTAACGACCGGCGTGAAGCCGGCGTCGATCAGGCGCGCGCGCAGATCGTCCGAACAGGCGTTGAGAAAAATGCGTCCGGCGACCTCGGCGGCGTTGCAGGCGAAAGACAGCGCGTCTTTCTGGCCGACTTCGATCCGCTTCTCGGCGGGAACGATCGCTCGGATCGCCTCCTGTGAGGCGATATCAAAAGCCGCCGGGTAATACATCAGCCAGCCGCCGCTCAGCGGACAGAAACAAGTGTCGAGATGATAGAAGCGCGGATCGACGAGCTTCAGCGCGATTGTTCGCCATCCGAAAATCTTTTCCAGATGTTTGGGCGCTTCTTCGCCCGAGCGCCAGCCGTAGCCGCACCAAACGACGCCGCGCGCATGATCGAGGAGCGCATCGCCGGCGCCTTCAAAGGAAACGTGCTCCGGCCAATGTGCGATCGAATAGCCCTGCGCCTCGAACCATTCGGAAAAGAGAGGCTCCTCGGGGCGCCGCTCCTTGGCGCGGAATCGGCTCACCACAGCCGTGTCGCCGATCGCGAGCCCCGCATTGGCGGTGAAGACCATGTCCGGCAAGCCGGGCGTCGGCGGAACCAAGGCGATATCGCTATGCGCCGCGAGATTGCTGCGCAAATTCTCCCATTGCGCCCAGGCGCGCGGCAGCGACGCCTGCCCGACCTGATTTTCCATCCATGGATTGATGATGTAATCGACGCCGAAATAGTCCGGCGCGCACATGAGAATGGCGCCGCGCTTAGGCGCAGCCGGCCCCGCCGAAGCGTCTCGCACAAGCGCTCGGGGCGGGTCGCCCAACACGGCGACGTCAGCGTCAAAGTCCATCGCCGCCATGTCTTCTCCACTAGAACTGCAGGGGAAAAGCCTAGAACGCGGCGCCGCCAATCGAAATTGGCATAAACTATCAAAATGACTGCAATCTTGTACAATCCGCTACAGATACTGATCAATTCGTCAGAGGCGCGCGGCTATGGACGACCTCGACCATCGACTCATCGCCTTGCTGCGAACCAATGCGCGCGCCTCTTTGTCTCAGCTCGCCAAGGCGCTCGGCGTCTCGCGCGGAACCGTCCAGAACCGACTTGACAAGCTGATCGCGTCCGATGTGATCCTGGGCTTTACCGTTCGGCTGAAAAACCCGGCGACGCCCGATCGCATTCGCGCGATCATGATGATCGAAGTCTCCGGCAAGAGTTCACGTCGCGTGGCCCAAGCGTTGCGCGGCCTGCCGCAGATCCATGCGCTTCACAGCACCAACGGGCCGTTCGACCTTATTGCGGAAATCGAATGCGCCAATCTGGAGGAATTTGATCGCGTGCTCTCAAGCGTAAGAACGATCGAGGGAATAGCGAGAAGCGAAACCAGTCTGCTGCTCGCTCCGGCCTGAATTTAAGATTGCGCCTGCGCCGCTTTGGAGTCGGTCAGGCCCAGCCTGTCGTCGCTCTCCCTTGCGCGTGGCAGGATCACGCGAGCGATCAGTCCGTGCGGCGTCCGATCAAGCAGCGATACGGAGCCGCCATGATGCTCGACGAGCGACCGCACAATTGACAGTCCGAGTCCAAAGCCGCCGTGCCGATCGATCGTTCGGCCCGGCTGACCGCGCACAAATGGTTCAAACGCGGTCCGCTTGCTCTCCGCCGAAACCCCTGGCCCGTCGTCGGCCACGTCGACCTGAAGCAGTCCCTCGGGACGCTCCAACAAAAAGATGTCGACGGTCTTCGCATAATGCGTCGCGTTTTCGACGAGATTAGTGAAAATGCGCTGCACGTCGCAGAGCGATCCGAAGATCATCTTATGGCCGTCGCCGTGGTAAGTCACATGATGGCCGAGGTCGCAGAATTCGTCGGCGACAGTTTGCAAAACGCTGTCAAGGTCAATGAGAGAAGAGTCGGATTTGTCGTCCCCTTCAGCGCGCAAATACTGAAGATTCTTGAAAAGCATCGTATCCATGAGATCGATGTCCCGCATCATGCGCTGCTGGAGATTCTCGTCCGACACAAACTCCGTTTTCAGCTTCAGCCGGGTGATGATGGTGCGCAAATCGTGGCTGACGGCCGCGAGCACATGGGCTCTTGCGGCGATCATCTTGCCGATGCGCGCCTGCATGCGATTGAGTGAACGCGTCAATTCGCGAACTTCGTGCGGCCCCTGCTCGGTCAGCGGCGTCTTCGGGTCAACGTCGTTTGGAATTTGTTCGGCATATTTTGCAAGCCGTTGTAGCGGCGCCATGATCGCGTTCAACGCCCAGAAAATAAAGATTGCCGTGAATATGATAAAGGACAGCGCGGTTCGCGCGCCTGGCGTCAGGATGAACGGCTCGTCTTCCGCATGCTGCCAAAGCCATCGCCATATCGAGCGCGGCGATTTTTGATGCTGGGCGATCGAGATCGTCGCATAGCCGCCCTTATGCAATTCGACCGCGAGGACGCCGTAATCGCCTGGCGCCGACCCCTCGACCTTGAACACGTCCGCGCCGTCCCACAACAACGAATCGATGTGACGAATTTCGTTTTCGAAGGCGAGGTCGCCGCCGCCCGTCGAGGAAACCGCCGGCGGCGGCCGCGACTCCTGAATCTCGATATTGGCGTAGGGGACGGCGTGAGACAGCGCTGAAATGACGTCGGCTCTCTCGGACAGCGGCGCGACGTCCAAAGCGACGATGATGCTCGCGATGAAATCGCCCTGGTCGACGATGTGGCGTCGCCCGAACACGTGGAACATGCCGATGACGATTGTTTGAAACGCAACGATCGACACGAGAATGAGCAGCGTGATTTGCACGGCGAGCTTGTTGAGCCGGAAACGCCATGGAATGCGAGTTGAGTTCATGCGCGCGCAACCTGCGTCGAAAAGATATACCCCTCGGAGCGCACCGTCTGGATGAACGCGGGCTTCTTCGGGTCCGTTTCTATCTTCTGTCGAAGCCGGCTGATCAGAACGTCGATGCTCCGTTCGAAAGGCCCGGAGGTCGGGCCGTGCGTCATGTTGATCAGCTGCTCGCGCGTCAGCACGCGATTCGGGTTTTCGCACAGCGCATGCAACAGATCGAATTCAGCGCCGGTCATCGCGACCTTTATTCCGCACGGCGCGACGACTTCTCGGGCGAGCACGTCGACGCGCCAGCCAGAGAAAAGATAAGCTTGCCGCGCCGGGCGCCCGTCGACGGCGCTCGGCGCCTCCGTTCGCCTCAAGACGGCGCGGATGCGCGCCAGCAGCTCGCGCGAATTAAAGGGCTTGACGATGTAATCGTCGGCTCCGAGCTCAAGCCCCAATATCTTATCGACGTCCTCGGACTGCGCCGTCACAATAATGATGGGAATGCGTCTCTCCGATCGTACGCGCCGGCAGATCGACAGACCGTCTTCGCCAGGCAGATTGAGATCGAGAATGAGCAAGTCGTAGGCGCCGGCGCTAAAAGCGGCGTCCATTTCCTGGGCGTTTGAAACCACCTTCGTCTGGATATCGTGCGCCGCGAGATAAAGCGAGATGAACTCGCCGATTTCGGCGTCGTCTTCGACGATCAGGACTGAAACGGGAGAAGTCAAAGGACGCTGGATTGCTCTCGTTGAGATTGGCGGAAACTAACAATGCAATATTTCTGGAATGTTTCCACTCAAAAATCGGCGTTCAATGCGCCGCGCTCTTGCGCCGCTGTTTCCGACTCATGACCGAGTGGCGTCCTAATTCAGAAATGAACCAGAAACATTCTGTGCGCTGCGAAAAGATGGAGAAACACGACGCCAAAGCGCTTGTCCTATGTTCGAGCCGCGCTGGCAAGCCGGCGCTCAAGTCTCTCATTCCGCCTTGACGCCTCAGTTGTAAGGACGAAGCATGAAGAGCAAGGCTCACGCTCTTCCAGACGATTTGGAAGCAGCCGCCGTCAACGCGGCCGGCTCCCAAGGCTCTGGATCCGCGGCGCATGGCGAATGCCGCGCCTCTTACGGCGAAGACTTAGCTCACCTGTCCTTGAGAGCGGATCGGAGTCGCGCCGCGAAGGTCGAGAGCCAAGCAAATATCACGAAGGCGACGTCGACTCGCTTCGTGCCGAAAACCGGGCTCGCAGGATTAGTCGAAAACTGGCGGGCGGACATTTTATCCGGTTTCCTGGTCTTTCTCATCGCCTTGCCGCTATGCCTCGGCATTGCCATGGCGTCGGGCTTTCCGCCGCAAGCGGGCGTCATCACCGCCGTCGTCGGCGGCCTTCTGGTGTCGCGAATTAACGGCTCCTTCGTCACCGTCGCCGGGCCGGCGGCGGGCCTCATCGTCGTCATTCTCGACTCGGTTCAGTCGCTTGGCGGCGGCGACGCCAAGGCCGGCTATCACTACACCTTGGCGGCGATCGTGTGCGCCAGCGTCATCCAAACGCTGATGGGCCTGATGAAAGCCGGCAAGATGAGCGCCTTTTTCCCGTCATCGGCCGTTCACGGCATGCTGGCGGCGATCGGCATCATCATTATGGCCAAGCAAATACACGTCATGCTTGGCGTCAAGCCAGATGCGCCGAGCCTATTTGCGACGATCGGCGCGATCCCGGCAAGCCTTCGCGACATGAATCCGGAGGTCGCGACGATTGGCGGCCTTGGACTGCTCATCCTGATCGCCTGGTCGGTTGTGAAGAACCGCCGTATCAAAATGATCCCGGCGCCGATCATCGTCGTGATCGTCGGCATGGCGCTCGCGCAATATTTCGATCTCGACGACGAGCATATCTATCTCTTCCTGCCGGACTATCCGTTCCTGCCGCATCACGAATTCACGATCGGACCGAAATTTCTGGTCTCCATCCCGCAGAACTTTCTGTTGGGCTTCGCCTTCCCCGATTTCTCGCTGATCGGCTCCACCCTCTTCTGGCGGCAGGTCTTCGCGATCTGTCTCGTCGGGAGTCTGGAGAGTCTTCTGAGCGCGGCGGCGGTCGATAAGCTCGATCCCTATAAGCGCACATCCGATCTCAACCGCGACGTCGCGGCGGTCGGCCTCGGCAACATCATCTGCGGTCTGATCGGCGGGATGCCGATGATCGCAGAGATCGTCCGCAGCTCCGCCAACGTCAACAATGGCGCGCGCACAGGGTGGGCTAATTTCTTTCACGGATTGTTCCTGCTGATCTTTGTCGCGCTTTTCCCGAGAGTCATTCACGAAATCCCGCTCGCCTCGCTTGCGGCGCTGCTGGTGTTCACCGGCTACCGCCTTGCCTCTCCGCTCGAGTTTAAGAAGACGCTGGCGATCGGCTGGGACCAACTTGCCGTTTTTTTAATCACGATCATTGGCGTGCTGGCGACCGATCTCCTGATCGGCGTCGCGATCGGCATCGTCGCCGAGCTTCTGTTCCACGTGCGGCGCAGCGTCAATTGGAAGCAGGTCTTCAAGCTGCATCGCGACATCGTGGAGGGCGAGCCCGGCGTCTATCGCGTCAAAATCGGCGGCGCGGCCTTCTTCGCCAATTACCTGGCGCTCAGGGACGACCTCGCAAAGCTCCCCACGGGCAAGACCATCATTGTTGATCTGTCGGAATCTTGGTGTATTGATCATACGGTGATGGAGAACCTCCATCATTTCTGCGAGGACTATGAATCTGGCGGCGGGCGCGCGGAGATTTGCGGACTCGATCAGCACATCGCGACGTCCAAGCACCCTCTCGCGCCGCGCAAGCGCAGCGCCTAGTATCCGCCGACGCTAAAGCGTTAAGTCACGAAGTGACTGCGCTTTAAGCGACGATAAGCCGATGCTCAAATACTGCGACGTATCGGGAATCAATGATTCCCGATACTAGTTCCCAAGCTTCGCGCGCGAGACGACCGACGAAGGCCGCGTCGACTGGAAGGTGACAAGCATGCCGCTCTACTTGGCGTTGACCTGCGTCAGCGCGTTGCTCGCCGTCAGCGTCTACGCCATCGTCGACAGGCGGAACCCGAACATCAGCCGCAATGTCTACCGTCTCTGCATTGCTCTGTGCGGCATCCTCTTCTTGGCGGCGGTCATGCCGAGAGGAGCCAATCTGCTTTCGACGACTCTCCCGTTCGGCCTGCCGTGGATCGGCATGCATTTCAGGATTGACGTCCTGAGCGCCTTTTTTCTGGCCGTCGTCGATCTCGGCGGCGTCGCCGCGAGCGCTTACGCGATCGGTTATGGCGCGCATGAGAAGGAACCCATGCGCATTCTGCCGTTCTATCCTGCATTTCTCGCGGGCATGAACGCGGTCGTTCTCGCCGACGACGCTTTTACCTTTCTCGTCGCCTGGGAGCTCATGTCGCTCGCGTCTTGGGCGCTTGTGCTGACGCATCACCATGAAGCGGAAAACAGGCGCGCGGGGTTCATCTACCTGTTGATGGCCAGTTTCGGCGGATTCGCGCTGCTCATGGCGTTCGGCGTTCTCGGAGGGGTCGGGGGCGACTACGCCTTCGCCTCGATTCGCGAAACGACGAAAGAGGGCTGGAAATCCGGTCTCGTTCTGGCGCTCGCGCTTGTCGGCATGGGCTCCAAAGCCGGACTCGCGCCTCTGCATATCTGGCTGCCGCTGGCGCATCCCGCGGCGCCGAGCCATGTTTCGGCGCTGATGAGCGGCGTCATGACGAAGGTCGCCGTCTATGGTTTCATTCGCGTCGTTTTTGATCTGCTGGGGCCGCCGGCGTTCTGGTGGTCGATCGAACCGATGAGCTTTGGCGCGGCGAGCGCGCTTATCGGGGTGCTTTTCGCCACGATCCAGAGCGATCTGAAAAAGCTGCTCGCCTACAGCACGATAGAAAATATCGGAATCATCTTCATCGCGCTCGGGCTGGCCTTGGCGTTCAAGGCGAACGGGCTTGCACTGCCGGCCGCGCTCGCCTTCACTGCGGCGCTGTTTCACGTTTTCAATCACTCGCTGTTCAAGAGTCTCCTGTTCTTCGGCGCCGGCGCCGTATTGAGCGGGAGCAAGGAAAGAAGCATCGAGCGCCTCGGCGGCCTCATTCACTCGATGCCGAAAACCGCGTTTCTGTTTCTCGGCGGCTGCGTCGCCATCTCCGCCCTGCCCCCGCTGAACGGCTTCGTCTCGGAGTGGCTGGTCTTTCAAGCGATCCTGCTCAGCCCGTCGCTGCCGCAATGGACGGTGAAGCTTCTCGTCCCCGCTGTCGGCGTCGCGCTGGCCCTCAGCGCGGCGCTCGGCGCAGGCTGTTACATCCGCGCCTACGGCGTCGCTTTCCTCGGACGGCCGCGCAGCGACTCCGCGCGGACCGCGACAGACCCTGATCGCTGGTCTCTCGGAACGATGGCGGTTTTGTTGACGCTCTGCTTCCTGGCCGGCCTGTTGCCCAGCCTCGTCATCGACACAATCTCGCCCGCGGCAAGAGATTTTGTCGGCGGCCGCATGCCGACGCAGGCCGAACTTTCCTGGCTCTCGATCGCGCCGGTCGCCGAAAGCCGCAGCTCCTACAATGGGCTTCTGGTCTTTGTCTTCATTCTCTTCTCTGCATATACGGCGAGATGGGTCATCCACAAATTCGGTTCGGCGCGGTCGCGGCGCGCGCCGGCGTGGGACTGCGGCTACATCGAAACCAGCCCCGCGACCCAATATACGGGCAGCAGCTTCGCGCAGCCGATCCGGCGCACGCTCGGAGTCATGGCCTTTTCGGTGAAGGAGCGGCTCGACATGCCGGCGCCAGGCGAAATGCGGGCGGCGCGCCTCACTATCGACATCAAGGACCGCATTTTCGACTATCTCTATGCGCCGCTCACGCGGGCGGTTGAAACCTGCGCCTCCGGTCTGAACATTCTCAGTCTTCTGACCATCCAGGAATATCTCGCGCTGGTTTTCGCCGCCCTTGTCTTCCTGCTGGTCTTGGTGGCGATATGACGTTGCTCTTCGAACTCATCGCGCAGGGCGTCCAAATGCTTTTGGTGCTTGCGCTCTCGCCGCTGCTCATCGGCTTCGTTAGAAAGCTGAAAGCCCGTCTTTTGCGCCGTAAGGGACCGCCGATCATCCAGCCCTGGCGCGACCTCATTCGGCTGCTGCGTAAGGAGGTCGTCCTCGCCGAGAACGCATCGTGGCTGTATCGCTCGGCGCCCTATATGATTTTTGCCATGACCTGGGTCGCCGCGTCGCTGGTGCCGACGTTCGCCACGGGGTTGATGTTCAGCTGGTCGGCCGATCTCATCGCCATCATCGCGCTGCTCGGCAGCGCCCGTTTTTTCCTTGCTCTCGCCGGCATGGACATCGGAACGAGTTTCGGCGGCATTGGCTCGAGCCGCGAGGCGATGTTCGGTTCGCTGGCGGAGCCGGCGACGATCATGATCGTGTTCACGGTCTCCTTCGTCGCCGGAACCACGCAGCTCTCCGAAATCGCAGCCTACATGGTTGCAAATCTTGAATTGCGCGCCTCGGTCGGCATGGCCCTCGTCGCTCTGCTCATTGTCGCCGTCGCTGAAAATGGACGCGTGCCCGTCGACAATCCGGCGACTCATCTTGAGCTGACGATGGTGCATGAGGCGATGGCGCTCGAATATTCGGGGCGCTATCTCGCGCTCATCGAACTCGCTTCAGCGCTCAAGCTGCTCCTCTACATCTCTCTCATCGCCTGCGTCTTCTTCCCGGTTGGGCTCAAGTCACATGATGCAGGCGCCGAGGCGATGATGACCGGTCTGGGCGCTTACGTCCTGAAGCTGGCGATCGGCGGCGGCGTGCTCGCGCTGTTCGAGACATCCACGGCGAAGATGCGTGTCTTCCGCGTCCCGGACTTTCTCGGCGCAGGGTTGATGCTCGGCCTCCTCGCGACATTGCTCGTTTTCGTGACACGGAGCCTCTGATGCAGCATCTAGCAATCGACATCGCCCATGTGCTCGCGGGCGCGCTGGTGCTGACGAGCTTCATGCTGCTCTATCAGGATCGGCTGTCCGGACTGATTAATATCTACACCCTGCACGCCGTCATTCTTTCGCTGTCGGTCGCCTGGCAGGCGTATTTTCAGGACGCGCCTCACCTCTACGTAACCGCCGGCATTGCGGCGGTTTTCAAGGCGCTGATCATTCCCTTCACCCTGCGCCGCATCATCGAGCGCCTGGGCATCCATCGAACCGTCGAAGTCGTCGGCGGCGTCGGCATAACCATGCTCATCGGCATCTTTCTGGTGGCTCTGTCTCTCGTGGTCATGCTGCCGGCGACGGCCTCCGCCGACCCGCTGTCGCGGGAAGATATCGCTTTCGCGCTCGCGATTGTGCTGCTCGGGCTGCTGATGATGGTGACGCGACGCAACGCCGTCAGCCAGATCATCGGCTTCATGTCGCTGGAAAACGGCTTGATTCTCGCGGCCGCGGGCGCCGACGGCATGCCGCTCGTCGTCGAGATCAGCGTCGCCTTCTCGATCCTGATCGCCTTTATCGTGATCGGCATCTTCCTGTTTCGCATTCGCGAGCGTTTCGACAACGTCGATCTTTTCGAACTCGATCGTGTGCGGGGGGGACGTTCATGAACTCGGATCTGTTC
>JACOWC010000128.1 GCA_016177005.1 Methylocystis sp.
AGAACATTGGCGCCGCTGACGTCTTCGCGGCCGGATGACTGGACGCTGATGATCGCCCGCTGGACGACGCGCTGAAAGCCGGCGGTCGGCTTGCATTCGTCGGCGTCTTCTCTGACCAAATTGTCGAGTTCGCGATCGATATAGTCGCGCAAATTCTTGGTCAAGACGTCGAGATCCACGGAGCAGGCGCGCAGCACGGCCGAAGCGTCGACATCCTCGACGAGGCTAAGCAGAAGGTGCTCGAGCGTCGCATATTCATGGTGACGCTCACGAGCGGAGGCGAGCGCGCGGTCGAGGGTCTGCTTCAGATTGCGCGAGAAGGTCGGCATGCGCTCGTCCTATTTCTTTTCCATGATGCATTGCAGAGGATGCTGATGCTTCCTTGCAAAATCCATGACTTGGGTGACTTTGGTCTCCGCGACCTCATAAGTGTAGACGCCGCATTCGCCGACGCCGTGATTGTGGACGTGGAGCATGATGCGCGTGGCTTCCTCCACCGATTTATTGAAATATTTGCGCAGCACGATCACCACGAACTCCTGCGTCGTGTAATCGTCGTTCAACAGCAGCACCCGATACATATTTGGCTTGCGCGTCTGAGGACGCGTTCGGGTGATGAGCGCAGTGCCGGCGCCGGGAACCTCTCCTCCCTTGCGCGGCTCTTTCGCCGCGCGCGGCGCGCGCGGAAGGTCCGCCGTCAAAAGAGCCCAATCCTTCGCCGCCACGTCCTTCCCCTTTTCGTCCTTTCCATGTAGGTCGGCATACTGGTTCTTTTAGTGTCGCCTCGCAGAATCCGGGCCAATTCCATGGTACGGGAAATCAAGATCATCGACAGTTTTGAGCTTTCGCCGCAGCTTTGCAAGAGGCTGCGCGACGAGTGGCTGCGCGACGAGGCGCGACGGGGCGGCGGCCCGTGCGGGGCCCGGCGGCCCGTCAACCAAAAATTTACTTTCGCGGGATTAGCGTCCTTGCCGCCAACCTTCAGGCCCGCAAGTGCGTCCAACTGACGAGCACAGCCGTTCACGCCAACACCGCACCGGACTGCCGACGGGCACGTGGAGTCTCGCGGCGCTGTCGGTCGCAGCTTGTTTGTGCAGCGTGCTCGGCGCGAAACTGCTCTCAAATATGTTCGAGCCTCCCGGCGCCCCAGCGCCGGCCGGCGCTTCCCAAGGCGCTGAAGCCGATCTGCGCGATCTCGCCAAATCGGCGCCGCAAGCCGAGGCGCCGGCGCCTATAGAGCGAATGGACGCCGATGTGGACCATCTGACGACAGGAACGATTCCGGACAGAAGGAAGGGGCGACCAGCGTTAACCCCTTGCGGCGAGGCTGCCGAACGCTAGCTTTTTTTCACGAAATCCTAGCGGCGGCCGCCGGATGCGCACATATATTCATTGACAATCCGGCGATTGGCCTTAAAGCATTGCCGTGGCTATCGCCCGCGCTTCTTTGCGGCGGACCGTCGGCGGGCCAGATCGCCGTCGCGGCGGCGGATTTTCTCTCATATACAGGCGCGCCTTTTACGGCCGGCGCGCAAAGCGGACGATCCGCACATGTGAGCCGTACTCAGGATAATTGATGACATTCGACGAACTGGGCCTTTCCCAAAAGGTTCTCGCAGCCGTTCAAACATCCGGCTATACCGCCCCAACGCCAATTCAGGCGCAGGCCATTCCACCCGCCTTGCAGGGGCGCGACATTCTCGGCATCGCCCAAACGGGCACCGGCAAGACCGCCGCTTTCACCCTGCCGATGCTGAGCCGTCTTGAAAGCGGCCGCGCCCGCGCAAGAGTGCCGCGAACGCTCATTCTGGAGCCGACGCGCGAACTTGCCGCGCAGGTTGAAGAGAGCTTCGCCAAATATGGCAAGAACCATCGGCTCAATGTTGCGCTGCTGATCGGCGGCGTGTCCTTCGGCGATCAGGAAGCCAAGATTATGCGCGGGGTCGACGTGCTGATCGCGACTCCGGGCCGCCTGCTCGACTTTTTCGATCGCGGCAAGCTGCTGCTGACCGGAATCGAGATTCTCGTCATCGACGAGGCGGACCGTATGCTCGACATGGGATTCATTCCCGACATCGAGCGGGTCTGCAAGCTGGTGCCGTTCACGCGGCAGACGCTATTCTTCTCTGCGACCATGCCGCCGGAAATCACCCGGTTGACCGAAGCTTTCCTGCATAATCCGATCCGCTGCGAAGTGTCGCGCGCCGCGACGACGGCGACGACGATCAGGCAGGCGCTCGTCGCCTCGCGCGGCCATGCCGACAAGCGGGAGACGCTGCGCAACCTCATACGCGATGCGGAAAACTTCAAGAACGCGATCATCTTCTGCAACCGCAAGCGCGACGTTGCGATCCTCCACCGGTCGCTCGTCAAGCACGGCTTTTCCGCCGGCGCGCTGCACGGCGATATGGATCAGCTGGCGCGGATGGCCTCGCTCGACGCATTCAAGAACGGCGATGTGTCGCTGATCGTGTGTTCGGACGTGGCGGCGCGCGGCCTCGACATTCCGGACGTGAGTCATGTGCTCAACTTCGACGTCCCGACCCATAGCGAAGATTATGTGCACCGGATCGGCCGCACCGGCCGCGCCGGACGGTCAGGCGTGGCGCTGACCATCGTCACCGAAGACGACATGAAATACATCGACCAGATCCAGAGCCTCATCGGCAAGGCGATCGACTGGGAGGGCCCGGGCTTCGACGCTTTGCCGCCCCCAATGGAGACGATCCGGCCGCAGGAACGCCGGGGGGGACGCGCCGAGCGCGGGCCGCGCCGGGAACGCGGCCGCAGGCCAGAGGCCGAGCGCGAAGCGCCGATCCGCAGACCGGCGGCCGAGCGCGAAGCGCCCGTCAGCATGGGCCGGCCGCGCGGCGGGCGTCCGAAGCCGGAACAGGAGGGCTTCCGGTCTCCGTCTCCAGCCTGTGCGGCGGCGCCGGCGGCCGAGCGCCGCGAGCGCCGGCCGCGCCGCCATGACGACGACGGGCCGCCCGTCGTTGGGCTCGGCGACCATGTGCCGTCCTTCTTGCTGCGTCCGGTGGCGTTGCGGTCGGCTAAGGTCGGCGAGGAATAAGTCTTCGCCGTCACGCCTGAAGCTGGCTTAAGCCGCGAACGGCCCCATCGCGTCGCGAATTTTCTCCGCCTGTTCGGCGAGCTTGGCGTCGTCCGCCATTGTCCCCGGCGGTCGCAGAGCGACGCCCTCCCAGCGCGGAAGCAGGTGGAAGTGCAGGTGGTAAATCACCTGGCCGCCAGCGCTTTCGTTGAATTGATGCAGGGTTAGCCCATCGGCGGCAAAGGCCTTTTCGATCGCTTTCGCGACATGCTGCACGCGCTTCATCAATTCGCCGAGCGTTTGCGGCGAGACGTCGAGCAGTCCGCGCGCGCCTTCCTTGGGAACCACCAGAACATGGCCTTCCGCGCGCGGCATGATATCCATGAACGCCAGCGCGACGTCATCCTCATAGACCTTGTGCGCGGGGATTTCCTTGCGCAGAATCTTGCCGAAGATGTTGTTGGGATCATAGGCGACGGCCATGGGCTTTTCCCTTCGAGCGACTGCTCCTGAATATCGTTTTGGCCGTTCCGACGTGCGCTTGCGTCTCAACTGACGCCGCTCATGGCGCGCGAACAAATCGTCGCCGGGCGGCGACGCTTCCGTTCCCGCTGAAGAAGGCCGGCAAGAAAAGCAATTGCCTCCGCGGCCTGTCAATCCCCAAAGGCGAAGGCGCGGATATTGGTGATGCGGAAATCGCTCGCAGGATAAACGCCGAGAATCTCGACTTCCTTGGAGAAAAACTGCAATTCCTCCAAAGCGCGCGCCATCGCCGGCTGCTCGGGATGTCCGTCGGCGTCGGCGAGAAAGCGCGTCGCGGCGAATTCGCCGTCGACCATGTAGCTTTCGAGCTTGGTCATGTTGACGCCGTTCGTGGCGAAGCCGCCG
>JACOWC010000129.1 GCA_016177005.1 Methylocystis sp.
TGTCACCACCCTGGCCGGCGTTCATCTGGGGCTCGAGCGCTATGACCGCTGGCGCGTCGACGGCCTGTGGATGAGCGACGATGAGGCGAGCAAGGCGATTATGCGGCTGCGGGCCATGGATTTCGAAGAGCGCGTCGCTAACGGCTGCATCGGACCGCAGCGGGCCGATCTCGTCCTCGCCGGCTGCGCGATTTTCGAAGCGATTCGCGCGCTTTTTCCGGCGCAGCGGACGCGCATCGCCGACCGGGGGTTGCGGGAGGGCATGCTGCTCGAGCTGATGGAGGCCGACGGGGCGCTGACGCGCGGCGTCTAGCTCACGCTGCGTTTAGGCAGAATCGCCTAAACGCAGATGACGTGATCGATTCCTAAAGTTTAGAGCGCGCTTTGCGCAAAAAACCGGCGTCCACTTTTTCGCGAGCCGCGCTCTAATCGCTCGACGATGAACGCGTGGGTCGGACTAATTTCCTCCACATTGCGGCGACGAAGGGATCGGCGATGACCGACGCATTCGATGAAGCGCGCCACGGCGATCCGCGTGACGAGAGGCGGCGATGAGACCGCCCTGCGTCGGCGTATTGTTGCTCAATGCGCAGGGCCTCGCCTTCATCGGCCGGCGGCGGGCCAAGGGCGCCCATGACCAGACCCGCCCGCCCTATCTCTGGCAGATGCCGCAGGGAGGCATCGACGAGGGGGAAACGCCGTATGAGGCGGCGCTGCGCGAACTCTACGAAGAGACCAACGTGTCGAGCGTGGCCCTGCTCGCCGAAGCGCCGGACTGGCTCCGCTACGACCTCCCCAAGGGCTCCGACAACCGCTGGAGCGGGAAATATGTCGGACAGACCCAGCGATGGTTCGCGCTGCGCTTCACCGGCGACGAAAGCGAGATCGACATTCACGCGCCGGGCGGCGGGACGCACAAGCCGGAATTCGACGCCTGGCGCTGGGAAGAGCTTTCGGCGCTGCCGGAACTCATCGTGCCGTTCAAGCGGACGGTCTATGAGCAAGTGGTGAGGGAGTTCGCGCCTCTCGCCGCGGCGCGAACCTAAGCCGACCGCACCAGCCGGGCCGCGAAGAAACCGTCGATGCCGGCAAGGCGCGGATCTTGGTTCGGCCAGTAATGCGGCAAGGTGCGCAGATCGCCGTCGCGGTTGATGAATTCCTGGGGCACGCCTTCGCCGGGCTCGATCGGCGTTCGGCGGAAATCGGGATTGCGGCGCAAAAAGGCGGCGATCTGCTGTTCGCCTTCCTCAGGCTCCAAAGAGCAGGTGCAATAGACGATGCGCCCCCCGCCGCGCGTCAAGAGCGCGGCGCGATTGAGCAGCTTTGTTTGGAGGCTCGCGAGCGTTTCGACGTCGCCTGGCTTCTTGGTCCAGGGAACGTCGGGGTGGCGCCGGATCGTTCCGGTCGCCGAACAGGGCGCGTCAATCAGAATCGCGTCGAAAGGCGGCGCCTGATACGCGGCGGCGTCGCCGACGGCGACTTCGGCGTGCAATTGCAGCCGCGCGAGATTGGCCGCGAGCAGCTTGAGGCGCTCCGCCGAACGGTCGAGCGCGACGACATGAGCGCGGGCGAGCGCCATCTGCGCCGTCTTGCCGCCCGGCGCGGCGCACATGTCGAGAACGCGCTCATCGTGCCGGGGCGCGAGCAGCCGCGCCGGCAGCGCGGCGGCCGCGTCCTGCACCCACCATTCGCCTTCGTCGAAGCCCGGAAGATCGACGATCGGCGTATGTGCGCGCAGCCTCACCGAGCCTGTCGGCAGCGCGACGCCATCGAGCCGTTGCGCCCACCCCTGCGGATCGTCCTTCACCGAAAGGTCGAGAGGCGGCTCGAGCATATGCATGGCGGCGATCGCGCGAGCAGTTTCGTCGCCGTAATGTTTGCGCCAGCGCTGCATGAGCCATGCCGGCGCGTCATGCTCTCCGCTTGCGGCGATGTCCAGAAATTCGTCGCGACGTCGCGCCAGATTGCGCAGCACGCCATTGACCAGGCCGCTGAAGGCGGCGGTTTTCGGTTCAAGGCGCGCGGCGCGCACGGCGAGATCGACGGCGGCGTGATCGGCGGCGTCGAGAAACAGGATTTGCGCGGCGGCGGCGACCAGCGAAAACTCAAGCCGCGCGGCTTGACGCGGCAGCCCTTTGTCCAGGAGTTCGCCCAGCGCATAGCGGATGACGCCAAGTCGTCGCAGCGCGACCGTGACGATCGAGCGCGTGAGCGCCATATCGCGGGCGTCGAGTCCGGACAGTCGGCAAGGAACGGCGTTCGCCGCGAAACATTCGTCGAGACGGTGGCCGCCCTGCACGATGTCGCCAATGATGTTGGCTGCCGCGAGTCGCGCCGGCAGTCCGGGAACCTTCGCCGCTTCCGCCTCCCGCACCGCTTCGGCGGGCACGAAGCCTTGCCGCGTCCCTTGACGGGCCGGCGCGCGCGCCGATTTGGTCCGAGTGGAAAATGATCTACTGTCGCTGTCCGCCAAACGGCCTCTCCCTTAGAGCGCGGCTCGCGAAAAAGTGGATGCCGGCTTTTCGCGCAAAGCGCGCTCTAAGCTTTTGGAATCGATCGCGTCATCTGCGTTTAGGCGATTCCGCCTAAACGCAGCGTGATCTGGCGAATCATAGCACAATAGGAGTCGCGACGGGCGACGAATGCGTGGAGAAAGGGCCGTGTCGAAGGCGGAAGTCCCAGCGAGATCGAAAGAGCGGCGCGCGGAGCTGTCGCCGGGCGCGCAGCGCGCATTGGCGGAAGCGGAGGCGCGCCGCCGCGAGGCCGCGCAACATCCTTCGCCGCCGGACGAAATCGGCGGTCGCCCCGGACCTGACCCCGCACGCTACGGCGACTGGGAAGTCAAGGGAATCGCGAGCGATTTTTAGTTTTGCCGCGCGGGCCGAATCTTCTGGAGATCGTCGAGATGAGAAAACTAAGCATATGCTCCAGCCTGTTTCTTGGTCTGATGGCCTTCGGCGCGCGATTCGAACCGGCGCAGGCGCAAAGCCTCGATCTAACGTCGAGCAAGGTCGTCGACCTCAGTCACGCTTTCAACGCCGAGACCATTTATTGGCCGACCTCGCCGTCAGGTTTCGAGCTTAAGGCGCTGCACAAGGGACCGACGAAGGCGGGCTTCTTCTATTACGCGAACGCCTTTTGTTCGCCGGAACATGGCGGCACCCATCTCGATGCGCCGATGCATTTCGCCGAAGCGCGCTGGACGAGCTCCGATATTCCGGTCGAACGCTTCGTCGGGCCGGCGATCGTGATCGACGTTACCGCCAAGGCCGAGGCGAATCCGGATTATCTGCTGACGGTCGACGACATCGCCGCCTTTGAGGCGGCGCATGGCCGCATTCCCGACAAGGCCATCGTGCTGCTGCGAACCGGCTGGAGTTCGCGCTGGCCCGACAAAAAGGCCTATCTCGGCGACGATACGCCGGGCGACGCGACCCATCTCCATTTCCCGTCTTTTGGTCCGGACGCCGCGGCCTGGCTCGCGAAGGAGCGCCGCCCCAACCTCATCGGCGTCGACACGGCGAGCGTCGACAACGGGCCGTCGCAGGATTTCATGGTTCACAGGATCATCGGCGCCGCCAACATCGGCGGCCTCGAGAATCTGACCAACCTCGACCAGCTGCCGCCGACGGGCGCCATCGTCATCGCCCTGCCGATGAAGATCGAAAAAGGCTCGGGCGGCCCGGCCCGCATCATCGCGCTGACGCCGCACTGACCGCAAGTCACCCGACGCCCTTGCCTCGCAGGAAGGCGAGCGCCCTTTCCCAGGCGTCCCTTGCGGCGGCCGCGCGATAGCTCTCGCGATAATCGGCGAAGAACGCATGCGGCGCGCCGTCATAGACGATGATCTCGGCAGGGACCTGCGCCGTCCTGAGACGCTCGCGCATCGCCTCGATGAGTTCAGCCGGAATGCTAGGATCGGCGCCGCCGTAGAGCCCCAGCGTCGGCGTTTTCAGCTCCGCGGCGACGTCGATCGGCCAGCGCGGCTGCTCCGGCGTATGCGGCCCATCGAGCCGCCCATACCAGGGAATGCAGGCGCGCAGGCGCGGATTATGGACCGCGTAGAGCCAGGCGATGCGCCCGCCCCAGCAGAATCCGGCGATCGCCGCGCGCGCCGCGTCGCCGCCCCGGCGCGCGGCGCAGTCGAGCGCCTGATCGAAGGTCGCCATCGTCTCGGCGTCGGGAACCTTGGCGACGATCGCGCGAATGGCCTCAATGTCCGGCGCCCGTTGCGGGTCGCCGTAGGGAATGATGAAGTCGGGCGCGATGGCGATAAACCCGAGCTTGGCGAAGCGCCGCACAATGTCGCGGATATGTTCGTGCAGGCCGAAAATTTCCTGCGCGACGAGAACGATCGGGAAATCGGCGCCGCTC
>JACOWC010000018.1 GCA_016177005.1 Methylocystis sp.
ATCACCGGTGACGCGTTCCATCCAGAATGGAATTACACCATCGCCCCGCGTTCGACGTCAGCCTCAAAGTGAAGCAGTTATTTCGCCGCGTCGCCTAAGTCCCTATCATTCGTCGGAGCGAACGATGGGGTCGTAACCTTTCGGAAGAGTCGAACGGGGTTCGGACGAAATGAAGGCGCCGGCGATTGTCTGGTTTCGCAACGACTTGCGCATTGCGGACAATCCGGCCCTTACAGCGGCGGCGCGAACCGGAGCCCCGCTGGTCGCGCTGTATATATTGGATGACGATAGTCCCGGCCAATGGCGGCCGGGCGCGGCGGCGCGCTGGTGGCTGCACCACTCTCTCGCGGCGTTGGCTCAGACGCTCGCCGAGCGGGGCCTGCCGCTGACGCTGCGCCGAGGGCGCGCTCAGTATGTGTTTGAGCAGATCGTCGCCGAAACCGGCGCCGGCGCGGTCTTCTGGAACAAACTATACGAACCCTGGGCGATTAGGCGGGACGAGGAAATCATTGCGCAACTGCGCGAGGATGGCGTTAAAACCCATTGCTTTCACGAGGCCTTGCTCTTCGAGCCGGAGACGCTTGGCGCCAAACAGGGCGAGAGCTTCCGCGCGTTCGCGCCCTTTTGGCGGGCATGTCTCGCCGCGCCGCCGCCTGATCGGCCATTGCCGGCCCCGACAGGCCTGCACGCCGCGCCGCTCCCGCCTGACAGCGACGACCTCGACGCCTGGCGGTTGTTGCCGCAGAATCCGGACTGGGCCGGCGGCATGCGCGAGGCCTGGCTGGTCGGCGAGACGGCCGCCCGCGCCGAGCTTGCGGAATTCGCGCGTCACCACGTCGCCGATTACAAATCTGAGCGCGACTTCATGGGACGAGTCGGCGTCTCGCGGCTCTCCCCGCATCTGCATTTCGGCGAACTGTCGCCGCGAGAAGTCTGGCGCGCGATCAGCGAGCCCGCCAGCATCGGCGGCGAAGCCTATTTGCGGGAGCTCGGCTGGCGCGAATTCTGCCATCACCTGCTGATCGCCCATTGGGACATGCCCGAACGTCCGCTCGACAAAAGATTCGAGCGCTTTCCTTATCGCGACGACGCGCCAGCGCTCGACGCCTGGCGAAACGGCCGGACCGGCTATCCGCTCGTCGACGCGGCGATGCGTGAATTGTGGATTACGGGATGGATGCACAATCGCGCGCGGATGGTTTCGGCAAGCTTTCTCATCAAGCATCTGCTGATCGACTGGCGGCAAGGCGAGCGCTGGTTCTGGAACACGCTGGTCGACGCCGATCTCGCCAACAACAGCGCCAATTGGCAATGGGTGGCGGGCTGCGGGGCCGACGCCGCGCCTTATTCTCGCGTCTTCAATCCCGCGCTGCAGGGCGAAAAATTCGATCCCGACGGCGCTTACGTGCGCCGTTTCCTGCCGGAGCTTGCGCGGCTCGACGCCCACTACATTCATCGTCCCTGGGCGGCGCCAGAGGACGTCCTGCGCGCGGCGGGCGTGCGGCTCGGCGACGCTTATCCCCATCCGATTGTCGATCATGCGCAGGCGCGCGAACGCGCCCTCGCGGCCTTCCAGTCGATGCGGAGCCAAGCGGCGTTGCGACCTGCATAGCGAACATTTCAAGCGACACGCAGAGGGGGCAGGCTCTCGCCGTCATTGCGAGGAGGCGAAGCCGACGAAGCAATCCAGGGGCCGCTTCACGGCTCTGGATTGCTTCGCTCCGCTCGCAATGACGACGTTGCGCCCCGACAATGGCGAGGAGGCGGAGTCGACGAAGCAGTGCAGAACGGTGCGGAAATCTGGATTGCTTCCCGCTTCGCTCGCGGTCGCAATGACGGTATAAGGTTGAGCATCGTGAAAAGCCCGGCCGTCTATATCGTGGCGAGCAAGCGCAACGGAACGCTGTACACCGGCGTCACGTCAAACCTGTCGCAACGCATATGGCAGCATCGCGAGGAGACTTTACCGGGCTTCACGGCGCGTTACGGCTGCAAGACGCTTGTCTGGTATGAATTCTACGACACGATGCCAAACGCAATCGCACGGGAAAAGCAGATCAAAGCCGGATCGCGCAAAAAGAAACTGTCGTTGATCGAGATGATGAATCCCGAATGGCGCGATCTCTATGAACAGCTGCTGTGAGAACAGCTGCTGTGACGCTCACAACGTCATTGCGAGGAGGCGAAGCCGACGAAGCAATCCAGAAATCGCCTCGCGGCCCTGGATTGCTTCGCTTGGCTCGTAATGACGGCGGGAGAACTCCGCTGCGCCATAATGACGCGATCGCTCGCCAATTGCGCCGCGACCCGTTAAAGCCGGCGGCATGTCCCGAGCCATCCGTCCCTTCGAAGAAATCCGCATGTTGCTGGCGGCGCTGCCTGGCCCCGACGAGGAGGCCCTAACGGCGACGCGGGCGCGCGACAGCCTGCTCACCAAGCCCCCGGGCGCGCTCGGGCGTCTCGAAGAAATCGTCGAATGGCTCGCCGCCTGGCAGGGCAGGGCGGAGCCCGTCATCGAACGCCCGCTCGTCGCGGTATTCGCCGCCAATCATGGCGTCGTCGCGCAGGGCGTGTCGGCTTTTCCGGCAAGCGTGACCGAGCAAATGGTGGCGAATTTTCTCTCCGGCGGCGCCGCGATCAATCAGATCTGCAAGGCGCATGGCGTCGGCCTCAAAGTCTATGAACTCGCCCTCGAACGACCGACGGCGGATTTCACTCAAGCGCCGGCGATGGACGAGCGCGAGGCGGCGGCGACCTTCGCCTATGGGATGGAGGCGATGCAGGGCGACATTGACCTCCTGGCGCCGGGCGAGATGGGGATCGGCAATACCACGAGCGCGGCGGCGATCTATGCGGCGCTTTACGGCGGGCCGGCCGCGCGCTGGACCGGACGCGGCACGGGCCTCGACGACGCCGGTCTCGCGCGCAAGAACGCCGCGATCGACGCCGCGCTGGCGCTGCATGGACCGCAACTTGCTGATCCTTTGGAAATTCTGCGTCGGCTCGGCGGACGGGAAATCGCGGCGATGATGGGCGCCATCGCGGCCGCGCGGCTGAACCGAATCCCCGTCGTGCTTGACGGCTATGTCGCCTGCGCCGCCGCGGCGCTGCTTCATGCGATCGCGCCCGACACGGTTGCGCATTGCCTGGCCGGCCACGTCTCGGCGGAGGGGGCGCACCGCGAGGTTCTGGCGCGGCTCGGCAAGCGCCCGCTGCTCGACCTCGACATGCGGCTTGGGGAAGGCTCCGGCGCGGCGCTCGCCATCGGCCTGATCAAAGCGGCGCTCGCCTGCCACCGCGACATGGCGACTTTTGAGAGCGCCGGCGTGTCGGAGAAATCGAAATAATCGTCCATGGCTCAGCTCCGCACGCAAGAAACTGTCACATCCGCATGCGCATTCAATTCAAAACCGAATGCTGGCCGCTGAGCCGTTAAGGAGCTCGGTTTCATGAGTTCACTACCATTTCCCTATCCGGCCGTGATCCTGATCGCGGCGCTCGCCGCGGCTTTGGTCTTTCATCTGAGCCGGGCGTCGGGTCCGCAGCGGCTGGTTCATGCGGCCTACGCAGCCGCCGCCCTGGGGCTGTTTTACCTGCTGGGCGCAGCCGCCTTCGGCTGGGCGTTCGAGGGCCAAGGCGCGCTGCTCTGGGCCTATCTCGCCCTTTTCGTCCTGGCAGCCGTCGTCGCGACGCGGCGGCGTCAGACGCTTGGCGCAATCGGACTGCCATGGCTCTCGGCGACGATTCAACTCGGCGTCGTCGCCTATATGTTTGCGCCGGAATCGTTCCGGAAGCCGCCGGTGACGGCGGCGCTGTTCCTGTATTTCATCTTCGAGGCGCTGGTTTGGCTGCGCGGTCGCGAGACCGAGGACCCATCCGCGCCCGCATCCGACACGGCGCGCGGGCGGCCGCCGCTCTTCACGCCGCAGCGGCGGCGCGGCTTGGCGGAAGTTTCGCTGGCCGCCGCAGCTGTTGCGATCTCCTACCTGCTCTTTGTCGGGCCGGCGGCTCATGTCCAGTCGGAGTCAGACTCGGCGCAGCAGGAAGAGGCGCAAATCGAGCAGACCGCCGCGGAAACGACCGGGGTCGAAGAGCCTGCCGCGGAGACAAATCCGGCGACGGCCGATGAAGCGTCGACGACGGAGAGTCGAGAAAGCGAAACCTCTCAAGCCGCTCCGCAAGTCGCTGCCCACACGCCGGTCGAGCCCCCGACCGCGGCGACGGAACCCGAGGTTTATATGGCGCGCGCTGGGGACACGTTCAAATCGATCGCTAAACGCCTTTATGGCGCGACCAGCAAATGGCGGGCGATTGCGGACGCCAATCCCGGCGTGAAGTCGAAAAAGCTGCAGGCGGGCCAACTCATCATGCTGCCGCCGGCGCCGATTCGATGAACGTTGCGGGGACGGCGTCGCGCGCTCTAAGCTATTAGAATCGATCACGTCATCTGCATTTGGGCGATTGCGTCCAAATGCAGCGCGATCTAGAGCGCGGCGTTTGAACTGGTTTTCATGCCTGCTTCGGAGAAGCTGATCGTCTCCTGCTCGGTCATCACGAAATCGAGCCGCTGGTCATGCGGTTCGATCGGCACATGATCCGCTTCCTGGCAGGAATAGGCGACGCCGACGGCGATGACCGGCTTTTTGGCGCGAAGCGCCGAGAGCGTGGCGTCATAAATGCCGCCGCCATAGCCAAGGCGAAAGCCGCGCCGATCGAAGGCGGCAAGCGGCGAGAATACGATGTCCGGGTCAAGGGCGGGCTTGTCTTCGGACGGCTCCGACAGTCCGAACGGCCCTTTGACGAGATCGTCGCCTGGCGTGAAGTCTCGAAAGACGAGCGGATGACGCACTCTGTGCATCACCGGCAAGGTCACGCGATAGCCTTCGGCGGCGAGCGCGTCGATGAGCGGCCGCGTGTTCAATTCGCTGCGGATGGGCCAATAGACGGAAACGACGAGCGAGTCGCCGAGCGAGGCCTCGCGCGCGATGCGCTCGACGAGCGCGAGACTGCGGTCGGCGACGGCGGCGGCCGCCTCATGCGCTTCGCGCGGCGTGACGAGATCGCGACGCGCCAGCGAACGTCGCCGCAGTTCGGCTTTCAAATCGCTCATACGAAAGCAATAGCAGGGGAGAAAGGTGCGGGCCACAAGAGCCGTGGGACACCGATCCCGGGAACCTACAACGTAGGTGGGCGCCGTGTGGCCACGCCCACGAGCGAGGCCAGGGACAGCTCCCTTAAGGATCGATAAGGCCCCGGGGAATAATAGTCCTGCACGCACCCCGCAGCGCCGCTTGGCGAATGTAGCGCTCCGCGCGGCGTGGCGCCAGCGGGGGCAAGAAGTTTTCGCCTGAAGCCGACGCTCAGTGGGCTTGTCTTGGACGCAAGTCGCCCTAACGTCGAAGCATTGCATTGGTTTTTTGGAGGGCGTCATGACGCCATTTTTGCTTGCAGCCGCGATTGCGGGAGTTTCATTTTTTTTGTTGCTTTCGGGGCCGCCCGCTCCCAACGAAGAGGCAAGAAAAGCGCTGGCCCCGTCATATGTGAACCGTCCAGCGCTCGCGCTCGCGTTGGCCCTTGCGCTTGGCTTGGGCCTTACAGCGCTGCTTGAATATGTGCTCTTCGCCTTTCATGCTCCCTATGTATTGGGCCGGATTGATCAGTTTATCGTGATCATACAAAGCTCTGCAACCAAGCAGATATTCTTCGGAGCAATTTTCGGCCTAATATTCGTATTGTGGATAAACGTCGCAATAGCTCGTTCTCGACCATTTCGGTCGCGTCCATCGGAAAAACCTGATGGCAAATCTCAGAGTGGCGATGGCAAGCAGGCTGAACAGGGGCAAGAGAGAACGGATGGTCTCTTGACATCCGATCTCTTGCTATGGGCGGTGATGCTCCTGGTGTTCATGATCGGAGTCGTTGACTTCGACACCATACAGAAGTTCGCCCGGATTGGCGGGAATGTAAAACTTCCCGGAGGCGTGGAATTTTCTCTCAGCGGCAAGTCAGACAGGCCCGCTGACACTTCCGTCGGACAAATCGTTCCGCCAGTCAGCGTGCAAGTTGCCGCTTATGGCGCGCCTAATACATCGTCTGGGTTAGACAATTTGATGGAATTGACTGAAGCAGCCAGACGAGACGGACTATTTTATGCTCTAAAGAAAGGAATGTTTCAGCACACAGGCGCGAAAGAAAACAACGATCCAGGTTGCTCAAGAGAATCTGAAAAGGAAGTCAAGATATTGTGCTCCATAGGGAGTCGTGTCAAATCCTCATATCAGGTCTATGGAGTCATTGGCCAATGCCTTAAAAAATATGTAAACCTCTATTTAGATGGCGACGGGGCGGCTCAAGCGCTGGCGCCGATCGGAAGTGTCTTAAATAAGAGGCTGCTTTTATACGCTGACAATATTAATTCTGACTCAGTCGAATTGACGGATTACCCAAACTACCAGAAATGGAGTATTGGCGCAGAATGCGAGCCGCACGCGAACCAAGCGATTAAACTATACCTAAGCAAAGGGGAGGTGATCCCGCCCTATCATTGGAACGCGGGGGCAGCGATCCTTGCATACAATCACAAATATGCTGCGGCGATCAATGTGCTAAACGAATGGCTTAGAACGAATGAAAGCCCAAATGGGTCTGATCCGTCTTCATTGGTTGACAGTGACCTCCGCGACATTTTTGAGGTGCGGGTTCGAAGCATGATTAGCAGTTACATTGACGAGTGGCTCAGTCACGAGCCGAATGTGAGAACTCAAGCGTTGCTAGATTATCATGCGGATAATCTTCACAAGGCCATTTTAGTATTAGACAAGATTGTTGTAGGCATAGGATCAAATTTAAAGAATATCAGAGCTGTAGGCAAATTGTCAACAAATGACGAAAAGCTTTATAGTGAATATATTTGTAAATATGCGCACCTGGATGACAATATTCAGTGGAACAAGATTGTAATTGATAATCTTAGTCCGGAATCCGAGCCGTATACAGGACCGAGAAAGTTGGACGTCTGGAGAATGACGCTTTCGTATATTAGCACGCTGATTTCGATAAAGCAGACGTGGATCGATGTAGTCCTGTCCAGCAACGGATATGAAAGTCTCCTATATGAGGCTCAAATATATGCCAATGAATTTCGAGCAATGAATATGGACTGTATGAAGGCTGTAAATCGACATGACTACTCCAGGGGCGAAAATTTTGCGAATATGATGAAAGCCCAAGGCCTCTATCGGTATGCGCGTGTGACTCAAGCCAATGCTCTCGCGCCAGCCGAGCCGGACAAAAGGAGGGAGCGTCTGCAGGACGCGCTCGCTGCGGCGAGGGAGGGGCTAGCGCTTGTCGAAAAGCTCGCGCAAGGTCAGCGCGCCGAGCGGCGAGATGGGAGCAAGCAGATAACGTCCTGCCGAGACATTTACGCGAAGGAGCAGTCGAAAGAGCCTTCAAAAAAAGGAGGAGCCGGATCGGCGCGGCCGGCGACCGAAGAATGCCGCAATGATTTTGCCTTCAGGATCTCGGGAACGGAAGAAATTCGCGAAGCAGAGCGTCTCTCCGGAATTATTCGGCAGCTTAACGCCGAACTCGATTAACCAAAAAAATTCCGGCGCGTCAGCGCGCCGGAACGCTCGTTCCGCAGGGGTTAAACTATTAGGGACCTCTGACCTGCGCCGCAACGATTGCGACCTGTGCGACCAAAGCGGCCGTCGCATAAATTGCTAAAATCAATTTGCTCATAACTCCGCCTCCCTAAGGATGACTTTATAAAAGTAGCGCCGCGATCGGTGATCGGCAAGAGATTTCGTCTGCTTCAGGCGGTCAGGCGCACTCAAGTTCGGCCGTCTCGGGCGCTTTTTTGGCGAACGTGTCATTCGCGCAATGCTCGATCCGCGTCAGCGTGAACAGCCCGAAGGGCGCGAGCGGGCGACGCTCGACGAGCTTCATCTGCGGGTTCTGATTGATCCAGTCGCCGATGATCGACCAGGGGAACTGCGGGCGCCAGCCGAGTTTGGGCGCCATATGGCGGTCGAGCCAGGCCTCGAACAGCGCCATGGCGTCGTCCTTTCCGCTCACGTGATTGACCAGCACGATCTCGCCGCCCGGCCGGAGCACGCGCGCGAGTTCGTCGAGCATCGCCGCAGGCTCTGGAACCACAGTGAGGACATAGGGCGCGACGACGCAGGCGAAGCTCGCGTCGGCGAAGGCCATCTGCGTCGCGTCCATCTTGACGAGGCCGGCGACATGATCGAGGCGCTCGCGGCGCACGCGCTGCGACGCGCGGCGCAGCATCGGCTCCGACAGATCGACGCCGACGACCCGCGTTTCCCGAGAGAACAGCGGCAGTTCGAGGCCGGTGCCGACGCCAACATCGAGGATGGGTCCGCGCGCCCCTGACGCCGCAGCCGCGGCGGCGCGGCGGCCGGGCTTCAGCAGAATGTCGAAGGTCAAATCATAGATCGGCGCCCAGCGCGCATAGGCCGCCTCGACATTGCCATTGTCCAGCGTTTCGACGTCGCGGAAATAGTTTCTTGCTTCGCTCATCGAGGCGCCCTTCGCCCTTCTGCGGCGCGCAGCGGCGGCGGCGCCTTCAATGCCATTGTCAGCGCGGCTGGCTCGATCGCGGCGATAAATCCGCCGCCGAGCACGCGACCGTCCTCTTCGTCGGCGTCGTAGAAGACGCAGGCCTGCCCCGGCGAGACGCCGAATTCGTTCGACGCGAACGCCACCGACGCGCCGCCATCCTCGCCAGCTCTCAGCCGAGCCGGAACCGGCGGGCGCGTCGAGCGCACGCGCGCCAGGATGTCCACCCCGTCAGGCGGCAACGATGACAGAGTCCCTTCGCCGATCCAGTTCACGTCGCGCAACGTCACCGCGCGCGTCTGCAACGCCTCGCGAGGGCCAACGACGACCCGGGCGTTTGCCGCGTCGAGACGCAAGACGTAGAGAGGCTCGACGTCGCGACCGGCGACCTTCGGGCCAAGTCCGAGCCCCCGCCGCTGCCCGATCGTGTAGTGGATGACGCCGGCGTGGCGGCCGAGCACGCGACCGTCGAGATGAACGATCTCGCCGGGCACGACGGACGCCGGCGCGAGCTTTTCGACGACATCGGTGTAGCGGCCGGTCGGCACGAAGCAGATGTCCTGGCTGTCCGGCTTGTCGGCGACTTCGAGCCCGATGCGCCGGGCCATCTCGCGAACTTCGGCCTTGGCATAGTCGCCGAGCGGAAAGCGCAGCATTCGCAACTGCTCGCGCGTCGTCGCGAACAGGAAATAGCTCTGGTCGCGCGAGGCGTCCTTGGCGCGGTAGAGCGCGCGCCCGCCATGTCCGTCGTCGCGAGCCGAAATATAGTGGCCCGTTGCGAGCGCATGCGCGCCGAGGTCCTTGGCCGTCTCCATGAGATCGGCGAATTTGATGAACTGATTGCAGGCGACGCAAGGCACCGGAGTCTCGCCGCTGGCGTAGCTCGCGGCGAATTCGTCGATCACCTTCTCGCGAAACCTGCTCTCGTAATCGAGGACAAAATGCGGAATGCCGAGCCGCGCCGCAACGCTTCGCGCGTCATGGATGTCGCGGCCGGCGCAGCAGGCGCCCCTGCGGTGCGTGGCCTCGCCATGATCATAGAGCTGCATCGTCACGCCGACGACGTCGTAGCCCTGCTCCTTCAGCAGGGCGGCGACCACGCTTGAATCGACGCCGCCCGACATGGCGACGACGACTCGCGTCTCGCGCGGCGAAGATGGCTGCTGCGCATGATCCGATACGCTATTCGTCATTAACGGAAGCGACGCCTGTCTACTACGCAGTTGGGCGAGATGGGTGAAGGCGCATCCAGACGCCCGGCCCGCCGCGCATCGGTGAGGCCGCCGCCATCATTTAGAGCATTACCCGTCCAAGAGGCAATGCCGCCAATGTTTTTGGACAAAGAAAGCCGCCATTTTAGCGTCATATTGTTCGCAGCCGTCATCGCTGCTATGACGCCGCGGCGTTTTTGCGCGGGGGCGGACTGAATGGCGGCGATGAAACTCCTGGCGGGCAACTCCAATCGGCCGCTGGCGGAGGCGATCGCCGCGCATCTGGGGATGCCGCTTTGTCGCGCCCAGGTTCGCCGCTTCGCCGATCAGGAGATCTGGGTCGAGATTCTGGAAAATGTGCGCGGACAGGACACGTTCGTGATCCAGTCCACATCCGCGCCGGCCAACGACCATCTCATGGAGCTGTTGATCATGGTCGACGCGCTGCGCCGCGCCTCTGCGCGTCGCATCACGGCGGTCATTCCCTATTTCGGCTACGCCCGTCAGGATCGCAAACAAGGACCGCGCACGCCGATCTCGGCGAAGCTCGTCAGCAATCTGATCACCCGTGCGGGCGCGGATCGCGTTCTGACCGTCGATCTTCACGCCGGCCAGGTTCAGGGCTTCTTCGACATTCCGACGGATAATCTCTTCGCCGCGCCGGTCATCGTGGCGGACATCAAGTCGCACCTCGACCTCAAGAACGTCATGGTCGTGTCGCCGGACGTCGGCGGCGTCGTGCGCGCCGTCGACTCTGGCGGCACGCTGTGCAACGCCGCCGAAGCCTTGCTCGCCGCGGGCGCCGGCTCGGTTTACGCCTACATCACCCATGGGGTGCTGTCGGGCGCGGCGGCGGAGCGCATCGCCAACTCCAAGCTCAAGCAGCTCGTGGTCACCGACACGATCCGCGCGACGGTTGCGGTTGAAGCCGCCCCGAACATTCGCGTCATTCCGATCGGCCACCTGATCGGCGAGGCGATCGCCCGAACGGCGCGGGAGGAGAGCGTTTCGAGCCTGTTCGATTAGGTTACGGCGCCCGGGTCCTTGCATTCGCGCCAAGCGGGCCTATTTTGCCGAAACCCCAAGCGGTCGTCGGCGGAGCGCGATATGACTAAGTTACTCGATCAGGCCTTCGACAAGGCGCGAAAGTTGCCTGAGCGGGAGCAAAACTCCATCGCCGATTTGATCCTGGATGAACTGGAGGACGACGCGCGGTGGGATAAGGCGTTCGCCGCGCGTCCGCGCGTCCTCGCAACCCTCGCCGAAGAGGCGGCTGCGGAAGACCGCGCGAAAAAGACGCAGCCCCTCGACCCGGACAGGTTGTGAAATCCCGGACGACGGCCCGGTTTCGGGATGCTTTCGCCGGTCTGCCCAAAGAGGTTCAGGAGCAAGCGCGCGACGCCTATCGGCGCTTCCGGCACGACCCTTGGCGTCCTGGCTTGCGCTTCAAGCCCGTGCATCCCAGCCTTCCCGTCTATTCCGTTCGCATCGGCAAAGGTTATCGCGCGCTTGGCTAGCACGACGACGAAGGCGTCGTGTGGTTCTGGATTGGCTCCCACGCGGACTACGACAAATTGCTGGAGCGGTTGTAGGCGGGCGAGGCTGGTCCGTGGCCGGATGGGGAAGGAGCGGCCCGCGTTCATAATGGGGGATCATGCGATTGCTCACTCACTCAGGCGCATACGTGGGCGAGGCTCCTTAGGCGGCGCCGCGTATTAAATGCGCCAACTCCGGCTTGTTCGCAACCATGCGAGCCTGGAGGCTCGCGGTCCAGGATGCGCCGCCCTTGGAACGCGAGCCTCCTGGCTCGCCACCGGCGAAACCGAAGCTGGTCAGAACGATGCTCGCCATGAGATAGACGCCGAATAGAGTTGGACCCCAGCCTTCGGCCGGCGGGCCGTCGAGGACGGGAAACGCCGCCTGCAAGATGAACAGGCTCGAATTGGTGAATGCGCCCACGACCATCGCCCAGCGCAGGGGCCAGGCGAACGGAATTCGCGTGCAATAGAAGCCGAGCAGGAGCGCGCTCATCAGCAGGAAGTCGATATGGGCCTGCAGGACGCGCGAAAATTTCCCTGGAAAGATCGCCGTCATCAGCGGCGCTTCCATCTTGAGCGCCACCAGACACCAGGCGAGAACGAGCGCGGCGAGAATCCACAGTGCGGCGCCTCTGAGCAAGACAACATTGGCTTCTCTGTCTGATGTCCCGTTTTGATTCATTCTAATCTTCCAGCGGATTTTGGCGGTTCGCCGCGGGACGGATATGCAATACCCAGCGCAATAATGCTTGACTGCGGCGGCTAAAAAACTTGTCTGAAATGGATCTGCCGGGCGTGAAGAGGCTCGATGACGAAAGCGCAATTCTTTTCGACCGAAGACGTGACGCCGAGCCGGCGCCGTGAGTGGCTCTGTGAGGTGATCGGACGCGAATACGCCCGCGCAGACGCTTGCGCCGTGCCGACGCAGCCGCTGTTCAATGAAATGACGATATATGGCGAAAAGGACGTGCGGCTCTCGGCGATCCGCTCAAACGCCATCCTCATCGAAAGACCGAAGCGGCCGTCGCTGCCCGACAGTCAGGACGTATATCTTGCCGTTGTGCTGCTGTCGGGCGAATATTTTCTTGAGCAAGGCGAGCGCCATGCGTCGCTGCGTCCGGGCGACATAACGATCTATGACGCCACCCGGCCGCATAAGATCTATTGTCCTGGCTCATTCTCGAAGCTGATCGTTTCTCTGCCGCGCGCCGCCATGCGCATGCGTTTGCCCGACATGGACCGTCGCTTGGCCACATCGATCGCCGGCGCGCGCGGACTTGGCGCCATCGCCGCCGCGCATATCCGCTCAATCGCCGCACATGCCGCCGAACTCACGGATGAGTCATTCGCGGCGGCGGCAGACCATTGCGCCGATCTCATCGCCCTTTCCGCTGCTGATCCCCAACTCATTGGGGCGACCGCCCGCAGTCGCGACGCCACGCTCCGACGGGCGAAGCGCTTCATCGAAGGCCGCCTGGGCGATCCCCGGCTTGATCCGACCATGACGGCGAAGGCGCTGGGGCTTTCAATCCGCTATCTCAATGCGCTCTTCGAAGCCGAGGGCGTATCGCTGATGCGCTACGTCTGGGCGCGGCGTCTCGAACATTGTCGCGCCGACCTCAGCGCCCAAGCGCAGGCGCCGATTGGCGAGATCGCCTTTCGCTGGGGCTTCAGCGATTTTTCCCACTTCAGCCGGGCGTTTCGCCGACGGTTTGGCCAATCCGCGCGCGAGACGCGGATGCTAAGCCGATAGGAGCGCGCTGGCGTTCACAAGGCGAGTGACGCGCGCCTCATAGGCAGCCTCTTCGCGCCTTGCCCAGGCATAGCGCCAAATGCAAGAAGACGGCGTGCCTCCGAATAGCTCTCCCATGCTCGAACCCGTCCCGCCGCGCTTCAATCTCGCCAGCTACTGCCTCGCCGAAAATGCGCGGTTGCGGCCCGACGCAACCGCGCTCACGATCGTCGGCGACGGCGGCGCCCAGCGCTGGAGCCACGGCGAACTCGATGTGAAGGTCAGGCGGCTGGCGGCGGGCCTGCGCGACCTCGGCTTGCCGCGAGGCGCTCGCGTGATGATCCGCATGGGCAATGAAGCCAATGCCGCGCTCGCCTATTTCGCCTCGATCGCCGCCGGCTATGTCGCATTGCTCGCTTCTTCTCAGCTGACGTTTGAGGAGGCCGAGTTTATGGCGCGCGACTGCGGCGCCTCAGTCCTGGCGCTCGGCGTAGCCTTCGAGAACGAGGCGCACGAGGGCGACGCCCACATCCTCCGCGGCGACGATCTGGCGCGCCTCGCCGAGACGTCGCCTCTCCCGGACTATGTCGACACCGCCGCCGACGATCCGGCCTATCTTGTTTACACCTCGGGCACGACGAGCCGGCCCAAAGGCGTGTTGCACGCCCATCGCGCCGCCTGGGGCCGCAGGCCGATGCGCGCGCATTGGACGGGGCTCGGTCCCGGCGATGTAATGCTGCACGCGGGCGCGATCAATTGGACCTATACGCTCGGCGTCGGCGTCGTCGATCCGCTGTCGGCGGGGGCGAGCGCCGTGCTCTACAACGGCCATCCGGATCCAGCCGCATGGCCGCGTCTCATCGAAGCCTATCGCGCGACGATCTTCGCCGCCGTGCCGGGCGTTTTTCGCCAGATCCTCAAATATGGCGCGCCGGAGACCGCCAATCTTTCGAGCTTGCGGCATGCGCTCTCCGCTGGCGCGGCGCTGCCGTCGAGTCTGCTCGCCGATTGGCGCGCCCGTACCGGCAACGAAATTTATGAAGCTTTCGGCATGAGCGAAATTTCGACCTTCGTCTCGAGCGGGCCGACGACGCCGGCGCGTCCCGATTCGCCCGGCAGGGCGCAGCCGGGAAGGGTAGTTGCGGCGCTGCCGCAAGACGGCGGCGAGACGCCTCTCGCGCCGGGCGAAACCGGTCTCCTCGCCGTGCGTCGCGACGATCCGGGGATGATGCTCGGCTATTGGAACCGGCCGGAGGAGGAGCGCGAGTCGTTTCGCGGCGAGTGGTTCGTCTCCGGCGATCTCGTCGACTTTGACGCAGACGGCTACATGTGGCGCCACGGTAGGGTCGATGAAGTCATGAACGCGGGCGGCTATCGCGTCTCGCCTGCGGAAGTCGAGAAGCGGCTGCTCGAGATTAGCGGCGTGGTCGAAGCGGCCGCGGCCGAGCGGCCCGGGCGCGACGCAAGCGCGACGATCATCAAGGCCTATGTGGTGACCCGCGACGGCGCCCCGCTGGACGAGGCCGCGATTCTCGATTACTGCCGCGCGCATCTTGCGGCCTTCAAATGCCCGCGCGCGGTTGTTTTCCTCGACGCGCTTCCCCGCAACGCCAATGGCAAGCTCAATCGCGCCGCCTTGCCCTAAAAAAAGAAGGCCCGATCGGACGCCGGGGCGTGCGGCGAACGATCGGGCCCCGGTCCGCTCGCGGGGAAGAGCGCGGACTACCTTAAATTCAGGGAGCGGAGGCTCTTGCGAGGTCAGCCGGTCCGGATTGCCGCGCGAGTCGGCCGCGCGCGCGCTTCTTGGTTTTTGTTAAGGGAATCGTGCCGTTGATGGCCGCCTTCATGTTGGGCGACGCCTTGAAGGCGACGACGCGGCGCGCTTCGATCGGAACCGGCGCGCCAGTGCGTGGATTGCGACCCGCGCGCTCGCGCTTTATGCGCACCAGGAAAGAGCCGAAATCATGCAGCTTGAGCGACTCGCCGGAGGCGAGCGTCGCCGCCATTTCCTCGATCACCAGGTCGGTCAGGCGCTTCGCTTCCCTGCAGGACATGCCCCCGATCCGGCGATGGATCGCGAGCGCGATGTCCTGGCGGGTGAGCGTGCCGCGCAACCCTTCCGCCTGCGACGGCGCTTCATGTTCAGCTTCCTCGCCGTCGGCGCGCGCCAGGGGCGTTAGCATCTCTTTCGGGTTGGCGATTGACATCAGCGCTCTAATCCCCAGTCTTTGGACCTAAGCTTGGCCTTGGCTTGGCGCTTGCGGCCCGAGGGTTTGGCCGAATTTGCGTCAGAACCTGATCGCTCAGGAGTGCGGCACATCCCTTTGGTCAATGACTTTCGTCGCCATGCGCATGTCAGGCATCGACTAAAGCCGCCGCACGTTTCAGTTTGACGCAACTTCGCGCAATATCTCGTTATTCTGCAGGTTGCGTGCTAGCCCTCGGCTTGCGGCCGTTCCTGCGCCGTCGCCGGAAGGCGCAGCGATTTCACGCGCAATCGGTCTCGCTCCGCCGTTGACACGACCGCAAGAAGATGTGCCGTTATGAAACGACTTAGGGAGAAATGGATCATTTTGAAAAAAGTGTCGCGCTGTTGGAGCGTCCGGAGGCGCAGGCTCCGTCGCCGATGATCCGCCGGCCCGGCAAAGCTGACTGAGCGATGAACGGCGCTGCCATATCCGGTTCAGACAGGATGCGTCATGTTAGGCGAGTGAGGCGCCAGGACGGCGCCTCAGCGGATCGGAGCCAAGCATGTCGCGCCAGCTGCTCGCCCTCGTTTTCATCCTGACGCTCGCTGCGTTCCCTGCGGCCGCGTGGGACGACCAGGAGCGCCAAGACTGTTCTCCCACCCGAAGCGAAAGCTTCGGCAAAGGCTATGACCCTTTCGATGACGGCGCGGAGGCTTGGGTCGCGCCCAACGTCGGCTCCTGGTCCGATTACGCCGACGCCTATTACGGATATGGCGCAGATGGCGCGCGCCAATTGGGAGAGCCCAATTTCGATTAGCGGCGCGCGGGCGTCGACGATTGCCGGGCGCCAGTCTGCAATTCGTCGAACGATCGCGTCACGCTATCCGTCGCCGGCAACCCCGCCCCTCTCGCGCGGCGACGGGCTTAGAGCCTCCCGGAGCGATCCGGGAGGCTTTTTCGCGAGCCGGGCTCTACAGCGGCTTGAGGCCGAGCGCCTTGCCTTCCTTGGCGTCACGTCGCCAAACGCCTGAGGCGTCCCGGTCGAAATGGGCCTTGTGCCCCTTGCGGGCGGTCACCACGAGACGCCCTTGATCGAGTCCCCAGCCGACCGGATCGAAAATCACGACGCCATTGTCGCGGCAGGCGGGGGCGAGCTGCGCCTTCAGCCCGGCGCGGCCCCGGATGCGGGCGTCGAGGGTGAGCATGCAGCCCGTATCCTTGTCGCCCTCGCGGAGAATCGAATAGCGGCCGGCGGCGTCTGCTGGACCGGCGGCAAGCGCGACCGGCGCCGAGGCGCCCGCAGCGGCGACAAGGCAGAACCCCAGCATATATGGCCGTCGCCAGAAAAATATCGCCATTTGCGCCAATGCTCCCGCCCTCGTGAGAATTGCCTTTAGTCTGCCTTGTTCGCGGCCGACGGCCAAGCCGATTTCGCATACGCCGATTTCGCACGCGCCCGCGTCAAAGTGCGGCAGCCGTCGCTTTTGCGCGGCAGGCCGCGTCGCGATATCAGTTTGAGAGGCGCCGCGATGCGGCGAGGGAGTCAGAGAAGGATGGACCCAGCGTCGCTGGCTTTGGCCGAACGATCCGCGCCGCGCTACACGAGCTATCCCACCGCGCCGCATTTTTCCAAGTCGATCGGCGACGCCGAGACGCGGGCCTGGCTCGCGAGCCTTGATCTTGGAGCGTCGCTTTCGCTCTATTTTCACGTGCCGTTTTGCACGGCCATCTGCGCTTATTGCGGCTGTCACACGAAGGCCGTGCGCCAGGACGCCCCGCTTCAATCCTATGCGCAGACGCTCAAGCGCGAGATCGCGCTGACAGCGCAGGCGACAGGCGCGCGGCGCGTCACAAGCATCCATTGGGGCGGCGGCACGCCCGGCATTCTTGGCCCTTCGCGCTTCGCCGAGATCGTTTCGGTTGTGCGCGATCATTTCGAACTCTCCGCCGAAACCGAGCATGCGATCGAGCTCGATCCGCGCATTCTCGACGCGAAGCTCGTCGAGGCGCTGGCCGCGGCGGGAGTCACGCGCGCTTCGCTCGGCGTGCAGGACCTGAACGCGCATGTGCAGGAGGCGTCGGGCCGGATACAGCCTTATGAAACGGTGGCGCGCGCCGTGGGTTTGTTGCGGGACGCCGGGATTACGGCGGTCAACTTCGACTTGATGTATGGGCTGCCGAAACAAAGGGTCGAGGACGCGGCGCGCACCGCGTCGCTCGCGGCGTCGCTCGAGCCGCAAAGGCTCGCGGTCTTCGGCTATGCGCATGTGCCCTGGTTCAAGTCGCACCAGAAGCTGATTGACGCCGCCGCGCTGCCCGGCGTCGGCGAGCGTCTGGCGCAGGCCGCCGCCGTGCGCGCCGCGCTCGAAGCGGAAGGATACGAGGCGATCGGGCTTGACCATTTCGGGCGCCCCGACGATCCGCTGGCGATCGCCGCGCGCGAAAAGCGCATGCGCCGTAATTTCCAGGGATATACGATCGACGCCGCCGACGCGCTGCTGCCGTTTGGCGTTTCGTCGATCGGGCGCTTTACGCAAGGCTATGTCGGCAACGCCACCGATCTCGCCGGCTGGCGACGCGCGATCGAAGCAGGGCGTTTCGCCACGACCCGCGGCGTCGCTCTCACGCGCGAAGACGCCGCCCGCGCCGAGCTGATCGAACGGCTCATGTGCGATTTCGACGTCGACTATGGCGCCATTGCCGGGCGCCATGGATATGCGGAAGATGCTTTCGATTCGGCGCAGGCGTCGCTTGACGCGCTGGCGAAAGATGGCGTCGTCGACATAGAGGGCCGGCGCGTCGTCGTGACCGAACGCGGAAAGCCCTTCGTTCGCCTTGTCGCCGCCGCCTTCGACGCCTACCTGCAAACGTCGCCAGCGCGCCATTCCTCGGCGGTATGAAGGCGTTTCAGCAAGGAGGCGTTAATGACGCCGCTTACGCTTTTTCTCGCAAAACTGATCGGCGCCTATGCTCTGATCATGTCCGCCTGGATGCTGGTGCGCAGGGACGTTGCGCTGCAGATGATCGAAAGCGTTTCGCGCGAGCCTGTCGCCATCGCCTTCATCGGCATGATACGGCTGGCGATCGGCCTCGCCATCGTGATCGGCCACGAAATTTGGAGCGACGCGACCGCGGCGCTGGTCTCGCTTGTCGGCTGGCTCACGCTCATCAGCGGATCGCTGACCCTTTTTCTGCCGCCGCAGACCGTGCGCCACATATTCGCGAGGATGGATTACGAAAAGCGCTATCCCGTATTCGCGCTCGTTTCCTTCGCGTTTGGCGGCGCGCTGTTGATCGCGGGCTTCAGCGCCTGACGAATTGAGAATGCCGCTTGTTTGCCCGCCTCGCCTCCGCCATCGTGATCGCCTGATTCGATTTCGCAGCCATGCCCATCTGGACTCCCGAACAGGATCAAGCGCTGATCGCGGTGGCGCGCTGGCTTGCAACGCCCGGCGCGCAACAGGTCTTTCGCCTGTTCGGATTTGCGGGAACCGGCAAGTCGACGCTCGCCCGTCATCTTGCCGAACATGTCGACGGCGACGTCGCCTTTGCGGCCTTCACCGGCAAGGCGGCGCTGGTCATGCGCTCCAAGGGCTGCAAGGATGCACGCACGATCCACAGTCTCATCTATCGCGCCACTGACACCGAGACCGAGGAGCCTTCCTTCGTTCTCAACGACGATAGCGACGCGGCGCATGCGAAACTCATCGTCATCGACGAATGCTCGATGGTCGACGAGGAGCTCGGCCGCGATCTCCTCTCCTTTGGCAAGAAAGTGCTCGTGCTCGGCGATCCGGCGCAATTGCCGCCGGTCAAGGGCGGGGGCTTCTTCACCGAAGCCGCGCCTGACGTGATGCTGAGAGAAGTGCATCGCCAGGCGGCGGATAATCCGATCATTCGCCTTTCAATGGCGATCCGGGCAGGCGAGGGGGTGGAGCAGGGCGTCTTCGGAGAGACGCGCGTGGTTCGTCGCGACTCGCTCGATCCCGCGCTCGTGACCGGCGCCGACCAGGTGCTCGTCGGACTGAACAAGACTCGCCGCGCCTATAATGCGCGGTTGCGCGAATTGCGCGGCTTTGCCGGCGATCTGCCGCAGTCGGGCGACAAGCTCGTCTGTTTGCGCAACAACCGCAAGAAGGGACTCTTGAACGGCGCGCTCTTTAAGGTGAAGAGCGCCGGCGCCGTGCGCCGCGGCAAGGTGAGAATGCTGGTGACGCCGGAAGACGGCGAAGGCGTCAGATTTCAGCGCGTCGCCGTCATTCCGCAACTGTTCGGCGCCGACAGCGACATCCCTTACGCGCTTCGTAAGGACTCGGACGAGTTCGATTTCGGCTATGCGCTGACCGTCCACAAGGCGCAAGGCTCGCAATGGGACGACGTGACGCTGTTCGATGAATCCTTCGCCTTCCGCGAACATCGGGCGCGCTGGCTTTATACGGGCGTGACGCGGGCGGCGAAAAAGCTGACGCTGGTGATGTAATTCTATTTCCGTCTGAACCACTCGCAGGTCATTCCCGACGCGCGCAAGGCGCGCGATCGGGAATCCAGGGCAAACCAGCGTTCCTGAACGGCTCTGGATTCCCGATCAGGCCTTCGGCCTGTCGGGAATGACAGGCCCAGCGAACGGATCAATTCGTATAATTCTTCAAGAGCGCCAGGGCCAAACGAAGCTCGGAGCTCATCTTCCCCAGGCGTCGATGGCGTCGGCAAAGACGCGTTCGCCCGACGGGCCTTTTTCCATGTTAATCGTCGCTGCGCGTCCATCGGCGAGCTGCATCGGCAGATCCAGCGCGGCGAGCGATCGCAGCAGAACAATATTGCGCGACTCGTGATCGCCGCGCATCAGCCCGATGAGGAAATTGTTTTCGGTGATCGGCACTGGAATGCCGACGACTTTTTCTCCCGACTGCGCATCGGAGCGTCGCATCTGAATAGGGCCAATCGCCTTGACGCCGCCGATCGGACTGCCTGGCGCCATCGTGAACGACACGTTGATCGTGTGCGACGCGGAAAGCGTCGCGTCGGTATTCTTGCGAAACAGCAGCGTCATCTTCAGTTTCGCGTCGGGGATGTCAATGTCGCCGCGAATGGCCGATCCGACGGGCTCCCCGGGGCCTCCGACGTTTTCCAGGCGCCAGACGGCGGAGCCGTTGTAAATCCTGTCGACCTTCGTTGGTTCGGCGAGCGAGCCGACCCACATCTCCGCCTTTTGCGCCACCGGCACGGCTGGGCTGCGCGGAGCAGGAGGCTTGACCGCGTTTCTTTCGCCTGTGACGCGATCGTTGATCTTGCCGTTTTCAGGCGTGGCGGAAGACGACTGTTCCGGTATGAGTTTGGCGAGATCCTCAGGCTGTTCGCGAAGCTGCCAGGCGAGCGTTCCGACGATCGCCACGAGCGCAACGACAACGCCGGCGATGGATAAAGTTAAGCGAATCGAGCGTTTCGGCTTCGGCGCGGGCGGCAGCGGCGCGGGCGGTCGCTGGAATTCGCGCGGCGGGGCTTCGCTGCCGTTCGCGATAGATGAATCGGACGCGTCGCGCAAATGCGAATCTTCAATCTCAGCCGGCGCGCGCTCGACCGGCTTGGCGCTCATCATCGAATGTGGCGCGCGCCGCGGCGCAGACTCTTCACTGCGAGGCTGCGGCGCCTTTGCGGCGAGCTCAGTTTCGACTCGCGCAATCGCTTCTTCGAGCGCGCGTCCTTCGGCGGCGATGTCAGCTTCGGCGACCGGCGGCTGGATGCCGCGCAACTGATTGAACAACGCTTTGCGGGCGCGTTCGTATACCGCTTGGCGCGTGTCCGGCGTGGACTGCGGCAGAGCGGCCACCGCCCTCGCGATCAGAGAATGGTAGTCTGCCATATCAGTTTATGAGCATTTCCGGCATGGGGCGTCAATCCTGACGCCGCCAGAGTCCAGGAAAATCCGAGGATTCTTGGGCGCCGCGCGCTCGCGGCGCGATCGGCGCGGACGTCCATCGGACGTCGGCTGATGCGCTCAGCCTCGCTATGCAATTTCGTCCTAACATGACGAACAAAAAGAAAGATCGTCGCTGCGCCGGCCACATTGTTGTTGCAGAAACATTGTCGTTGATTGTGCGCAAACGTCGGGCCTCGCCCTTTAATATGCGCGGCAGGCTCAGCGTTGGCGAAATGGCGGCTCGATTTGCGCCGGCGCGGGATCTGACGGCGCGGCGATCAACCAGTAGATTGCCCCCGACACGGCGCCCGTGAGAAAAAACAGCAATGCGATGCGGAGCTCGAGCGGGCTCGCGTCGCCGGCGCGGTCGAGTCCTTTCGCTGCGCGGGCGATCCATGGCGAGGCGCCGGCAAACGTCGCGCTTACGCCCGAATACCAAAGCAGCGAGCGCGCGCCGGCGATCTCGCCGATCAGCGCCGCGACCGCGAGGGGCGCGACGCAGGTGGCGATGATGATCGCCCAAACGATGAAACCGAACGCCGCGAGAGGATCGTTTAATTCGCCGGCGCGCCCGTCGTCTTCGACGAAGGCGAATATGCCGGACATCGCCGCCTCGAATCCGGCGTCGCGCGTCGCCGGGTCCAAGAGCGACGAGACGAGTAGAAAAATGGCGCCCACGCCGACGGCGAGGAGGAAGCCGAACGCCATGACGACGATTCGGCGAATCATTGGAGCCCTCTCGCTCGAGCGCGCCGACCTATGGTTCGAGCACCGAATCCCAATAGAGGTAGTCCATCCAGCTTTCGTGCAGATAATTGGGAGGGAACAGCCGGCCGTTGCGATGCAGATCGGCGATCGAAGGCTGATAGGGCGCCTGCGCCGGCGACATACGCGCCTCATACGGAAGGCGGTCGCCCTTGCGCAAATTGCAGGGCGAACACGCCGCGACGACGTTTTCCCACGTCGTCGCGCCTCCCTTCGATCGTGGAATGACGTGGTCGAACGTCAGTTCGTCATGTTCGCCGCAATATTGGCAGGTGAAGCGATCGCGCAGGAACACGTTGAATCGCGTAAATGCCGGCTGTCGAACCGGCCGCACATATTCCTTCAGCGACACGACCGATGGCAGACGCATTTCGAAGCTCGGGCTTTTGACTGTCCTGTCGTATTCCGAGACGATGTTTACGCGATCGAGAAACACGGCCTTGATCGCGTCCTGCCAATTCCATAGCGAGAGCGGATAATAGCTCAGCGGCCGGTAGTCGGCATTGAGCACCAGCGCCGGACATGCCTGCGGCGACACGGTCTGTTGACGGAAGTAAGCGGTCACCCTGCCTGCCTCTCGATTTGAGAAGGGCCTGATGGACCGCGCCAAGGTCCAGCCCTTTGCGACGCCGCATATTTTACAGGCACGACGACAGGGTTGTGAAGGCGCCGCGAAAGACCCAAGCCGCAATGCAGCGATTTAATGTTCTTAAATAAAAAACATGTGAAAGCGGTAGTTTAGGAGAAATAATTGCAATTTCAAAGGAATAGGCAGGATTTCCCGCGCTGCGAGCATTTTCGTTCGACTGTCGCTCCCGACGTATTGGAGGCGCGCGCCACGCGGGCGACGACCGAATTCGGCCCGATGACCTGTGCTGACAGGTTGAGGTCCTGCGCGCGCGTCCCTTGCCGGCGCCCGGCGGCCTGGCGCCTACTGTCGGGGTGATTCGCCTTCTTCACACCGCCGATTGGCATCTGGGCGCGACTCTGCAGGGCTGGTCTCGGGAGACCGAGCATCGCGCCGCGCTGGCGCAGCTCGTCGTCATCGCGAAGGAGCGGGCGGTCGACGCGATCATCGTGGCGGGCGACGTTTTTGACAGTCTCAACCCTTCGGCCGACGCCCAGCGGCTGCTCTACGACACATTGCGCGATCTGCGCGCCGCCTGTCGGCATGCGCGCATCGCGCTCGTCGCCGGCAATCATGATCCGGCGGCGCGGCTCGAAGCGCCGCGCGCCTTGTTCGAGATGGCGGACGTGGTTTCGATCGGCGCCTTTGCGCGCCGGGACGGCGTCTTCGATGCGCGTTCGCATCTCTCGCAAATCCGTGACGCCAGGGGCCGCGTCGGCGCGCATCTGCTCGCGCTGCCTTATCCGCGTGCGGCGGATTTGCCTGTCGCCGGCGAAGGCGTCGTCGGCGCCGTGCGCGAGGCGTATCGCGAAGCCGTCGACAGCGCACGGCGCGAGATCGGCCGAGGGGAAACAGGCATGGCGCCGCTCGTCGTCACCGGCCATCTTCATGTCGCCGGCGGACTCGAATCGGAAGGGGCCGAAAGACGCATTCTCGTCGGCGGCGAACACGCGGTTCCGCCGGACGTGTTTTCGGCGGATATCGCTTATGTCGCGCTCGGCCATCTGCATCGCCCGCAGTCTGTCGGCCGCGACACGATCCGCTATTGCGGATCGCTTATTCCGATGTCGAAGACCGAAATCGACTATGCGCATGGCGTCAGCATCGTCGATATTGACGACTCCGGCGCCGTTACGGTTGAACACGCGCCTTTCAACCGCGCCGTGAGACATTTGCGGACGCCCTCGAAGGGCGCTCTATCGATCGCCGAACTTGAGCCCGCGTTTCAGGCGCTCGATCTCGACGAGTCGGCGCCGATGGAGAATTGGCCCTTCGTGCATCTCGCCATTAGAGTGGAGGGTCCGGCCGTGGGCGTGAAAGCCGAGGTCGATGCCATTTGCGAAAAATTTCCGCTGCGCGTGGTGTCGATGGCGGTCGAGCGGCCGCAAGCGCCGGCGCTAGCGGCGGCGCCGCTGCGTCTTGCGGAGCGCAAGCCCGCCGATTTGTTTCGCGAAGCCTTTGAACAGACTCACGGCGTCGCGCCGACGGACGGCCATTTCGACTGTTTCGAGCGTCTTCTGCGGGAGGCGTGAGGTTGCGCATTCTGGCGATCAGAGGGGCCAACCTCGCCAGTCTCGCCGAGGCGTTCGCCATCGACTTCGACAGCGAGCCGCTGCGCTCGGCGGGCCTCTTCGCCATCACCGGAGAAACCGGCTCTGGCAAGTCGACGATTCTCGACGCGCTCTGTCTCGCGCTCTACGACAAGTTTCCGCGCGTTGTGGCGGCCAGCGCGAGCGAAGGCGCGCCGGACCCGTCCGGAGAGACGCTAGGCGCAGGCGACCCGCGGGCAATTCTTCGCCGTGGCGCCGGCCGCGGCTTCGCCGAGACCGATTTCATCGGCAAGGATGGGCTGCGCTATCGGGCGCGCTGCGACCTGCAGCGGGCGCGCGGCAGAGCGGCGGGCGCATTGCAAAAGCGCGGACGGTCGCTGTGGCGCATCGACGACGCCGGCGAAATCGTCGCGGCGATCGAAAGCGGCATAGAGCCCGTCAACGCTCGAATCGCCGAACTGACCGATCTCACTTTCGATCAGTTTCGCCGAACGGCGCTTCTGGCGCAGGGCGAATTCGACGCCTTTCTGCGCGCCGACGCCAAGGAGCGCGCCGAGCTTCTCGAAAAGGTCACCGGCGCCGAAATCTATGGCTTCCTGTCGAAGCGCGCCTATGAGCGCGCGCGCGAAGCGCAGCAGGCGTTCGCGCTTGTCGAACGCAGCCGCGCCGAGATCGGCGTGATGTCCGAAGACGAACGCGCCGCGATCGACGCTGACCTCGCCGCGATCGATGGCGAACGCGCGAAAATCGCCATGCTTCGCGCCGAAACGCTGGAGGCGCTCGGCAGGCTCGACGCCTTGGAGCAGGCGCAGATGAAGTTCGCGCAGGCGATGTCGGCTCGCGGCGAAGCCTTGCGCGCCTTCGCGGGCTTGTCGCGGGAGCGCGAGACGCTGGCGGCGCTGGCGCAGGTCGAACCGCTGCGTGGGCCGCGCGACGAATTGCGCCGCGCCGAGGACGCAAAGGAACAGGCGACGCGCGCAGCCGCAGAGGCCAAAGCGCAGGCGACGGCGGCGCAAGAGAATTTCGCCGCTCATGAAGCTCAAGCGCGATCGGCCATGCAGGCCTGCGCCGCGGCGGAAGCGGAAATCGCCAGATTTGCGCCGATCTGGAGCGAGGCGGCGGCGCTCGACGCGCGCATCGCCAATTTGGCGAACGAGGAAGAGACGGCGCGCAGCGTCGCTGAAGACGCCGCATTGCGCGCAGCGGAGAAGCGCGCCGATCACGCTGCTGCGGTCGTGCAGGTCGTCAATATTCAGCAGGAGAAGGAGAGGGCGAACGCCGATCTCGCACGCCTCGCGCCGGCGCGCCCGCTCAGCGAACGCTGGCCGGAAATTGACGAATGGCTGACGAAGCGCGGCGACCTCTCGCAAGCCAAGCGCACATGTGGCCTGGCGCTCGCGTCGGCAGTTGCCGATCTCAGCCGCGACGAAGCGACGCTTGCCGAGTTCGACTCGCGCGATGCGCAGGATCGGGCGGCGAGCGAGAAGCTGACGACGCAGATCGACGAGCGCGCGCGCGCGCTTCTCGCGCTCGATGAGCCGGCGTCCCTCGCGCGCGCCGAAGCCCTCTTGAGCGCGGCTGAGCATATTGAAGGCCTGCGCCGGCAGGCGCGCGCCTATGACGAGGCCGGCTCGGCTGCGGCGTCGGCGCATCAGGATATTGCGCGCAGCGCGGAGGACGAAGCCGCGCTTCGACAGAATCTGGAAGAGTTGCGCGCGAACCGCGCCGAACATGCGTCGCACAGCGTCGAGGCCGAGCGCTTCGGCGAACTGGCGGACGCCGCGGCTGATCCTCAAGCGCTGCGATTGCGCGCAGCTCTGAGCGACGAAGCGCCATGCCCGGTCTGCGGCGCGCTGGAGCACCCATTCGCCGACCGGCATGACGCGGCGAGCGCATTGATCGAAGCGTTACGCGCGCGGCGCGACGACGCGCGGCGCTCGCTCGGCAGGTTGGATGAGGAGATTGTCGCGTTGAGCGCGCGTGCCGCCGAGACGCAGGCGCTTCATAAGGATGCATCGCGTCGCGCGGCGGAAGCGCTATCGGCGCGCGAGCGCGCGGAGGCCGAATATGCGGCCGCGTTCGGCGACGCTTGCGCAGGCGACATGGTTCCCGAATTGGCGCCGCCGGCCTCGGTTGCATCGGCGTCGCCGCGGCTTGACGAATTGGCGAAAGAAGTTGCGGCGGCGCGAGACGCCGTTGCGCAGAAGCTCGTCGCCGCGCGTCGGCTGCGCGAGGAGCGCGATCGGCTGCGTGGCGCGCGCGAGGCGACGCGCCAGGCGCTCGACGCGCGTCAGGACGAGCGCGCCGCGCTCGCCAAGACTCTTCAGTCGGCGCGCGAGACGCGCGTCCGCGCTGAAGCGGAACGCGCCGGACTGATCGAACGTCTGGAGTCGATTGATCGGTCGCTCACGCCTTATCTGCAGCTCTGCGAACTCTCGGGCGCCGATATCGACCGCGACGCCGCATCGGCGCGCCGGGCGCTGGAATTTGCGGGCGCGCAGTACCGGCAGGCGCTGGCGCGATCGGATGAGTTCGGCGCGACGCTCGTCGCGATCAGTCTCAAGGCGGAGCGTCTTTCCGCCGAAGCGGACGGAGAGTCCGCGCGCGAGGCTGAAACGAAATCTGATCATCAAGTGCGCGCAAAGAGTCTTGCCGATGCGCGCGATGCGCGGGCGGGCCTTCTCGACGGCGAGGCGACGACCGCGCATCGAGCGGGCGTCGAGGACCGGCATAGGGCGGCTGTTCAAGCGCGCGATGCGGGGCGCGAACGACTCGCTGAAGCCCAGCAGGCAAAGACTGCCTGCGAGACGCGCCTTTCCCACCTTGCGAGCGCGGAACAGGCTGAGACGACGCGCGCCGAGCAGGCGCGGGCGGCTTTTGCAGCGGCGCTCGAAGCCGCCGGCCTCGACGACGCCTCCGCAGCGCCTCTCCTCGCGATGTCGCGCGAAGAGCAGGGAGAGTTGCGTCGCGCGGTCCAGGCCGCTGAAGCGGATTGCGCGGCGGCTGAGGCCGCCGTCGCGGCGCGTCAGGTCGATCTTGACGAAGCGCGCGCCGCCGCGCCG
>JACOWC010000019.1 GCA_016177005.1 Methylocystis sp.
GCGATGGTGTCGCAGCATATTCCACATGACGCCTACGCCGAGGCCTGGGACGTCGCCGGCCTCGCGGGAGAGGTCAAGGCGAAACTCAATCTCGATCTGCCGGTCGCCGATTGGGCCAGGGAAGAAGGCATCGCCGACGAGGAGATCAAGGAGCGCCTGCTGGAGGCGGCCGACGCCGCCTATGGCGAGCGCGTCGAGAAAAACACCGAGCCGCTGATGCGCATGATCGAGAAGCAGGTCGTGCTGCAATCTCTCGACACGCTGTGGCGCGAACATCTCGTGGCGCTCGATCATCTTCGGCAGGTGATCGGCTGGCGCGGCCTGGCGCAGCGCGACCCGCTCAATGAATACAAGTCCGAGGCGCTCGAACTGTTCAAGAGCCTGATGACGCGCTGGGACGAAACGGTGACCGCGCAGCTGATGCGCGTCGAAGTGTCCTTCGAGGCGCCGCCTTCCGCGCCGGCGGAACTGCCGCCGATGGAAATGTCGCATCCAAATCCCGAGGCGCTGATCGGCGGCGGACCGCAAGCTGCGCTCGATGAACTCAATACGCGTCTCGCGACGGCCGATTTCTCGGCGCGCGGGCTCGCCATGGGGGAGGCGACGCCCGAGCGGCGGCGCGATCCGGGCAACCCGACGACCTGGGGCAAGGTCGGCCGCAATGAGCCCTGCCCTTGCGGTTCGGGCAAGAAATACAAGCATTGCCACGGCGCCCTGGTTTAAGCCGAACCCCCTCCCCAACCCTCCCCCGCTGCGCGGGAGAGGGAGCAGGATTCGGCGCTTCATCGAGTTTCCCGCAATGCGGCTCGTTAGCGTCCCCTCTCCCGCGAAGCGGGGGAGGGACAGGGAGGGGGTAATCCGACAACAGCGCCTTGGAGGATGATCATTTTAAAAGGGGGGCGTTTTGCGATTCCATTGCGAACGCGAACCACGCCCTATCCATTGACGACGGCGACAGCGTTCTGAACGTCGCCCATGACAACCCCATTGGAGGCCTGCTCGTGACCGCCATTGATTTTTCCAAAGTGCTCGTCGCCCAGGGCGGCGGCCCCACCGCCGTCATCAACCAGTCGCTCGTCGGCGCCGTGCTGGAGTCGCGCAAATTTCGCGAAGTCGAGCGGGTCTACGGCGCGTTCCATGGGGTGCGCGGCATCGTCAACGAGGATTTCGTCGACCTCACCCAGGAGACGACCCACAATCTCGAACTCGTCGCCTGCACCCCCTCTTCGGCGCTCGGCTCGACGCGCGACAAGCCCGACCTCAAATATTGTCAGGAAATCTTTCGCGTCCTGCGCGCGCATGGAATCGGCTGCTTTTTCTATATCGGCGGCAATGATTCGTCGGACACCGTGCGCATCGTCTCGCAGGAAGCTCAAAGCGCCGGCTATCCGCTGCGGACCGTCCATATTCCGAAAACCATCGACAATGATCTGATGGTGAACGACCATACGCCCGGCTTTCCTTCGGCGGCGCGCTGGGTGGCGCAGGCCTTCGCCGGCGCCAATCTCGACAACTGGGCCCTGCCCGGCGTCTATATCGCCGTCGTCATGGGACGCCACGCCGGATTTCTGACCGCCGCCTCGGCGCTTGGCAAAAAGTTCCCCGACGACGGCCCGCATCTCATCTACATTCCCGAACGCGCCTTCATCGTCGATAAGTTCCTGGCCGACGTAAAAGCGACGGTGGCGAAATACGGCCGCTGCGTCGTCGCGGTTTCCGAGGGCGTCTGCGACGAAAACCATACGCCGATCGCCGAAAAGCTGGCCAAGACGGTCGAGCGGGACGATCACGGCAATGTCCATCTGGGCGGCGGCGCGCTCGCCGACGAACTCACCCGGCTGGTGAAGGACCGGCTGGGCTTCAAGCGGGTGCGAGCCGACACCTTCGGCTATGTGCAGAGGAGCTTCGTCGGCTGCGTCTCCGACGTGGACCAGCGCGAGGCGCGCGAAGTCGGCGAAAAGGCTGTGCAATACGCCATTTGGGGCGACCGCGACGGCTCGGTGACGATCCGCCGGACCGGATTTTATTCGGTCGACTATCAGCTTACGCCACTCGAAGAGATCGCGGCGAAGACCAAAGTCATGCCGGACGAATTTATCTGCCCCTGCGGGACGGACGTGACCGACGCCTTCCGGCTCTATCTGCGCCCGCTGCTCGGAAGCGGCCTGCCGGACGCCTATCGCTTGAGACTCAATCGGGTGCCCAAAATCCTCTCCGCCTGAGCCGGCTGTCCCGGGCGCCTTTCTTGCTTAGCTGAATTTCCGGCGAAGGTTGCAATTTGGCCGTCGCCTAAAATACACTAACCAGTCATGGTTCTCGGGCGCTCATCGCTGACGGCCGAAACGATGAATAACGATGAATGGAGAGCGGGCACGCCAACCGCTTCCACTTTTTGTTAGTTTGGCGCCGGTATCACCGATGTTCGGGCCGATTCGCCCGGCAGTCCGGCCTGATAGGAGAACAAAATGAGCAAGGTCGGCGGCGGCGATTCCAAAAATACGCTTTACTGCTCCTTTTGCGGCAAGAGCCAGCACGAGGTGCGTAAGCTCATCGCCGGACCGACGGTGTTCATCTGCGACGAATGCGTCGAATTGTGCATGGACATCATTCGCGAGGAGAACAAATCCTCGCTCGTCAAGCAACGCGACGGCATTCCGACCCCGCGGGAGATTTGTAAAGTTCTGGACGACTATGTCATCGGCCAAGCCCAGGCCAAGCGCGTTCTCTCGGTTGCTGTCCACAATCATTATAAGCGTCTTAACCACGCGTCGAAACACGGCGACGTGGAGCTTGCAAAGTCCAATATTCTGCTGATTGGGCCGACCGGCGTCGGCAAGACCATGCTGGCGCAGACCTTGGCCCGCATTCTCGACGTTCCCTTCACCATGGCCGACGCCACGACGCTGACCGAGGCGGGCTATGTCGGCGAGGACGTCGAAAACATTATTCTCAAGCTCCTGCAGGCGTCGGACTATAACGTCGAACGCGCGCAGCGCGGCATCGTCTATGTCGACGAGATCGACAAGATTTCGCGCAAGTCAGACAACCCCTCGATCACGCGCGACGTTTCGGGCGAAGGCGTGCAGCAGGCGCTCTTGAAAATCATGGAGGGCACCGTCGCGTCGGTGCCGCCGCAGGGCGGACGCAAGCATCCGCAGCAGGAGTTCCTGCAGGTCGACACCACGAACATCCTCTTCATCTGCGGCGGCGCCTTCGCCGGCCTCGAAAAGATCATTTCCGCCCGCGGCCGCAACACCTCGATCGGCTTCGGCGCGACGGTGCAGGCGCCCGACGAGCGCCGCACCGGCGACATTTTTAGGCAGGTGCAGCCCGAGGACCTGCTGAAGTTCGGGCTCATCCCTGAATTCGTCGGCCGCCTTCCGGTGATCGCGACGCTCGAAGATCTCGACGAGGACGCCCTCAAACGGATTCTCACCGAACCCAAGAACGCGCTGGTCAAGCAGTATCAGCGGCTCTTCGAGATGGAAAACGTCGAGCTCACCTTCCAGGACGACGCTCTTTCGTCCGTCGCCCGTAAAGCGATCGAACGCCGCACCGGCGCGCGCGGCCTGCGCTCGATCATGGAAGGAATCTTGCTAGACACGATGTTCGATCTGCCAGGGTTGGAGGGCGTCGAGCAGGTCGTGATCGGACCGGAAGTCGTCGAAGGCAAGGCCAGGCCTCTCTATATTTATGCCGAGCGCAGCGAAAAGAGCGGCGCCAGCGCCTGACCCGCCCGAAGACGAAACCATCCGGGGGCGCGGAATGAAGCATGGCGCCGCAGCGCCTTGAATGGATAGTTTGCGCGTACCATTTGCGTTAGCGGGGCCGTCGGACGCGATCGTCGGCAGTCTCTTATTGGCGCGATATCGGCGGGCGACCGTATCGCGGCCTTAAACCCAAATTCGCCTGCGGTCTCGCGTCGCCGCTTGAGCGGGGCGCGGTCGAGGACAGGACAAGAAAATGTCGAACGAAAAGCGAGACGCCGTCACGCCCGGAGCCGTCGAAAGCTATCCGGTGCTGCCGCTGCGCGACATTGTCGTCTTTCCGCACATGATCGTTCCGCTTTTCGTCGCGCGCGAGAAGTCGATCCGCGCGCTCGAAGAGGTGACGAAATCCGACAGGCTCATTCTGCTGGCGACGCAGAAGAACGCCGGCGACGACGATCCCGCGACCGACGCCATCTATTCGATCGGGACGCTCGCCTCGGTGTTGCAGCTTCTGAAGCTGCCCGACGGCACGGTGAAGGTGCTGGTCGAAGGCGTGGCGCGCGCCAGCGTGCGCGCCTACACGCGCACTGACGACTATTACGAGGCGGACGCCGAAGTTCTCGCCGACGATCTCGGATCTCCGGTCGAAGTCGAAGCGCTCGGCCGCTCGGTGATCGCCGAATTCGAAAGCTATGTGAAGCTCAACAAGCGGGTTTCGTCCGATGTCGTCGGCGCGGTGACGCAGATTGACGACTTTTCGAAGCTCGCCGACACCGTGGCGTCTCACCTTTCAGTCAAGATCGCCGAGAAGCAGGACGTGCTCGAGACGATCAGCGTCGCGCGACGCCTCGAAAAATGTCTGTCGCTGATGGAGAGCGAGATCTCGGTCCTGCAGGTCGAGAAGCGCATTCGCACGCGCGTCAAACGCCAGATGGAGAAGACGCAGCGCGAATATTATCTCAACGAGCAGATGAAGGCGATCCAGAAGGAGCTGGGCGACGAAGAGGGCAAGGACGACCTCGCCGAGCTCGAGGAGCGCATCAAGAACACCAAGCTCTCCAAGGAAGCGCGCGACAAGGCCTTCGCCGAGTTCAAGAAGCTGAGGCAGATGTCGCCGATGTCCGCCGAAGCCACCGTGGTGCGCAACTATCTCGACTGGATCCTGTCGATCCCATGGGGCAAGCGCTCCAAAGTGAAGCGGGATCTCGGACAGGCGGAGGAAGTTCTCAACGCCGAGCATTTCGGCCTCGACAAGGTCAAGGAGCGCATCCTTGAATATCTCGCCGTGCAGAGCCGCGCCAACAAACTGACCGGCCCGATCCTCTGCCTCGTCGGCCCGCCGGGCGTCGGCAAGACCTCGCTCGGCAAATCGATCGCAAAGGCCACGGGTCGCGAATTCGTGCGCATGTCGCTTGGCGGCGTGCGCGACGAAGCGGAAATCCGCGGACATCGCCGCACCTATATCGGCTCGATGCCCGGCAAGATCATCCAGTCGATGCGCAAGGCGAAAACGTCCAATCCGCTCTTCCTGCTCGACGAGATCGACAAGATGGGCATGGACTTCCGCGGCGATCCGTCTTCGGCGCTGCTCGAAGTGCTGGACCCGGAGCAGAACGCCACGTTCAACGACCATTACCTCGAAGTCGACTACGATCTTTCGAATGTCATGTTCGTGACGACGGCGAATACGCTCAACATTCCGCCGCCGCTGATGGATCGTATGGAGATCATCCGCATCGCCGGCTACACGGAAAACGAGAAGATCGAGATCGCGCGCCGGCACCTCATCCCCAATGCGGTGCACAAGCATGGTCTTGCGCCTGAAGAATGGATGATCGCCGACGACGGACTGCTCACGCTCATACGCCGCTACACGCGCGAAGCGGGCGTGCGCAATCTGGAGCGGGAACTCTCCAACCTGGCGCGCAAGGCGGTGAAGGAAATTCTCCTCAAGAAGAAGGAGAAGATCGTCGTCACCAACGAGAACCTCTCGGATTATCTCGGCGTGCCGAAATTCCGCTATGGCGAGGCCGAACTCGAAGATCAGGTCGGCGTCGTGACGGGACTCGCCTGGACCGAGGTCGGCGGCGAATTGCTGACGATCGAAGGCGTCATGATGCCTGGCAAGGGCAAGATGACGGTCACGGGCAATCTGCGCGACGTGATGAAGGAGTCGATCTCCGCGGCGGCCTCCTATGTGCGCTCGCGCGCTGTCGACTTTGGCGTCGAACCGCCGGTCTTCGATCGCCGCGACTTCCACGTGCATGTGCCGGAAGGCGCGACGCCCAAGGATGGGCCGTCGGCGGGCGTGGCGATGGCGACCGCCATCGTCTCGATCATCACCGGGATTCCCGTGAAGCGCGAGATCGCCATGACCGGCGAGATCACCCTGCGCGGCCGGGTGCTGCCGATCGGCGGGTTGAAGGAAAAGCTGCTGGCGGCCTTGCGCGGCGGCTTGAAGAAGGTGCTGATCCCCGAGGAGAACGCCAAGGATCTGGCGGAAATCCCGGACGCGGTGAAGAACGGCCTGGAGATTGTCCCGGTTGCGCGCATGGATGAAGTGCTGCGACACGCGCTCGTCTCCCAGCCGACGCCGATCGAATGGCGGGAGGACGCCGCCGCCATCGCCCAGCACGGCCCCGCCATCAGCGATGATGACGGCTCGGGCGTGCGCGCGCACTAGATCACGCTGCGTTCAGGCGGACTCGCCTGAACGCAGATGACGTGATCGATTCTAATAGTTTAGAGCGCGCTTTGCGCGAAAAACCGGCATCCACTTTTTCGCAGCGCGCTCTAAAGCGCGCTGCATTTGGGCGGAATCGCCCAAATGCAGATGACGTGATCTCACCGCCGACCGTTCGGCCATTGGCTTAAGAGCCCCGCCTTCCGGCGGGGCTCTTTTTCTTTCTGCCCGTGATCGTGTGGGCCGCAGCCCCCGGAACGCATGATATTTTCGCGGCGTAGCGGTCGTTCCCCCCGGAAATCCAGCGATTCTGCGCCTTTGGCAGCCGGTATCCCTTGCATTTCCTGCGATTCGCGACCAACACTCGCCATCGCTGCGCAACGCCGATTCGAGGTCGCGCATTTTATGCCGGGCGACTCGCAGCGAAGGAGAAGGAAAAAGGCCATGAACAAACTGGAACTCGTCGAGCACGTCGCGAACGAGACGGAAAGCTCGAAAGCGGCGGCGGCCGCCGCCATCGACGCCGTCATCGACGGCATCACGAAGGCCCTGAAGAAGGGCGACGAAGTCCGCCTCGTCGGCTTCGGCACCTTTTCGGTCAAGAAGCGCGCGGCCGGCAAGGGCCGTAATCCGGCGACCGGCGAAGAGATCAAGATTCCCGCGTCGAAGAGCGCCCGCTTCAAACCTGGCGCGACGCTGAAGACCGCGCTCAACAAAGCCAAGTAGCTCCGACGCGGCGAGGCGCTGGCGTCTCAGGCGTTTTCCAGAACTTCGCACGATGGCCGTCGGCATTCCGGCGGCCGTCGTTTTGGTCCGGCTTGCCTCGCGCCGACCCCGCCCTTAAAACCTCGCGGGGCGCATGTCGCGCCGTTCGGGGCGGTTAGCTCAGTTGGTAGAGCATCTCGTTTACACCGAGAGGGTCGGCGGTTCGAGACCGTCACCGCCCACCAGGCCCGAGTCAAAGGCGGCGGACGCGGGCGCGCAAGGGGCGCGCCGCACCTGAGAGCATTTGCCGCCGAAGCGGGCGCCAGTTCGGCGCAGAAAATGAGTCAATTCAAGCAAGTGGATCACGCTGCATTTGGGCTGAATCGCCCAAATGCTGACAACGTGACCGATTCCAAATGCGCGCTTTACGCGAAAAACCGGGCTCCGCTTTTTCGCGAGCCGCGCTCCAGAGCGCGCAAAAAACCTCGCCGGACGCGCCGACGAGGCCTGTTGCCCCAGCCCCTTTTTCCGCTCCGGCCGTGCGTGGACGCCGTGGCGAAGGACGATAATCGAACGCTTAGAGCCCGCCCAGGCCGCCCAACACTCCGCCGAGAAGGCCGGTGACCGTGCCGAGCAAGCTGGAGACGAGACCGGTTACGGTGCCGACCACCCCACCAACGAGGGTGGTGACCCCGCCCAGAAGACCGCCGACGTCCAGGCCGCCCCCAACGACGCCGAGTTCTTCGTTGGTCAGTTCGCGCATGGTGTCACGTTCATGAAAAGACTGCATCTCAAACTCCGTTCCTTGATCGTCCAGATGGGCCCTCAACGGCTCTCTGAACAAGCGAGACCTAATCATTTCGACGCGTCGCAGCCAAATGATTATCTGACGCAATGCAGCGGCGATTTGACACACCCGCGGGCGATGATGTCCGCTATCGTCACATTTGAATCGGCGCCCCTTCCCGCCGTCGACCGACGCGCCGCGCGCCGGCCAGAATCGGGCTGTCCAGAATCGGGCTTTCCTGACTGGACTCCAGGCATTAGGATCACAGCAAAGCCCAAAGGCCTCACGCAGCGAATGACGAAACTTCCCACTCTTCTTTTGGCGTGCCTGGCCGCCTTCATCACGACCGCTTCCGCGCACGCCGAGACAATGTCCTTCCGGCTCGCGACCCTGACCGCCGGCGGCTGCGGCGCGCAATGCCCGCAGGTGATCGCGGCGCAGGGCGAAATCGGAGAAGCGACGCCCGACTCCTTTCTCGCCTTCGTGCGCGAAAATGCCCGCGGCGGCAATTTGCGCGGAATTGTGCTGCTCGACTCGCCGGGCGGCAAAGTCGTCGCCTCGATGGAGCTCGGCCAAGCCTTCCGCAAGCTCGGCATGGCCGTCATCGTCGCCCGTCCCGCCGCCGATCAATCCCGCACGATGGCGCTCGTTTCGGGCCGCTGCTATTCGGCTTGCGTCTACGCGCTGATGGGCGGCAGGAAGCGCGTCATCCCGGCGCAAAGCAGCGTCGGCGTGCACCGCATGTTCAATTATTCGACGAATTTCGACATGACCGAGGGCGGATTCGTTCGTGAGCGCAATTTGGACGATGGCGGCATGCTTCAGACGCTTTCGCGCTATGCGGCGCTGATGGGCATAAGCACCGAACTCGTGAAGCTCGCCGAGCGGACGTCGCCCGACAGGCTTTACATGCTGACCAGCGCCGACATCGCGCGCTGGCGGCTTGGCTCGCGCACGCTATAAGCGCGCCTGACATCAGTCATCATCAGCAACAGGCCAGGACATGAAACATATCCTCGAGGGGCTCGAACAGCGGCGCGCGTCCGCGCGGCTGGGCGGCGGACATAAGCGCATCGAAGCGCAGCACGCTCGCGGCAAGCTCACCGCGCGCGAGAGAATCGATCTCTTGCTCGATCACCAATCGTTCGAAGAGTTCGACATGTTCGTCGCCCATCGCTGCACTGATTTCGGGATGGATCAGGGCGAGAAAATCTCTGGCGACGGCGTCGTCACCGGCTGGGGGACCGTCAACGGCCGCGCCGTCTTCGTCTTCGCCAAGGACTTTACCGTCTTCGGCGGCTCGCTCTCGGAGACGCACGCGCAAAAGATCACCAAGCTGCAGGACATGGCGCTCAAAAATCGCGCCCCGATCATCGGCCTCTTCGACGCCGGCGGCGCGCGCATTCAGGAAGGGGTCGCGGCGCTTGGCGGCTATGGCGAAGTGTTCCAGCGAAATGTGCTGGCCTCCGGCGTCATTCCGCAAATCTCGGTGATCATGGGCCCCTGCGCCGGCGGCGACGTTTATTCGCCGGCGATGACGGATTTCATCTTCATGGTGCGCGACACGAGCTACATGTTCGTCACCGGACCCGACGTCGTGAAGACCGTGACGAACGAGACCGTGACGGCGGAAGAACTTGGCGGCGCTTCAGTGCATACGACCAAGAGCTCGATCGCCGATCGCGCTTACGACAACGACGTCGAAGCGCTGCTGCAGATGCGACGGCTGATTGATTTTTTGCCTTCCTCCAATCAGGAAGAGCCGCCGGAGTGGCCGGCTTTCGACGAGGCGGACCGCTTCGACGATTCGCTCGACACGATTATTCCGGATAATCCCAACAAGCCTTACGACATCAAGGAGCTTATTCATAAGGTCGTCGACGAGGCCGATTTCTTCGAAATTCAAGACGCGCACGCGCGCAACATCGTCATCGGCTTCGGCCGCATCGAAGGGCGCACGGTCGGCTTTGTCGCCAATCAGCCGCTCGTGCTCGCCGGCGTGCTCGACATCGACGCCTCCAAGAAGGCGGCGCGTTTCGTGCGCTTTTGCGATTGCTTCAACATTCCGATCGTCACCTTCGTCGATGTGCCCGGCTTTCTGCCCGGCACGGCGCAGGAATATGGCGGCCTCATCAAGCATGGCGCGAAGCTGCTGTTCGCTTACGCCGAAGCGACCGTGCCGAAGGTGACCGTCATCACGCGCAAGGCGTTCGGCGGCGCCTATGACGTCATGGCGTCGAAACATCTTCGCGGCGACGTCAATTACGCCTGGCCGTCGGCGCAGATCGCCGTCATGGGCGCGAAAGGCGCAGTCGAAATCATTTTCCGGTCCGACCTCGGCGATCCGGAGAAAATTGCGCAGCGCACCAAAGAATATGAAGATCGATTCTTGTCGCCATTCGTCGCCGCTGAGCGAGGCTATATCGACGAAGTGATCATGCCCCGTTCGACGCGCAAGCGAATCGCCCGCGCGCTGGCGCTGCTCCGTCACAAGGAGCTGGAGAATCCGTGGAAGAAGCACGACAATATTCCGTTGTGACGCACTGCAACGCCGGCGCGCCGACGGCCCCCGATCGATCGCGATGCGTTATTTTGACGAGGGCGGAGCTTCACGCCTAAATCGGCGGCGCCCCACCACCAAAATTCGCCAAAATGCATCATTTTTGAAGTGACAGGCCGACTCTTTTATCATAGGGTTCGCTCGCCAGGTTGGTTGGGTAAAGCCTAAGCGTCGAATGCGTCGCGGGAATTAGGCCCAGCTACGGTCCAAGTCGGGGAGGACGCCGAACAGAATGCGGTTCGCCGAGGCTCGAAAGATGAGCCCGCGAACAGGCTATCGGAGCGACTTAAGACTTCGGAGCTTGGCGTTTCAGTTCGGTAAAGGACGGGGTACCAAAGAGCGGGGAGCGGCGGGAGCCATCCCCGCTCTTTGTGTTTTTAACAACATGTGGCCCAGACGTTAAACGAATTGCGACGCGGCAAAACGTCTCTCCATTGGCCTGAACCGGAGCGGCTGGAGCGCAGCTCGCGAAAAAGCGGAGCCCGGCTTTTCGCATGGAGCGGGCTCTAAGCTTCTGGAAGCGATCACGTCATCCGCCTTTGCGCGGGTCCGCCCAAAAGGCAGCGTGATCTGAGCCGTCGCCTTGACGGGCGATGACGCGCTTCCTACCTTCCGCGCACGTTTAACGAACAGCCCCAACGAAAGGCCGGCCATGTCCACTCAGAAAATCACCGACGCCACTTTCGAACAGGAAGTGCTCAAATCCGCCGAGCCGGTCGTTGTCGATTTTTGGGCGGAGTGGTGCGGTCCCTGCCGCATGATCGCCCCGGCGCTCGAAGAGATCGCCTCGGAAATGAAGGGGAAGATCAAAGTCGTTAAGCTCAACATCGACGAAAACCCCGCCGTGGCGAGCAAACTCGGCATACGGTCGATTCCGACGCTTATTCTGTTCAAGGACGGCAAGGCCGCCGCGCAAAAGGTCGGCGCCGCCCCCAAGGGCGAATTGTCGCGGTGGATCGCCGCGGCCGTGTGAGCGAGTCTTATAGGTCGCCAAAGCCCGACAGCCACAGCGCGGCAAGAGCGCCGGCGACTGCGAGAATCGAAGCGGCGGCGAGTCGGCGTCCCATCCCGGCGCCGCCGATGATCGATCCCATCACGATCTTCGAGACCGTATTCGACAGCAACGCCAGCAAGACGGCCCCTGCCGCCGCCCTTGCGCCGATCTCAGTCGCGCCGAGCCGCGCCATGGTGAGCGCAATCGCGTCGACGTCGACAATGCCGGAAAAGATTGCGAGCGCATAAGCGCCGAGGCTTCCGGCGAAATGAGTCGCGAGTCGCGACAGGACCATCACCGTCGCGAGCAGCGCGCCGAATTTCATCACCGCCGCAAGATCGAGGGGGTTGCCAAGGGACATGCCGCTCGACTCGCCAGGGCGCTCGCCGCCGCTTCGGCGCAGCATGATAACGCCCGCGAGCGCAAAAAGAGCGCCGGCGGCCGCGACCGGCGGCCCTAAACGCCACGCAAGCGGCGCGTTGACGACCGCGACGACCGCAAGGATGCGCGGCGCCATGATCGCATTGGCGAAAATTGCGCCCGCCGCGGACGCGCCAATCTGCGACGGATATTCACGCGCCAGCCGCGACATCGCCGCCGTGGTGGCGGTCGATGACGCCAGTCCTCCCGCCATGCCGGCGACGGCGACGCCGCGGCGGTAACCGATACCTTTCACGGCGAGGTAGCCGACGAAGGAAATGGCGCCGATCAGAACGGTCATCAGCCACAATTCGAAAGGATTCACCACGTCCCAGGGATCGATGGCGCGATTGGGCAGAACCGGAAGCAGGATGAAGCTCATGACGAGCAGCGCCAATCCGGAACGCAGTTCGTCCCAGGTGATCCGCTCGACGAACCCGTGCAAAACCGCCTTGAGCGCCAGGATCGCCGTCGTCGCCACCGCCGCCGCGACGGCCGCTTGAATGTCGCCGATGACCGCAAAGGCCCCGAGCGAGAAGGCAAGCAAGACCGCGATGGCGGTCGTCGCGCCGAAGGTCTTGTCATGCATATTTTCGCGGTAACGGTAAGCGCCGATCAATGCGCCGACTAACACGAAGGCGAGCGCCAAGGCGACGACGCCGGACGCGCCGTAAGGCTGGACGATTGCGCCCCACACGCCGCCGAGCAGCGCTGCGAGACCATGGGTGCGCAGACCCGCGGCGCGTTCGCCTTCCGCCTCGCCGCGTGACGCCCAACCTCGTTCGAGGCCGATGAGCAGGCCGATCGCCAGCGCGATCGACAATCTCTGGATCAGCTCGACCGCGCTTAATTCGTACATTTCTTCTTTGGCCGCTTCTCTTGCTTCGTGGCGCGCCGCCAAGCCATTTCAAGCGTCGAGCGCAGTTCGGCGACGTCGATCGCGCCAAGCAAGATCGTCGTCCATCCCTGCCGCCCCCAGGCATTGGCGACGGGCGCGAACGCTTGCGGCGCCATCATGGATTTGAACGCCTGCTCCTCGGGAAGGAGTTTCACATTCGCCGTCAGTCCGTCGGCGGCGAGAGTCGCATAGATCCGGGCGGTCTTGAAAGCGGTTCTGTCGAAATGCGGCGCTTCGCTCGTTCCTTCGAGAGACATTGCGATGCGCCGAAAATCACGGCTGATGGCCACGACTGCTCCATGAAGCGCCGCCGTGATTGACGCCGCCAAGAAAAACGCCGCCAAGATAATATGGCGCGCGGCGGCGAAAACGTGCGCCTGATCGAGATTGGCAATAGAACCGTTGCATGAACTCGCCCCTGTCTCCTTCTCTTCGCTCCAACATCGCGCCCTTCATGGCCATGGACGTGTTGCGCGACGCCAAGGCCTTGGAGCGCGCCGGCCGCAGCATCGTGCATTTGGAGCTGGGCGAACCCGGCGTCGCCGCCCCGCTGCGCGTGCGCGAGGCCGCCGCCGAATCGCTGCGCCGCGGCGCGATCGGCTACGGCGAGGCGCTCGGCGACGCTGAGCTTCGCGCCCGCATCGCGGGTCACTATGGCGAACGCTACGGCGTCGACGTCGCCCCCGACCGTGTCATCGTCGTGACAGGTTCGTCCGGCGGCTTTCTGATCGCCTTTCTCGTCGCTTTCGACCCGGGAGCGCGCATCGCCGTCACCGCGCCGGGCTATCCGGCCTACGCGAATATTCTTTCCGCGCTCGGTCTGGAGCCGGTCCTGCTCGACGTCGGCGAAGAGACGCGCTTCGCGCCCACCGCGGCGATCCTCGAAGCCGCCCATCGCGACGCAAAGCTTCATGGCGCGCTCTTCATGAGTCCCGCCAATCCGACCGGGTCAATGATCGGGCGAGATGAGTTGGCGCGGATCTGCGCCTTTTGCGACGAAGCCGGAATCGTTTTCGTCTCTGACGAAATCTATCACGGGCTCGAATATGAGGCGGGCGCGGAAACCGCGCTGCGCTTTTCGCGTCGCGCGCTCGTCATCAACTCCTTCTCGAAATATTACGCGATGACCGGCTGGCGGCTCGGCTGGCTGGTGGCGCCTCCCGAGTTGATGCGCCCGCTCGAGCGCCTGCAGCAGTCGCTGGCGATCTGCGCGCCGACCTTGTCGCAGCGGGCGGCCCTCGCCGCTTTCGACGCGAGCGACGAATTGGAGGCGAACCGCGCCGCCTATGCGCGAAACCGGGCGTTCCTGCTGGATCGGCTTCCCCGATTGGGACTCGATAAATTCGCGCCGCCCGACGGCGCCTTTTACATCTACGCCGACGTGTCGCGATTCACCGGCGACTCAGTCGCATTCTGTCGGCGAATGCTGCATGAAGCCGGCGTCGCGACGACGCCCGGCCTCGATTTCGATCCGCGCCGCGGCGCAAAGACGCTACGGATTTCTTACGCCGGCCCGGAGGCGGACGTGCGCGAGGGCGTCGCCCGACTTGAAGCCTGGCTCAGAGGTTAAGCGCCATTCGGCAATAAGTGAGCTAAGCTGGGTGCGACTTCCCTCTCCTCGTAAACCTATGGGAGTCACACATCTTTCCTCGGTGAGCTGGAACGATTGAGCGCGTTTCCTTCTCCCACGAAGTGGGAGAAGGTGGCCCTCGCGTGAGCGAGGGTCGGATGAGGGCCGGCATCCCAGCGCGATTCTTTGGCGATTTGCGCGAAGTCCCTCGCTCTGTCGGCAGTGTGTGCATGCCGTAGGTAAACGGGGAGAGGGGGCTCGCGCCCAATCGATTCACTTATTTTGTGGCGTCGCCTTAGCCGCTAAAAGGCGTGCGCACGCGCTGCCACCAGCCGCCCTTCTTCGGCCGGTCGGGATCCGCCTGCGTAATGACCACTTCCGTCGGTTCGCGCGCGGCGACCGGCTGTGGCGGCGCGATCGGCTGTGGCGCGGGCTCGTGCGCCGGCGCCTCGGGCGTGACGATTTCCTCGGCCGGTTCGCGCGCGCGCTCTTCCGGCCGCGTCGCAGCCTCAGCTCCGTTCACCGCGGGCTCCGACGCAAACTCCGAAGCCTTGGATGTAGAAACCAGGGCCTCTGATTGCCCGCCGGATTCGTCGAGCGGGAAGGCCACGGAGGGATCTTTGAATTCCTCCGGCAGGGGCGCGGATCGGCGCCAGCGGCCGGGACCGCGATCCGGACTGCGGCTGGCGCCGCGTCTGCCGCCGCGCCGGTCAGGTCGCTCTTCGGCCGGCGCCGGCGCGCCCTCGATCGCCGCCATGAACGCGAGGCCTTCGTCAGATGGCTGTTCGATGCCGGGCGCCTGCTGTTCGCCGCCTTGTGCCCCGCCGCGGCCGCGGCGACGGCGACGACGTCGACCATGCGACGCGGCGTCATCCTCCGCGGCGACAAAGCGCGACCGGCCGCCATTCTCATGGCGGCGCTGCCCGCCGCTCGCCTCGGCGTCCTCTTCTTCAGCCTCGAGGACTTCGCCGGCGGCGTCTTCGACCCCCTCTTCTTCAAGAGGCTCGGCGCGAACCGAATCGACGCGCAGAGGCGCGTCACGCTGCGAGACGCGCGGTCCGGTCGCGAGTTCTCCGCGCTCAAGCGCGTGATATGTCGCGCCGGTCAGCGTATCGTCGGCGGCCACCGTGATATGCACGCCGAACCGGCTTTCCAGATCCTGCAGATGGGCGCGCTTCTGGTTGAGGATGTAGAGCGCCACAACGGCGCGGGTGCGAAGCGTCACGTCATGCGCCGAGCTTTTCACCAGCGCCTCTTCGAGCACGCGCAGCACATGCAGCGCGATGGAGGCGGTGGAGCGCACATGGCCGGCGCCGGCGCAATGGGGACAGGGCAC
>JACOWC010000130.1 GCA_016177005.1 Methylocystis sp.
GTCGCCGCCGCAAAGGAGCTTCGCGAACTCTCAAAAGGCAACAGGCTCGACGGCCTCAAGATCAAGGATTTGATCAACGAAGGACGTCCATGAGGTCAGGATGAGCGCTGTCACTGTCGCTGAAGCCAAGGCCCATTTGAGCGAACTCGTCGAACGCGCGGCGAAGGGCGAGACGACATGCGTCACGCGCCGCGGCAGGCCGATCGCCAAGATCGCGCCGCTGGCCGAGCCCAAGAAGCCCGTCGACGTCTCGATGTTGCGGGCGATCACGAAGGGCATGGCGACCCAGGCGGAATCGGCCGGCGACTTCATTCGCCGCCTGCGCGACGCGGAGCGCTATTGACGCTTTATCTCGGCGCGCTAAGGCCGTCGACACCTTGTTCGGCATAACGCTTCCGCCACCACCGCCTAGCGACGCCCTGCACGTTGGACCGGCGGCTCGCCGAAGCGGCGCCTTTCGTCGGCGTCGCGGCGAGCGCCCTCTAAGCCAGTCAAACGCCTCATCTTGTCAAACCGAGGTCATATGCTATCGCAACAGGCGGAGGAGCCAACAAAGTGAACGACCTGACCCCGCCCCGCCGCGACAAGCCCTGGATGTTTCGCACCTATGCCGGCCATTCGACGGCGAGCGAGTCCAACAAGCTTTACCTTCGATCTGCCGACGCAAACCGGTTACGACAGCGACCATCCGCTCTCGCGCGGCGAAGTCGGCAAGGTCGGCGTGCCGGTCTCGCATCTGGGCGACATGCGCGCGCTTTTCGAGGGCATTCCGCTTGGCGAGATGAACACCTCGATGACGATCAACGCCACCGCGGTGTGGCTGATGGCGCTCTATATCGCCGCCGCCGAGGAGCAGGGCGCCCCGCGCGCGAAGCTGCAGGGCACGACGCAAAACGACATCATCAAGGAATATTTGTCGCGCGGCTCCTATGTCTTTCCGCCGGCGCAATCATTGCGGCTGACGCAGGACCTCATTCTCTTCACCACGAAGGAATGCCCGAAGTTCAATCCGATCAACGTCTGCTCTTACCATTTGCAGGAAGCCGGCGCGACGCCGTCGCAGGAGCTGGCTTACGCGCTCGCCACCGCCGTCGCCATTCTCGATAATGTGAAAAAATCCGGCGAAATCTCGGAAGAGGATTTCGCCCAGGTGGTGGGGCGCATCTCCTTCTTCGTCAACGCCGGCATGCGCTTCGTCACCGAACTTTGCAAGATGCGCGCCTTCGCCGAGCTTTGGGAAGAGATCACGCGCGAGCGCTATGGCGTGAAAGACGAAAAGCTGCGCCGCTTCCGCTATGGCGTGCAGGTCAATTCGCTCGGCCTCACCGAACCGCAGCCGGAAAACAACGTCTATCGCATATTGATCGAGATGCTGGCCGTCGTTCTCTCCAGGAATGCCCGCGCCCGCGCCGTGCAATTGCCGGCCTGGAACGAGGCGCTCGGCCTGCCCCGCCCCTTCGACCAGCAATGGTCGCTGCGCATGCAGCAGATCATGGCAATGCCGAAATCGCCCGCAAGGTCGCCGGGCTGAAGGAAGAGGCGAAAGCCGAATTGAAGAAGATCGAAGAGCTCGGCGGCGCGGCCGCGGCGGTCGAGATCGGCTATATGAAGGGCAAGCTCGTCGAGGCCAACACCGCGCGGTTGGAGGCGATCGAGGCGGGCGAGCAGATCGTCGTCGGCGTGAATAAATTCACCGAGGGCGAGCCGTCGCCGCTGACCTCCAGCGGCGACCAGATCATGGTCGTGCCTGAACATGTCGAGGCCGAACAGATCGCGCGGCTGAAGGCCTGGCGCGAGAGCCGCGACCGGACGGCCGCACAGAGCGCTTTGCAGGCGCTGGCGCAGGCGGCCAAAGAGGGCCGCAACATGGTCGAGCCCTCGATCGCCGCGGCGAAGGCGGGCGTCACCACCGGCGAATGGGGCAATGTCTTGCGCGGGGTGTTCGGGGAATACCGCGCCCCGACCGGCGTCTCATCGACCGCGCGCCAGGTCGGCGGCCAGCTCGACGCGGTGCGCGAAGAGGTCGCGCGCGTCTCGCAAAAGCTCGGCACGCGCGCCAAATTCCTGGTTGGCAAGCCAGGCCTCGACGGCCATTCCAACGGCGCCGAGCAGATCGCCGTGCGCGCCCGCGACGCCGGCTTCGACGTGATCTACGCCGGCATCCGCTCGACGCCGGCCGAACTCGTGGATACGGCGAAGAAGGAGGGCGCGCATTGCATCGGCCTCTCCATTCTCTCAGGCTCGCATGTGACGCTCGCGCATGAGGTCATCAAGCTGATGAAGCAGGAGGGCGTCGAGGCGCCGCTCGTCGTCGGCGGCATCATTCCGCCGGCCGACGAAAAGCTCCTGCGCGACGCGGGCGTCGCGGCGGTCTATACGCCGAAGAACTACGACCTCAACGCGATTATGACCGACCTCGCCCATATCATCGAGAAGGCGGCGGTTTAGCGCGCAACGTCTGCGCGACCGGGGAATGCCCCCTCCCCACCCCTCCCCCGCGCTTCGCGCGGGAGAGGGAGCGGATTGCGCGCTTCATCAACCTCACGCTTCACCGGCGTTACGTGCAACGGCGCCGTGCGTCCCCTCTCCCATCCGAAGTCGGCTGTTGCCGACTTCGGAATCGATGCGCAAACCGGGAACACCCGGTTTGCGATAGCGGGGGAGGGACAGGGAGGGGGCGCTGCCGCGTGCGCGCGCATTTCCGTGTCTGCTTGCGCAGCGACTGATCATCGAAGCATCGTTTCCGCACGGCGCTTTGCGACCTCCGCCGCAATATCGGTAGATCGCGATTGGCTCGCAAATTGCTTGGGAGTCGGCGCTTCAGATCGCTGAGGCTTGGATCCTGCGAAGGATCAAAGCAGCAAAGCCGCTGTGTCCGACTCTCCACATGGCTCGTGTGGAAATGTCGGTCGGCGGCTTTTGCTTTTGGGGCTCACGCTGAGCTTTTCGGAAGGACGGCCAGATCATCGTTGGGACAAACCATGGCTATGCTGAATTGCAAGATTGCGCCCTTCATATTCTGGCTCTGCTTTTTGGCGCTCAGTTTCTTCACGACATTCAATGGCCAGGGCCAGTCGGCGCGCACGTCCTCGCGAGATCGCCCGGCGCCGGCGAAACCGCTTTGCGAGGAAGGCCCACGTGGCGCGCGCGGCCCGTTGACCGGCCGCGCCGCCGAAAATGGATCGTCCCCGCCGGCGACAATGCGCGCGCCGCAAGTCCTCCGCGAGAGAACCAAGATCGCCGCAGTTGGCCTCACGCGCGGTCAGGCGGTCGCAGAGCGGCTTCATTGAACAATCTTTCGCGCCGCGATATGCAGCAAAGCTTCCCAGTCTGCATCAATAATTTGGCGTCATCGACGTTGAGAAAGGTCAAGAAATGGTCGCCGCTTTCGCGCCGCAACCACATTTCCTGAGCCGCGAGCGAACGATCGCCGCGCCCGCCTACAACCGCTGGCTCGTGCCGCCGGCGGCGCTCGCCATTCATCTCTGCATCGGCATGGCCTATGGGTTTTCCGTGTTCTGGCTGCCGCTGTCGCGCATCGTCGGCGGCGCGCAGCCGAAGGAATGCCCGGAAACGCTCGGGTTTTTCGCAACCCTTGTCGCGACCGACTGCGATTGGAAGATCAGCTGGCTGGGGTGGACGTTCACGCTCTTCTTCGTCTTCCTGGGCTCCTCGGCGGCGGTCTTCGGCCATTGGCTGGAGACGGCCGGACCCCGCAAGGCCGGCCTCGCGGCCGCCTGCTGCTGGTGCGGCGGCCTGCTTATCTCGGCGCTCGGCGTCTATCTGCATCAGATTTGGATGCTCTGGATCGGCTCCGGCGTGATCGGCGGCATCGGTCTCGGACTTGGATATATTTCGCCGGTCTCCACGCTCATCAAATGGTTCCCCGACCGGCGCGGCCTGGCGACCGGTCTCGCCATCATGGGTTTTGGCGGCGGCGCGATGATCGGCGCGCCGCTCGCCGACCGGCTGATGAGCGTGTACGCCACGCCGGCCTCGCCGGGTGTCTGGCAAACCTTCGTCACGCTGGCGGCGATCTATTTCGCCTTCATGGTCGCCGGGGCGCTCGGCTACCGGGTGCCGTCCGAGGGTTGGGCGCCCGAAGGCTTCACGCCGCCGGCGGCGGCCAAGAACGCCCTGGTGACGCACCGCCATGTGCATCTCGACGTCGCATGGAAGACGCCGCAGTTCTGGCTGCTGTGGGGCGTTCTTTGCCTCAACGTTTCAGCCGGCATCGGCGTGCTGGGGATGGCCTCGCCGATGCTGCAGGAAGTGTTCGGCGGCAAGCTCATCGGTCTGGACATCGGTTTCGATCAGCTCAATGCCGATCAGAAAAAGCAGATCGCGGCGATCGCGGCGGGATTCACCGGCCTCTTGAGCCTCTGCAACATCGGCGGCCGAATCGGCTGGGCCTCGGCCTCCGACGCATTCGGCCGAAAGGCCACCTATGCGATCTTCTTCGTCCTCGGCCTCGTGCTCTATTCGACGATACCTTTCGCGGCGAAAGGCGGGATGGTCGCCGTCTTCGTTCTGCTGTTTGCGGTCATCATCACCATGTATGGCGGCGGCTTCGCGACGATCCCCGCCTATCTCGCCGACATTTTCGGCACGCATCATGTCGGCGCGATCCATGGCCGGCTGCTCACCGCCTGGTCGACGGCGGGCGTGCTCGGACCCGTGCTGGTCAATTACATCCGCGAATATCAGCTTGCGCACGGCGTCGCGCGCGAGGCGGCCTATAACCAGACGATGTATGTGCTGGCGGGCCTCCTGCTCTTAGGTCTCGTCTGCAATCTGCTGGTGCGGCCATGCGCCGACAAATATTATATGAGCGACGAAGAGGTCGCGGCGCAAAAGCACATCTCTGTCGCTGAGGTCGTCAAGGAAGACGACGACATTCACGCCGACTTCGAAGATTTTGTCGAAGAGGAGCAGGAGCCGGCTGCGACCGACGGCGATCCGCCGGTCGCCGCGAAGCCGGCGCGAGGCTCCATCGGGGGATTGCTTCCCCTGATACTCGCCTGGACCGCCGTCGGCGCGCCTCTCGCCTGGGGCGTCTGGATCACGCTGCTCAAAACCGCGGCGCTGTTTTGCTAGGCGCTCGCGCGATTTCCCCAGGGCAATCGCATTTCAAAAAAGCGCGAGGAGTTTGAGGAGATATTCTTGATTCCATGCGGCTTTTTTGAATTTTGCGCGTAGCGACGCCTTACTTTC
>JACOWC010000131.1 GCA_016177005.1 Methylocystis sp.
GAGCCAGCGTTCGGGCTGGTCGTCGAAGGCGGTGAGCGACGGCGACTGGATCGGATAGATGGTGATGCCTTCGCCCGGCGTGAAAATGCCGACGATGCGATCGCCCGGCACCGCGCCGCCGTCCGGGGCGAAATGCACCGGCGCGTCGCCGCGCAGCCCGCGAATCGGTATGGCGCCGCCGCCGTCCTTGGCGCCCGGCGCCTTAAAGACCACATTGGCGTTAGCCTTGACGCCGAACCATCCCGGTTCGCCCGGACCGATCGGCGTCGGCGCGGCTTTGCGCTCCTCGCTGAAATCCGGATAGACAGCTTTGACGACGTCGCCAGAATAGATTTCGCCGCGCCCCACCGCGGCGAGCGCGTCCTCGACCGACGGGCGGGCCAGCCGCATCAGCGCCGCTTTCAGCTTGTCCTCGCTCCAGGCGCGGCCGGCGCGCTCAAAGGCGCGTTCGACGATCTGGCGGCCGAGTCCGGCATATTGCTGGCGCACGGCGTCGCGCGTCGCCCGCCTGATCGCGGCGCGCGCCTTGCCGGTCGCGACCGCCGCCTCCCAGGCCGCCGGCGGAACATGGCCCTCGGCGCGGATGATCTCGACCTCGTCGCCGTTTTTGAGCTGCGACAGCACCGGGGCGACGCGCCCGTTGATCTTCGCGCCGACGGCTGAATCGCCGAGCTTCGTATGCACCGCATAGGCGAAATCGATCGGCGTCGCGCCGCGCGGCAGCGCGATCAAGCCGCCCTTCGGGGTGAAGCAGAACACCTGATCCTGAAACAGTTCGAGACGCGTATGTTCGAGGAATTCCTCGGGACTGTCGCCATGCGCGAGGAGATCGAGCGTTTCCTGGAGCCAGCGAAAGGCGCGGCTTTCCTTGGCGAGCTCTTCGCGGCCCTGCGCGCCGATGGCGTCCTTGTAGAGCGCATGGGCGGCGATGCCGAAACGGGCGATCTCATGCATTTCGGCGGTGCGAATCTGAAGTTCGACGCGCTGGTGGCCGGGACCGATCACGGTCGTATGGATCGAGCGATAGTCGTTCTGTTTCGGCGTCGAGATGTAATCCTTGAAACGGCCGGGCACGTTGGGCCATTTGGTGTGCACGACGCCGAGCGCGCGATAGCAGTCTTCGACGGTCCCGACGATGATTCGAAAGCCGAAAATGTCAGAGAGCTGCTCGAACGAGATCGACTTGCGCTCCATCTTGCGCCAGACCGAATAGGGCGTCTTCTGGCGCCCGGTGACCGCCGAAGTGATGCCGCGCGCCGCAAACTCCTTGGTGAGTTCGTCCTCGATGCGCTTGATGATGCGGCCGTTCTTCGCGCGCAGATCATGCAGCCGCTCCTCGATCGTCTGATGCGCTTCCGGCATCAGATGACGGAAGGCGAGGCCCTCCAGCTCCTCGCGCAGGCGCTGCATGCCCATGCGGCCGGCGAGCGGCGCATAGATGTCGAGCGTCTCCTGGGCGATGCGCGCGCGCTTCTCCTGCGGAACAAAATGCAGCGTGCGCATATTGTGCAGCCGGTCGGCGAGCTTGACGAGCAGCACGCGCACGTCTTCGGCGACGGCGAGCAGCAATTTGCGGAAATTCTCGCCCTGGCGCGCCTGTTTGGTGACGAGATCGAGCTTTTCGATCTTGGTCAGGCCCTCGACGAGTTTGCCGATCTGTTCGCCGAAGAGACGATCGATCTCCTCGCGCGTCGCGCTCGTGTCTTCGAGCGTGTCATGCAGCACCGCGGCGACGATGGTCGCGTCGTCGAGCTTCAAATCAGTCAGGATCGCGGCGACTTCGAGCGGATGCGAAAAGTAAGGGTCGCCGGAGGCGCGGGTCTGCGCGCCATGCGCCTTCATGGCGTAAACATAGGCCCGGTTTAACAAATCCTCGTCGACGCGCGGGTTATACTTCCGCACGCGTTCGACAAGCTCGTACTGACGCATCATGCGCGTGGCGCCAAAGACTGGTTGTGCGCCGGCGCGCCCGCCGGCCCGTGGGCAAATTCATGCAAAGGGCAAGGCGAGCGGCGCCGGAGCGGCGGGGGTATTGCGCCGAGGATAGCGCAGCCCGGCCGCCGTGACCAACCGCGTCGACGAAATCCGTTTGAACGGCTCGGATGTCATTCCCGACGCTCGCAAAGCGAGCGATCGGGAATCCAGAGCAACCCCAGTATTCATAGATTGGCTCTGGATTCCCGGTCGGGCCTTCGGCCCGCCGGGAATGACACACCAAGTGAACGGATCAGCCAGAATCCGTATGAGACTTGGCGAGACTTGCCGAGCCTTGGCGAGGGCTTACCCGGGCCAATCGGCGCGCGGCAGGCCCCGTCAAGCGGATGTCTTCGCCTATTCCGCCTCGTCCTCGACCTCGGCGGGCGGCACGAGCCCTTCGAGACCGCGCAGCAGGTCTTCTTCGGTCATCCGGTCGAACTGCGCCTCGCCTTCAAGGTCGCCGCCGACCGCGGGCGTCAAGGCGGGCGTCACCTCGGCTTCCGGCTCGTCGACTTCAACGTGACGCTGCAGCGAATGGATGAAGTCCTCGGAGAGATCTTCCGGCGCGAGCGCCGTCTCGGCGATTTCGCGAAGGGCGACGACCGGATTCTTGTCGCGATCGCGATCGACGAGGATCGGCTGACCCGACGAGATGTTCCGCGCCCGATGCGCAGCGAGAAGAACGAGGTCGAAGCGGTTTTCGATTTTGTCGATGCAATCTTCGACAGTAACGCGCGCCATCTGCCGTCAAGCTCCATTCGGTTCGGGAGGTGCGCTGATACGCCAATTATGAAAATTTGGCAATAATTTCTTGAGCCTAGACGCGCCGCCAATTGTTTTTGACGCTGTTCTTCGGATTCATTTTAGAAAATCCCCGACGATCCGCCCGCAAAATGACGTAGTTCCTCTTGACGCTGTGACATTGAAAGGCGATGTATTTGGCAGAAACGCGCGCAGCGCTTTTTCAAAGATGGCTGCTGAACAGCCCTGGCGGATGCGGCGAAAACGGCGCATTCGCCTTCGCGAGTTTTGGCGCCGGCCATTGAGACGATTGAGCTAAACGCACAAGTTGCGGGTTGACGGCATAATCGGAGCCCGCAGCGCTAACACACCAACCCGACCGTGAGACCAATATGGCAGATATCGAACGCATTGCATTATTCATTGACGGCGCTAACCTTTACGCGACCGCGAAATCCTTAGGATTCGATATTGATTATAAGCGCTTGCTCCGCGAATTCCAGGGCAAGGGCCGTCTGATCCGCGCCTTTTATTACACCGCGTTGATAGAGGATCAGGAGTATTCCTCGATCCGGCCGTTGATCGATTGGCTGGACTACAACGGCTACGCAGTCGTGACCAAGCCCACGAAGGAATTCGTCGATTCGCTCGGTCGTCGCAAGGTTAAGGGCAATATGGACATCGAGCTTGCGGTCGACGCCATGGAAATGGCGGAGCATATCGACCACATGGTTCTGTTCTCGGGCGACGGCGACTTTCGCTCGCTGGTCGAAGCCGTGCAGCGGCGCGGCGTTCGCGTGTCGGTGATCTCGACGATCACCACCCAGCCGCCGATGATCGCTGACGAGTTGCGTCGTCAGGCCGACGAATTCGTCGACCTCATCCATCTTGTCGGCAAGATCGGCCGCGATCCGGGCGAACGCGCCGAGCGCATGCAGCGCTATCAGGAACGCCCGCGTCCGACGACGCCACAGGCGGCTCACGCCGAAGATGAAGGCGAATGACGCTAGAGCAGGTTCCGAAAAAGTTGACAGACTTTTTCGATGAGAACCTGCTCCAACATTTTGATTTTGAGCGATTCCTTATCGATCACATGATTCCAT
>JACOWC010000132.1 GCA_016177005.1 Methylocystis sp.
TGCGCGTGGCGCGACAGGACGAACGCGACAATATCTCGACCGACCGGCCCGTCGGCCATGATTGCGACAGCCATCTGCGCGACCTATTTCACGCGCCTGAGGAATCCTCCCGGCGAGCTGGACATGATGAGTTTGTCATTGATCGGATCGACGACGAAGGAGTCGCTTTCCTTCAGGAACTCGTCAACAGCCGCCAGTGGTTCGTCGCCTTTCACGAGTAACTGCGAGTAATAGGTCGGCGCCTGCTCCGGCTTGAAATAGCCAAGGATCGTATCCGCCGCGATCAAGAACTGGCCGGGAGACACGAGTGGCGAATAGGCGCGCAATTCGGCCAGCACGTGATCGCGCGCATGATTTGAATCGAGAACCACCATCGTCTTGGCGTCGGGAGGAATTAACGCGCGCACCTTCTCCACCGTCTCTGGCGCGATAGATGAGCCCTCGATCAACCGAATGTGCGGCGCCATCACGTGCTTTTCGATCGTGTCGCGATTATGCGCGCGAATGTCGATGTCGACGCCGATGACGAGTCCGTCCTTCTTGCCGATCATCTGCAACAGAGCCGCCTGATAGACGACAGAGCCGCCGCGCGCCACGCCGGTTTCGACGATCACGTCCGGCTTCGTTTCGAAAATGACTTCCTGCAACGCCACCATATCGGACGGACGCTGGATGATCGGAACGCCCATCCAACTCCACACATATGAATAGCGGTGGTCCTTCCCCATATCGGCGATGGACTGCGCCTTCTGTCGTTCAAAATCGGCGCGATCGTCATTGACCATAGTCTGTCCTCAAATCAGCGAGCGTCATCCGCGGCCCGCAAGGATTTCGTGCACGGCCGCGGCGACGATATCGACCTTGTCTTCCGTCATGTTGTAACCCGACGGCAGATTGACGCCGTAGGCGGCGATGACTTTACCCGCATCTTGCGGCGTCACAAAACGCGTGGCGGACGGCCGATCGTTAAAAGCTGGAAGGCTTGAAAGCGGCGAAAAAAACGGCCGCGAGTCGATATTGCGCTTGTCGAGCTCGGCCATCATCGCGAATTTGTCCAATCCTCGCGAGGGATCGAGGATGATCGTGACCATCCAGAAGCTATTTTGAGTATCGGCCGGCTCGGCGTTGAGCGTCAGGCCGTTCAGGCCCGACAGGCGGTCGCGGTACCAGTTGAAGATCGCCCGTTTGTGGGCGATCAATTCGTCGATCCGCTCCATTTGCGCGACGCCGAGCGCCGCTTGCACGGCGCTCATTCGATATTTGAACGCGATTTCCGTATTGAGGAAAAAACGGTCGCCCGGATTTCGTCCATGGTCGCGCAGGAAAAGCACGCGGTCGAAAAGGTCCTTGTCATCGGTGGCCAGCATGCCGCCTTCGCCGGTCACGACGGTCTTGGAGCCGTGGAAACTGAAGGCGGATACGCGGCCAAAGGCGCCCGCCCGCCGGCCGTGATGAAGAGACCCGAGCGCCTCCGCGGCGTCCTCGATCAGCGCGAGTCCATGACGATCGGCGATGTCCTGCAACCGCGCCCAATCGCAGGTCGAACCATAGAGATCGACGCCGATAATTGCTTTCGTGCGCGGGCCGACCGCGCGTTCGACGGCGGCGGGATCGAGACACCAGGTCACAGGATCGATGTCGACGAGCACGGGTTCGGCGCCGACATAGACGATCGGCGCGACAGAGGCGATCCAGGTCACGTCCGGCGCAATCACTTCATCGCCGGGGCCGACGCCAAGCGCGGCCAAAGCCAAATGCAGGGCCGCCGTGCAATGGGGCGTGGAGACGGCGTATCTCACGCCGACATAGTCGGCGAGCATGCGTTCGAAGCGATTGTTGAATTCAGCGTGATTCTTGTACCAGGCGTTGCGCGCGGCGTCGGCGACCAGTTCGACCTCGCGGTCCGAGATCGACGGCCCGGCGACAGGAATGCGTTCAGGGGCGACGATCATTCAACCTCTCGCGATCCTAGCCCGAAAGGTCGCTCCATCGGGCCGCCTTGGCGCTTTGTTGGTAAAGTGTCGCCTATCCGGGCACAACCCCGCCGGTCACGGCGTTCATGGAGTGGGCGCCCACGGACTTGTCGCCCACGGACTTGGCCAGGCGAGATCGGCATCGCCGATTACGGCGGGAACGGCCGGCCAGCTAATCGCAAATCCCGGATCGTCGTAGCGCAGCCCGCGCGCCTGCCCGCCCACAAACGGCCGGCTCATCTGATAGAGCACATCGGTATCGGGTTCGAGGGTGAGAAAGCCGTGCGCGCAGCCTTCGGGAATGAACAGCGCGTTGGCGCGGTTGCCGTCGAGCCGCCGGGCGATCCAGCGCCGGAATGTCTGGCTCTCGCGGCGCAGGTCGATCACAACGTCATGGATCGCGCCGCGCGTGACGCGCACCAGCTTTGCCTCGGCGTAAGGCGGATCCTGCCAGTGCATCCCGCGCAGCGTATGTAAGCGATCGTTGCGCGACAGATTGATCTGCGTCGATGTGAAGGAAATGCCGGCGGCCGCAAATTCCTCGGAGCAATAGATGCGCGCGAAAAAGCCCCGCGCGTCGGCGCGCGGTTCAGCCGCGATCTCGACGACGCCCGGTATTTCGGTCGGCGCGAATCTCAAGCGTCGAACACTCGCGTCTCAGGGACGGCGGTGACGAACTTGCCGCCCCATTGGCGCATCTCGGCCATCTGCGACACGATCTCCTCCCGCAGGTTCCACGGAAGGATCACCAGATAATCGGGGCGCGTGTCGGCGATCGTCGCGGGCGCGCGGATTGGAATATGGCTCCCCGGCAGGAACTTTCCCTGCTTGGCGGCGCTGCGGTCGTAGACGCAGACGATGTCACTGGCGTTCACGCCGCAGACATTGAGAAAGGTGTTGCCCTTGGCGGCCGCGCCATAGGCGGCGACCGTCTTGCCTTCCGCCTTGGCGCGCGCGAGAAAATTCAAGAACGAAGCTTTCACCGCTTCGACCTTTTCGGCAAAGCCTGCGTAACCTTCGATCGCATCGAGACGGGCGGCGCGTTCGGCGCCGCGCGCCGCCTCCAGGCGCGGCGTCGGCGTATGGCCCGCGCCTTTGCGGCACACGAAAAGGCGCAGGGAGCCGCCATGCGTCGGCAGTTCCTCGACGTCGAAAGCGACAAGACCGTTCGCGGCCAAAACGCGCTCCACCGTCACGAGCGAGAGATAGGAGAAGTGCTCGTGATAGATCGTGTCGAACTGCAGTTCGCGGATGAGATTCAAGACGTGCGGAAATTCGAAGGTCGCGACGCCGTCAGGCTTGAGAATTTCCGCAAATCCGGCAACGAAATCGCCGACATCGGGAACATGCGCCAACACATTATTGGCCGCCGTGAGATCGGCGGCTAAGCCCCGCGCCGCCAGCTTGCGGGCCGTCTCTTTGCCGAAAAAGGCGACTTCCGTCGGCACGCCTTTGGCGCGCGCCGCCTCAGCGACATTGGCCGCCGGCTCGACGCCCAACACTGGCGCGCCGCGCGCGATAAAATGCTGCAGCAGATAGCCGTCATTTGACGCGACTTCGATCACGAGCGACTGCGGGCCAAGCCCGAACCGCTCGATCATCGCGTCCGCATAACGGCGGGCATGCTCCACCCAGCTGTCGGAATAGGAGGAAAAATAGGCGTAGTCGGAGAAGATCGCCTCGGACGACACCGGCGCGTCCACCTGCACCAAAAAGCAGGAGTCGCAAACGCGCGCGTGGAGAGGAAAGCTCCTGTCGAGACCCCGCGCGATCTCGTCCGCCGTGACATAGGAGTTGGCGAGCGGCGTCGAGCCGAGATCGACGAAATCATGTTTCAGCGGCGCGCCGCAGAAGCGACAGGTGGGCGATTGCATTCTGTTATCCAGCAAGTTTCTCGAAGGCGTCGATCTGCGCGAGCGTCGTCGCGAGAGGGCTGTTTCCGGCGCGGGCGTCGCGGTACCATTCCGCGGTCCAATTGATCGCCAGCCGGCCGGGCAACCGGTCCCGCCAGTCGAGAAGCGCGCGGGCGCGCGAGGAATCGACCGCCAGAACATTCATTTCGCGCGAATCCAGCGGTTGGTGGTCATAGCTGGCGTCGCGGCCGAGCGCTTTGAGCATTTCCTCGGTGAGTTCGCTCACCGTGATCGGCGCCGTCGGGTCGGGCCCGAAATTCAGCGTGTCGGGAAGGCTCTCGCCGCGTTCAAGCGCATCGACATAGGTCAGATAGCCATGCAGGCAATCAAGCACATGCTGCCAGGGCCGCGTCGCATGCGGCATACGCAGCACCGGCCGCTCGCCCTTCGCCGCCGCGCGCACAATGTCGGGAACGATGCGGTCGGCCGCATAGTCGCCGCCGCCAATGACATTGCCGCCCCGCGCGGTGACGATCTTCACGCT
>JACOWC010000133.1 GCA_016177005.1 Methylocystis sp.
CTCTACGCGCTGCTCGACAAGGATTTCGGCTGGGACGCCGCCGGATAAGAGAGCGCGAACCGCAGCGGACCTCTCCTCGATTTTGTCCCCGGCGGCGGCTCGGCGGCCTATGGGCTTCACGCGCCCGCGTTCCGGCAATATATGGATGACGCTGAAACTTCCGCCGGTTCGAGGATAGGATGAACGTCCACGCCAGGATGCCCGTAACGGCGGCGCCCGCGGTCGCCGCGCCGGCGCCGCTTGTCGACCCTTTCGGGCGGACGATCTCCTATCTGCGGGTCTCCGTCACCGATCGCTGCGATTTCCGTTGCGTCTATTGCATGTCGGAACATATGCAGTTCCTGCCGCGGCGCGATCTGCTGACGCTCGAGGAGCTCGATAGACTGTGCTCCGCCTTTGTCGCCCGCGGAACCAAAAGGCTGCGCATCACCGGCGGCGAGCCGCTGGTGCGTCACGACGTGATGAAGCTGTTTCGCGCTTTGTCGCGCCACCTTGTATCGGGCGCGCTGGAGGAGCTGACGCTCACCACCAACGGCTCGCAGCTTTCGCGTTACGCCGTGGAGCTCGCCGACTGTGGCGTTCGGCGGGTCAATGTCTCTCTCGACACGCTCGACCCGGACCGTTTCAGGGCGCTGACCCGCACCGGCGCGCATGCCCAGGTTCTGGCGGGGATCGCCGCCGCCCGCGCCGCCGGCCTCAAGGTGAAGCTCAACGCCGTGGCGCTGAAAGGCGTCAATGAAGACGAGTTTGTCCCGCTCGTGCGCTTCGCTCACGACAGCGGAATGGACATGACCTTCATCGAAGTGATGCCGCTCGGCGAACTCGATGGGCCGGAACGCGCCGATCAATATCTGCCGATGCAGGCGGTGCGCGACCGGCTGAGCGAAGCCTTCACGCTCGACGAGATCGACTACCGCACCGGCGGGCCGGCGCGCTACATGCGCGTGCGCGAAACCGGCGGACGCGTCGGCTTCATCACGCCGCTCAGCCATAATTTCTGCGAAAGCTGCAATCGCGTGCGCGTCACCTGCACCGGGACGCTGTATATGTGCCTCGGTCAGGAGGACGCGGCGGATTTGCGCGCGCCGCTGCGCGAAAGCGCCGACGACACGCTGCTGCACCAGGCGATCGAGACCGCGATCCTGCGCAAGCCCAAAGGCCACGACTTCGTCATCGACCGCGCGGCGCCGACCCCAGCCGTCTCCCGGCATATGAGCATGACGGGCGGCTGAGTAATGGAGCCCGCCGCCGTCGCTTTCATCGGCCTTGGCGTCATGGGCTATCCCATGGCCGGCCATCTGCATCGCGCCGGCCATAGGGTGCGGGTCTACAACCGCACCAAGGCCAAGGCCGAAAAATTCGCCGCCGCCCATCCCGGCGCGGAATGGTTCTCGACGCCTGCCGAAGCGACGGCCGGCGCCGGGTTCGTCTTTTCCTGCGTCGGCAATGACGACGATCTGCGCGCGGTGACGATCGGGGCGGAGGGCGCCTTCGCCGGCATGTCGGCGGGCGCGATTTTCGTCGACCACACGACAGCCTCGGCCCAGGTCGCGCGGGAGCTCCATGCCGCGGCGGCCGCGCGCGGGCTCGGCTTCATCGACGCGCCGATCTCCGGCGGGCAGGCCGGGGCCGAAAACGGCGCGTTGACTGTGATGTGTGGTGGCGATCCCTCGGACTTCGCCAGTGCGGAGCCGGTGATCGCCTGCTACGCGCGCGCCTGCCGGCTGATGGGGCCGCCGGGCGCCGGCCAGCTCACCAAGATGGTCAACCAGATCGCCATCGCCGGCCTCATCCAGAGCCTGGCGGAGGCGCTGCATTTCGCCGGAGCCGCAGGGCTTGACGCCGAAAATGTCGTCGATCTTCTCAAGAATGGCGCGGCGCAGTCGTGGCAGATGGAAAATCGCACGAAAACAATGCTCGCCGGCGAATTCGACTTCGGCTTCGCGGTCGAATGGATGCGCAAGGACCTGGCGATCTGCCTCGCCGAGGCGCGGCGCAACGGCGCGCGCCTGCCGATCGCGGCGTTGGTCGACCAGTTTTACGCCGAGGTCGAAAAGATGGGCGGACGGCGCTGGGACACGTCGAGCCTCATCGCCCGCCTTGAACGATAAGGCGGGCTTACGGCGAAATCTTAAAATTTCGTGACTGCGGCGGAACCATTCGCCGGCGACGGCGTTTCTCCCCGGCAAAAAGAGGAAACGTCCGGGGTCGCAGTGTTCGAGTAGCGGTCCGCGGCTGAATTCCCGATCACCCTGTGGGGAGCCCTAAATGGCCGTTTCGCGCGAAAGCCCTTTCGCGAGCCGCACGTCGCGGATTGTTCTCGGATTGACCGTCGTCTTCAGCGCGGTTGCTGCTGTCGCGGCCGCGCCGTCGGCGTCCAGTCCGAAGAGTCAATCCGCCGCCACTGGCGTCCAAGCCGCCGTGAGCCTTAACGACGTCGGCCTGCGTCCGCTCGCGCGCGGATCGGCGATCCGAGTGGGGCGCGCCTATGGCGCCGAGGATGAAGATTGCACGCTCGTCATCATGCCGAAAGCTGACGAGAGTGGTCGAGTCCGTTACATGCGTAGCGTCTCCTGCGCGAATTGACGCTGCAGGTCGCGCTCCCGGATTAGGCCAAAGGGCAGGCCTTAAGGCGAGGATCGTTCGGAAACGAACGGCTTCGCCTTTTTGTTTGCGCTGAACTGCTTTTCCTAAAACTTCGTCTGCAGACGCAGGCCGAGATAGCTGGCGCGCATCCTCACCGGATTCCACGGATCGATGATTTGGATGTCGCCCGAAAGCCGCAGCCATCGGGTCACCGCGAAATTGTAGAAGCCCTCGACGCCGCTTTCGCTGCGGCGAAAAATCCGCCGCGCCTCGAGTCCGGAGAGAAGCGGGTGGCTCAGGCGGAAATGATAGTAGCCGACTCCCCAGCGATCGTCTTCGCGTCCCGTCATCATATTGTAGCCGGCAAGGCCGGCGACCAGGCTCCAGCGGACCGGATTGGGGTTGCCGTCCGACAGAGTCGCGAGCGTAAATACCCCCCAGCCGACTTTGGGGTCCGTGGCGCTCTGCGCCAGATATTGCTGAACGGCGTAGGAAACGAAGCGATAGCCCTTTTTGGTGATTCCTCTGAGCCGGGCGATCGTCTGGCTTTCGCCGATGTCTTCGAGGTCGAACCCCCTTGCGTTGCTGTAGGCGACGCGAAAGGTGTGGAAGCCTTGGAGCCCGCCGATCTCGACGGGCACGGTCGCCATCAGCCCGGCGCCGACGCCGCGCTCGAATGGCCGTTCGATGACGCGCGGCTGCTGAGCGTTGCGCGGGTCGGCGACCATGACCTTGAGGTCGAAATATTTGGTCTTGAGCGCGGCGACGCCGCCCAAAAGATAGGGCGGCGCGACGATCAGACGGTCGGCGACGCTTTCGGGCGAGCTGACGCCGATGCCGGTCGAGGGCAGCGCGAACGCCCGGTTCATGAAGGTGTCGATGCCGCCGCCGCCGACCAGCGGCGTCTGCGCGGCGAGCGTCAGCATGTTGAATTTGCCGATCGTCACCGAGAATTGCTCGCTGAACTCCTGGGTCAGCGTCATCGACAGGGCCGAGTGATAGCCGTTGCGCTCGATGAACGCCTGGGCGACATTGACCGGCAGCAGAGCGAGGTCCTGCCGGTTTAAGTTGCGGCCGAAGTAATGCTCATATTGGGCGTTGAATTTGAGCCCTTTCCAGAAGCCGAGCTTCTCGCCGTCGACGCGCAGAAACATGTCCATCTTGCCGCCGTAGCGCGCCGTCCGATTGATCGCGCCGGCGG
>JACOWC010000048.1 GCA_016177005.1 Methylocystis sp.
TCGGTATAGGTGTAGCCGCCGGGGTTCATATGCGCGAGCCCCTTGTAGTGCTTGATCTGATGGTGCTCCCACATGTCGGCGAAGACATATTCGATGGCGCTCGGATTGTTGCCCTTCTGCCAGAATAGCTGGAAGAATCCGCCCGCATCGTCCTTCTCGGGCGCCGGCGGCGCCGGACGGTTCGTCATCTGGCCCGGCAGCAGTTTGTCGTTATAGAGCTTGACGAGAACGCTGCGCGCCTTCTCGGTGATCTCAAGACCGGAGATGATCCCCTTATCCATGCCGTCGAGATAGGCGCGGGCGAACCTGTCGGAGTGACAGTTGGAGCAGGTCGAAACCCATGATTCCTTGCGCTGCGTGAACCAGGGGTGGTTCAAATTTTCCGCAATCTTCGGCATCGGCACGAAGGCCCAGCGCGCCTTGCGCACCATATTGTGCGTGAATTTGCCTTGATACTCCATGTGGCAGAAGGCGCAGGTCGGCGCGTTCATCTTGCCCTTTTCCATCGCGTCGGCGAGGCGGACGTTCCAGTCCCATGTGTCGCCGCGCGTCTGATAGATCGTTCCGTGCTTCGAGAGCATGTAGCCTTCGAATTCATTGTGATCGACGCCATTGTGGCAGATGGCGCAGGCTTGCGGCTTGCGCGCCTGCACGGCCGAGAACTCATGGCGCGTGTGGCAGGAATTGCAGGTCGTCTGCGGCGTGTGGCAGAAGGTGCAGCCTTCCGCGACCTCGCGCTGCTCCATCGCCGCCCACACCGCGTTTTCGACATTGGCCTTCATCGACAGCGCATGTGAGGGATGGCCGGGCTTCCATTGATCCTGCGGCCAGGTGAAGGTGTCGCGCTCCGACTCGCGCTCGGCGAATTGCTGCACATGGCACTGTCCGCAGGCGGCGGCGTCGGGCATCCGCAGTTCGACCTTGTGCTGGCCGTGGTCCTTGCCGACTCCCATATGGCAGTCGATGCAGCCGACTTCTTTCAGGGTCTCGCCATTCTTGAGCGTTCCCATCGAGCGAAGGTTGTTCTCGACCTCGGCGATCATCGCCTTTTTATAGGCGCGCGCATCCGAATCGGGCAGAGCGCGGATCGCGTCGAGATTGCCGTGCACGCTGCCCTTCCAGCTATGCGTCCAGCCGGGCGTGACTTGGCTGTGGCATTCGACGCAGTCGCCGCGCTTGGCGTCGACGTCGATCGTTTGCGGCGGCTTATAGAAATCATGCGGATTGAGATATTTGGAGATCGGAATCGGCTCCCAATATTTCGAGAACGATCCTTTGCCGGCCCCTTGCGATTCGTCGTAGTAGCGCTTGGTCAGCGCTTCATAAAGCGCTTTGGGGGAAGCGGTCTTGGCAAGACCCAGCGCCTTGAAGGTTTCGTCCGGGGTGTCGGCAAAAACCGGCGCGCTGACGGTAAAGGTCAGGGCAGACGCGAGAATCAGCGCAAGGCGGGCCGCATGATCAAAAACTCTCTTCAAATTCAGCATGCTCCCCGCCTCTTCTGCTTCTGGCTGCATTCTCGGCTCCTGAGCGGCGAGTGGAAAGGACCACAACCATTCCCACGAATGAGGCCACCCCCCAACGCTTTCTTACCGCCTCGTCAGGGCGATTGGCGACGGTAAATGATCAAATGGCATGACGATTCGCTCATTCCCCTCCGCCATAAGGACTGCCGAGGCGCCGCCCGGCATGCGCATTTATGCGATCGGCGACATCCATGGCCGCGCCGATCTTCTCCACGGTCTCGCTGAGGCGATCTCCAAGGATCTCGCGACGCGCCCTTGCCGACAGCCGGTCACCATTTTTGTGGGTGATTACATCGACCGCGGGCTTGGCTCCAACGGCGTGTTGAAGCGCCTGTCTTCGGGGGATTTTCCGACGCCGATCGTCGCGCTGCGCGGCAATCATGAAGAATCGTTGCTGCGCTTTCTCGACGACGCCGCGGCGCTCGATCAATGGGTTTACAACGGCGGGCTGACGACTCTGCATTCCTACGGCGTCGACGCCGGCGAAGAATTCGCGCTCGGCGGCGCGTCGCGGGTTCGCGTGAAATTTCTCGCGCATTTCCCCAAGGAGCATCGCCGCTTCATCGAAGAAACCAGGCTTTGGACGGAATATGGCGGCTATTTCTTCTGCCATGCCGGCGTGCGGCGAAGCCGGCCGCTGCATTTGCAGGACCCTCACGATCTGATGTGGATTCGCGAGGGGTTTCTCGACTGCGATCAGTCCTTCGGGAAGGTGATCGTGCATGGGCATACGCCGCATCGCGACGTCGAGGATTTGCCGAACCGGATCAATCTCGACACACAGGCGTTCAAGTCTGGCGTGTTGACGGCGGTGGCGCTGGAAGGCTTCGAGCGGCGGTTCATCCAGACCGCGTGATGCGTCATCCGATGCGAAGTTCGAACGCGTTTTCAAGGTGGCGTGGCAGCCGGCCCGGCGCGAGAAAAATCGCGTCGGCGCGCAGCGTATAGCTCATCGCCCAGGGGTTCGCGGCGACCCAGCGGCCTGCGGCGAACGAGAAGCGGCGTCGCTTTTGCGGCGTGATGGCGATGATGGCGTCGTCGAGCGCGCCGCGCGCCTTCACTTCGACAAAGGCGATCGTGCGCCCGCGCCGCGCGATGATGTCGATCTCGCCGCCATGCGCTCGAAAATTGCGCGCGAGAATTTTGTAGAGCCGCGCCCGCAGCCACAGCGTGGCGACGGTCTCGGCGCGCAGGCCATAGGCGTAGGCGGCGCGGCGGGCGTGGTGCTTTGTCTCGCTCATCATGAAACAGGCGTGATCACTGTGCCCCCTCCCTGTCCCTCCCCCGCTGCGCAAACCGGGTGTTCCCGGTTTGCGCATCGAACCCCAAGTCGGCAACAGCCGACTTCGGACGGGAGAGGGGACCCTAACGACGCAGATTGCGCAGTTTCATTGCAGGGACCCGAGTCGGACTCCCTCTCCCGCGAAGCGGGGGAGGGTTGGGGAGGGGCCGCAAGTTCATCTTACTTCCCCCGCCCAGCCGCGAGCTCCAACGCTCGCGCATAAACCTGCCGGCGCGGCTGGCCGGTCGCCGCCGAAACCACGCTCGCCGCGTCCTTCACCGAATGCGCCGTTAGCGCCTCTTCGATTTTGGCGTCGAGATCGGCGGCGGCGGTCTCAGCCGCGCCGGCGCCGGGCGGGGCGACGAGCAGCACGATTTCGCCTTTCGGCGGCTCCTCTTCGGCGAGCGCAACTGCAAGTTCGTCGAGCGCGCCGCGACGGACCGATTCGAACATCTTGGTCAGTTCGCGCGCGATCGCCGCATTGCGTTTGCCGAGCACCGCCGCGCAATCGGCGAGCGTTTCGACCAGTCGGCGCGGGCTTTCGAAAAACACCAGCGTGCCGGGAATATTAGCGAGTTCGGCGAGCCGCGCGCGGCGCGGGCCGCTCTTGTGCGGCAGAAACCCTTCGAAAAAAAAGCGGTCGGTCGGTAATCCGGCGACGACCAGCGCCGCGAGCACGGCGGAAGGCCCGGGCACCGAGGTCACATGCACGCCTTTCTCCAGCGCCTCCTGAACCAGCCGAAACCCAGGGTCGGAGACGAGCGGCGTGCCGGCGTCGGAAACGAGCGCGAGCTTCGCCCCGGCCTCGAGCCGCGCCAGAAGATGCGGGCGAATGACCCTGGCGTTATGCTCGTGATAGGCGACGAGCGGCGTCGAAATCCCGTAATGGGCGAGCAGCGTAATGGGCGAGCAGCGTCTTGGTGACCCGCGTGTCCTCGGCGAGGACCGCATCCGCCGCGGCGAGGGTGGAGAGCGCGCGAAACGAAATATCTTTCAGATTGCCGATCGGCGTCGCGACAAGGTGGAGTCCGGGCTCGATTCTCTCCGCTTCGGCGCGCAGGCCGAAGGCGGTGTAGCTCGCGGCAGGCGGAGAAACAGCCTCGATGGTCATGCGCGTCGCCGATATTCGTTCTTTTTAAGATACATGATGTTCGTTTAACAGGACAAGCGCAAACTGCGCCCAAGATGCGCCCAAACTGCGCCCAAGGCCGCAATTCTTCCAAATGGGCTGTATATTGACTTTCCGCCAGGGACTCGGACCTTAGCGCAGAATAGCCGCGCCATGGCGAGAGCCTTCGGCGCAGGGGGATGTTATGCCGACATTGTCTTCTCACCGGCGCGCCGGCGCGCCCAGGCGCCGGGCCGTGATGAAACATGCCGCGCTTTTTGGTCTCGCGGCGCTGCTCGCCGCCTGCAATCCGATCAGCGGCCCTTGGGCGCCCGGCGCGCGCGATCTGAAGTTGAGCGCCTCGACGCAGACCGGGCCGGCGGAAGGCGAAGCGATCGGAACGGGCGCGGTGAAGATCGCGCTGATCGTGCCTTTGACCGGTCCGTCGGGCCCTTCGTCCGTCGGCGGGTCGCTGCTCAACGCCGCAAAGCTCGCTTATGCCGACAGCGGCGCCAATGACGTGACGATCCTCGTCAAGGACGATCGCTCGACGCCGTTGGGCGCCGCCGCGGCGACTCAGTTGGCGATCAACGAGGGCGCGGAAATCATTCTCGGTCCGGTGTTCGGCGCCGGCGTCAAGGAGGCGAGCCGCGTCGCGCGCGCCGCCAACAAGCCGATGATCGCCTTTTCCACCGACTCGTCGGCCGCCGGCCGCGGCAGCTATCTCCTATCCTTCCCGGTCGAAGGCTATGTCGACCGGGGCGTCAGTTTCGCCTCGCAGCACGGCAAGAAGTCGATCGCCGCGCTCGTTCCCGAAAACGACTATGGCACGCTGGCGATGGCGCAGTTCCAGCAAAGCGCCGCGACCTATGGCGTCCGCGTGCCGGTCATCGAGCGCTACAAGCCCGGCGCGCCGGGCGAGTCGGTGAAGCGTCTGGCCGCCGCGCGCGATCAGTTCGACGCGTTGTTCATTCCCGAGCAGGCGGAGGCGATGACCGCCGTGTCGAAGGAGTTGGTGGCGAACGGCATCGACTCGAAGAAGGTGCAGATTTTCGGCACGGGTCTATGGAACGACGCGCGCACGCTGAGCCTGCCGGCGCTGCAGGGCGCCTGGTTCACGGCGCCGGAGAACGCCGGCTTCAACGCCTTCGCGCAGCGCTACAAGGCGAAATATGGCTCTGACCCGGCGCGCGTGGCGACGCTCGCCTATGACGCGGTGTCGCTCGCCATCGCCCTGTCGCGGTCGCAAGGCTCGCAGCGCTATTCGGAAAGCGTGCTGACCAACCCGTCCGGCTTCAACGGCGCCGACGGCGTCTTCCGCTTCAAGCCGGACGGCGGCAATGAGCGCGGCCTGTCGGTGCTGGAGATCGGCGGCGGCTCGGCGAAAATCATCTCGCCGGCGCCGCGCAATTTCACCGGCAACGGGGCGTAGGGCGAAGAACCCTCTCCCTATGGGAGAGGGTTACGCCGTCCCCGCTTCGCCTGCGATCTTGCCGAAATCGGCGACGCCCATCATCACCCGGCGCAGTTCAGCGAGCAGGCGCAGGCGATTGAGGCGCAGATCGGCGTTGTCGGCGTTGACCGTCACATCGTCGAAGAAGGCGTCGACCGGCGCGCGAAGTTTCGACAGCGCGCGCATGGCGCCGGCGAAATCTTCCTTAGCAAGATGCTCCGCCGTTTCTTCCCGGGCGCGGGCGATCGCCGCGGCGAGTCTATGCTCCTGCGGCTCGATGCGCAGATTCGGCGCGTGGCGATGCGCATAGGCGTCCGGCCCGTCCTTCTTCTCTTCGATCTTGAGAATATTGACGGCGCGGCGGAAACCCGCGAGCAGATTCCTGCCGTCGTCGGTTGCAAGGAATTTATCGAGCGCCTCGACCTTGCGGGTGATCATGAGGAGATCGTCCTGTAGCGGCACGCTCGCAGCTTCTTCCTTCTCGGAGTCTGCGAAAGCGACGGCGCCAAGCGCCGCATCTATCAGATCGTGTCTGACGCCCTTGTCGCGCAAGTAGACTTTCAGTCGATCGATGAAAAATTCGAGGAGATCCGTCGCCGCGTCATGCCCGGACTTGTTCCGGGCATCCACGCCCTCACGTTGCGCGTGGATGGCCGGGACAAGCCCGGCCATGACGCCGTGGAGCGGCAAACGCAGCTCATTCTCCAGCACGATCCTGATCATCCCCAACGCCGCACGGCGCAGCGCATAGGGGTCCTTGCTCCCCGTCGGTTTTTCGTCGATCGCCCAGAAGCCGACGAGCGTGTCGAGCTTGTCGGCGAGCGCGACGGCGATCGAGACCGGATCGGTCGGGATGCGGTCGTTCGGACCCTGCGGCTTGTAATGCTCCTCGATCGCCGCGGCGACGCTCGCGTCCTCGCCCTGCGCACTCGCGTAATAGCGGCCCATCAGCCCTTGCAGCTCAGGAAACTCTCCAACCATTTCGGAAACGAGATCGGCCTTGCAGAGCGTCGCCGCGCGTTCGGCTTTTCCGGCATCTGCGCCGACGATCGGCGCAAGCTCTTTCGCCAGCGCCGCGATGCGCTTCACCCGCTCGCCCTGCGTGCCGAGCTTTTCGTGAAAGACGATTGAATCGAGCTTGGGCAGCCGCTCTTCGAGCCTCAACTTGAGGTCGGTCTCGTAGAAGAATTTTGCATCAGACAGCCGAGCGGCGATGACCCGCTCATTGCCGGCGACGACCGTCGCGCCGCCGTCGCTCGCCTCGATGTTCGAGACGAGGATGAAGCGGTTGGTGAGGCAGTCGGCAGTCGGCAGTCGGTCTTCGGTCTTCGACCGACGACTGCCGATTGCCGACTGCCGAAGCACGAAACATTTCTGGTTCACCCTTATCGTCGCGCGGATCACTTCCGGCGGAATGATAAGAAAACTCTCGTCGAACTTGCCCATCAGCGTCGCCGGCCATTCGACGAGCCCGGCGACTTCTTCGAGGAGGGCAGCGTCTTCGACAAGCTCCAGCCCCTGCGCGAAGGCGAGGTCCTTCGCGTCATGCAGAATGATGTCGCGCCGGCGCGCCGGATCGATGACGACCTTGGCGTGTTCGAGCGCGAGCGCGTAATCGTCGAAGCGCTTCACCTGGTCGGGCGTCTCGGTCTCCGGTCCGAAAGTCGCGACGATCGAATGGAGCGGCCGCACCCAGCGCAGCGAATCCGTACGCTCTGAGGCGGCGCCCCAGCGCATCGATTTCGGCCAGGGAAAGCTCTTGACGATCGCCGGCAGAATATCGGCGAGCACGTCGATGGTTTGCGCGCCGGCGCGTTCGATGACGGCGAGATAAAACTCGGCGCCCTTCTTGTCCTTCTCGATCCTCGCTTGATCGAGCGAGGCGAGGCCGGCGCTTTTCAGAAAGCCGGCGATCGCCGCCTCCGGCGCGCCGACGCGCGGACCTTTGCGCTCTTCGCGCAGATCCGGCTGGCGCGACGGCAGGCCGACCACTTGCAGCGCGAGACGCCGAGGCGTCGCATAGGCGGCGGCGCCCTCATAGGTCAGGCCGCGATCGACGAGCGCAGTGGTGACGAGCCGCTTGAGGTCGTCAGCCGCCTGCCGCTGCATGCGCGCCGGAATTTCTTCGGAAAACAGTTCGAGAAGGAGATCGGACATTACGTTCGCTAGGTCTTCGCCTCATTCCATCCCCCCGCTTGCGGAGGGGAGGGGAATGCAAGCGGGGGGAGGGGAAATGAGGCCACGTCTCTAGGCGATTTCCTTGATCGCCGCGCTCGGCGCGTCGAGCAGGAATTTCTCCACTTCCAGCGCCGCCATGCAGCCGAGCCCCGCCGCGGTGACCGCCTGACGGTAAACTTCGTCGGCGACGTCGCCGGCGGCGAAGACGCCTGGCAGGCTGGTGCGCGTCGTCCCCGGCTCGACGGCGATATAGCCGGACGGCTTCACCGTCAGCTGGCCGCGGAAGAGTTCCGACGCCGGCGAATGGCCGATGGCGACGAAGACGCCGTCCGCGTCAAGCGTGTGGATCGCGCCGGTCGCGACATTCTTGACGCGCGCGCCGGTGACGCTCAGCGGGTTCTCGTCGCCGACGATCTCTTCGATGACGTGATTGAAGAGAATCGAAACGTTTTTCTGGGCGAGCAGACGCTTCACCAGAACGCGCTCGCTGCGGAATTCGTCGCGGCGGTGAACGATCGTCACATGTGACGCGAGGTTTGAAAGATAAAGCGCTTCCTCGACCGCGGTGTTGCCGCCGCCGACGACAAGCACTTTCTTGCCGCGGAAGAAGAAGCCGTCGCAGGTCGCGCAGGCGGAGACGCCGAAGCCCTTGAATTTTTCTTCGCTCGGCAGGCCAAGCCATTTCGCCTTGGCGCCGGTGGCGATGATGAGCGAGTCGCAGGTGTAGCTCTTGCCGCTGTCGCCGACGAGCCGAAACGGCCGCTCGTCGAGGCGCGCCTCGACGATATGGTCGGAGACGAGCTTGGTCCCGACATGTTCGGCCTGCAGGCGCATCTGCTCCATGAGCCAGGGTCCCTGGATGGGCTCGGCGAAGCCGGGGTAATTCTCGACCTCGGTCGTGATCATGAGCTGACCGCCCTGGTCAAAGCCGGCGATGAGCATCGGCTCGAGCAGCGCCCGCGCGGCGTAAATCGCCGCCGTGTAGCCGGCCGGGCCGGAGCCGATGATGATGACGCGCGCGTGCTGCGGCATGAACGTGGCCTCGCGAGTGACGAAGCCCGCAATCTAGTCATTATCAGCGTCGCCGCAACCGCCAGGAGGTCGGCTTACCAGCCTCAGCCGCCGTCGCCCCAGCAGACGTTCACCCATTGGCGTCGCCAGTCCCAATGGGTCCACACGCGGCGGCGCTGATAGCAGCCGCCATCGCCGGCATTGCCGTAATAGGGCCAACCTCCGCCCCAGCCGGATCCGGAATAGGCGGGCAGGTCTGAGCGGTAATAGCACTAGTGGCCCGCGTCATTCAAAGTGGCGGCCCCCTCCCTGTCCCTCCCCCGCTTCGCGGGAGAGGGGACGCTAACGATTGGCGTTGGCTACGCTCTTGACGAAGGGCCGCGCCCGCTCCCTCTCCCGCGGAACGCGGGGGAGGGTTGGG
>JACOWC010000020.1 GCA_016177005.1 Methylocystis sp.
CGTCATCTTCGCCGGCGCCGTGCAGGATTTTCTCGTCCTGTTCATTTCGACGCGGCGCGACGGGCGCTCGCTCGGCGATCTGATCAAGACCGAGATGGGACGCGTTCCCGGCGTCATCGCGATGTTTGGCATTCTGACGATCATGATCATCCTGCTCGCGGTGCTGGCGCTCGTCGTCGTCAAGGCGCTCGCCGACAGTCCCTGGGGCGCGTTCACCGTTTTCGCGACTCTGCCGATCGCGGTGTTCATGGGCGTCTACGGCCGCTATCTGCGGCCGGGGCGCATCGCCGAAATGTCGGCGATCGGCTTCGTTCTGCTGCTCGCAAGCATCGCCTTCGGCCGCACCGTGTCGGAGAGCGCGCTGCTTGCGCCGCTCTTTGCCTTCAAGGGCGAGACGCTCGCCTTCATGCTCATCGCCTATGGCTTCGTCGCTTCGGTCCTGCCGGTGTGGCTGTTGCTGGCGCCGCGCGACTATCTCTCGACCTTCTTGAAGATCGGCACGATTCTGTCGCTGGCGCTCGGCATTTTCATCGTCTGGCCCGATCTCAAAATGCCCGCGATCAGCCGCTTCATCGACGGCACGGGACCGGTGTTCGCCGGCAGCGTCTTCCCGTTTCTGTTCATCACCATCGCCTGCGGCGCGGTGTCGGGCTTTCATGCGCTCGTTTCCTCGGGCACGACGCCGAAGATGATCGGCGACGAGACGCAGACCCGCTTCATCGGTTACGGCGCCATGCTGATGGAGTCTTTCGTCGCCGTCATGGCGCTCATCGCCGCGAGCGTGCTGGAGCCCGGCGTTTATTTCGCGATGAACAGCGCGCCGGCGTTGATCGGCGCGACTCCCGACTCCGCCGCCGCGGCGATCTCCTCATGGGGCTTTGCGGTCACGCCCGAGACGCTGTCCGGCGTCGCTGCTGAAGTTGGCGAGAAGACGATCTTGTCGCGCACCGGCGGCGCGCCGACGCTCGCCGTCGGCATGGCGCATATTCTCTCCTCCGCCGTCGGCGGCTCGGCGATGCGGTCGTTCTGGTATCATTTCGCCATTCTGTTCGAGGCGCTCTTTATCCTCACCACGATCGACGCCGGCACTCGCGTCGCGCGCTTCATGATCCAGGACCTCTTCGGCGCCTTCTTCCCCGCCTTCGGCAACACAAGGGCTTGGGCGCCGAATCTCGCCGCGACCGCCATCGCGGTCAGCGGCTGGGGCTATTTCCTCTATCAGGGCGTGATCGATCCGCTCGGCGGCATCAACACGCTGTGGCCGCTGTTCGGCATCGCCAACCAGATGCTCGCGGCGATCGCGCTGACGCTCTGCGTCGTCGTGCTCTATCGAATGAAGCGCGAGCGCTACGCCTTTGTCGCCATCGCGCCGACGGCGTGGCTCTATATCTGCACGCTGACCGCGGCGTTTGAAAAAATCTTTCACGAGGATCCGCGCATCGGCTTTCTGGCGCACGCCAGAAAATTCGCGGCCGCCGCCGACAAGGATCAGCTGCTGGCGCCGGCGAAGACGCTCGCCGAGATGCAACGCGTCATCTTCAACGACTATGTCGACGCGACGCTTTGCGCGATTTACGTCACGCTGGTTCTGGCGATGCTCGGCTTCGCGATCAGAGCCATTCGCGCCGCGCGCGCCGCCGAGCATGTCACTACGCGGGAGACCGAAGATGAATTGCGCGATCTGCGGCCTGCCCGGGCTTGATCTCAATCGGCTCGCGCGGAAACTGCGCGATGGCGCGCGGCTGATGGTCGGCCAGGGCGATTATGACGCCTATGTCGCCCATATTCGCGCCCGCCATGACGGAACGCCGATCATGGCGCGCGACGAATTTTTCCGCGCGCGCGAGAATGCGCGATTTGGCGCCGGCGGCGAGCGCGCCTTTCGCTGCTGCTGATCGCTCCGAGCGCGAGCGATGACGGCTTTCGCAAGCTGCGATAATGTCGCTCATGGCCGCGCCCCCGACGTCCGAAACCCGCGCTGCGCTCCTTGCGCTCCTCGACTGGCACGTCGAGAGCGGCGTCGATCTCGCGCTCGACGAGACGCCGTACGACCGTTATGCCGACAGCGCGCGGGCGACCGTTGCGCCGTTCGCCGAACCAGCAGAACCGGCGCCAACGCTTGCGACCCCGCCGCAACCGCTCGCCGTGGAACGCCCGCGCCGCGCGGCGGCGCCGATCGCCGCGCCCGACGAAGCCATTCGCGCTGCGCAGGAAGCGGCGGCCGGCGCGCGCGACCTTGACGAACTCGCCGCGCGTCTCGCCGATTTCCCGCACGCGCCCTTCCGCGACATGGCGCAGCATTTTCTGTTCGGGGCCGGCGCCCCTGGAGCGCGACTCATCGCCTTCGACGCGGCGCCGGGCGCGGCGGAAGAGACGAGCGGCGAAGCGTTCAGCGGACTTTCCGCGAAGCTCCTCGACAATATGCTCGCGGCGATCGGGTTCGATCGCAAAAGCGCCTCGCTCGCCTACGTCGCTCCCTGGCGCCCGCCCGGCGATCGGCCGCTCGCGCCGCATGAGGCGGCGATATTCGCGCCCTTCGCGCGCCGCCGGGTGGAGCTGGCGCGGCCAGACGTTCTGCTGCTCTTCGGCGAGGCGCCGGCGCGGATCATGCTCGCGACGAACGAACCTGTCGGAAAGCTGCGCGGGAAATCATTCGAAGTCCGCTGCGGCGCGCATGTCGCCCGCGCCTTTGTTTTTTCGAGCCTCGAAGCGATGTTGAAAAGCGCGGCCTTAAAGCCTGCCGCCTGGCGCGATCTGCAAAGGGCCGCGGAGGCGCTGCACGTGCATTGATAGCTCCCCCTCCCTGTCCCTCCCCCGCTTCGCAAACCGGGTGTTCCCGGTTTGCGCATCTATGCCGAAGTCGGCAACAGCCGACTTCGGACGGGAGAGGGGTCGCAAACGATCAGCGTTCGCGTTGCTTTATTGAAGCGCGCACTCTGCTCCCTCTCCCGCGAAGCGGGGGAGGGTTGGGGAGGGGGCCTACTCGGCCGCTTCGCCCTTCTCGCCGCCGCCGAAACGGCGGATGACGTAATCATCGACGATGCGGGTGAAGTCCTCGGCGATGCCTTCGCCGCGCAGCGTCATCGCCTTCTTGCCGTCGATGAAGACAGGCGCCGCCGGCGTCTCGCCCGTGCCGGGGAGCGAAATGCCGATGTCGGCGTGTTTCGATTCGCCGGGGCCATTGACGATGCAGCCCATCACCGCGACGTTGAGCGTCTCGACGCCGGGATAGCGCATGCGCCAGACCGCCATTCGCTCGCGGATATGCGCCTGGATGTCGCGCGCGAGTTCCTGGAACACGGTCGAAGTGGTGCGGCCGCAGCCGGGGCAGGCGGCGACGAGCGGCACGAAGGTGCGGAAACCCATGGTCTGCAGAATTTCCTGGGCGACGCGCACTTCGAGCGCGCGGTCGCCGCCGGGCTCGGGCGTCAGCGACACGCGGATCGTGTCGCCGATGCCGTCCTGCAGCAGCACGCCAAGCGCGGCCGAGGACGCGACCACGCCCTTCGAGCCCATGCCGGCCTCGGTGAGGCCGAGATGCAGCGCATAGTCGCTGCGCGCCGCCAGCATGCGGTAGACGGCGATGAGGTCCTGCACCGCCGAGACTTTCGCCGAGATGACGATGCGGTCCTTGGAGAGGCCGATTTCCTCGGCGCGGCGCGCCGACATCAGGGCCGAACGGACCAGCGCCTCGCGGGTCACGGCGCGCGCGTCGAGCGGCCGGTCCGAGGCGTGGTTCAAGTCCATGAGATAGGTCAGGAGCTCCTGGTCGAGCGAACCCCAATTGGCGCCGATGCGCACCGCCTTGCCGCACCTGGCGGCAAGCTCGACGATCGAGGCGAACTGCCTGTCCTTCTTCTCCTTGAAGCCGACATTGCCGGGATTGATGCGGTATTTGGCGAGCGCCTCGCCGCAGGCGGGATGATCGGCGAGAAGCTTGTGGCCGATGTAGTGGAAATCGCCGACGAGCGGGACGTTCACGCCCTTTTGGTCGAGCCTGTCGCGGATATGCGGCACGGCGGCGGCCGCCTCGTCGCGATCGACGGTGATGCGCACCAGTTCCGAGCCGGCCTGGGCCAGCGCCGTGACCTGCGCGACGGTCTGGTCGACGTCGGCCGTATCGGTGTTGGTCATCGACTGAACGACGACCGGGGCGCCGCCGCCCACGATAACGGCTCCGGGTCCGGTCCCGATCGCGACCGCGCAGGTCGGCCGGCGGAGCGCCGGCTCGGCGGCGACCGGATCGGGCAGGCGGGTCTCTTGAGCCTCGATCAAAACGGCGTCGGTCATGGTTTCTCGTCGCGGCTGTTTCGGGGGTCGGCTCTAGGTCGCCTGTAACGGCTTCAAGGTCAAGCGGCCCCTAAAAGTCGAACCGCGATCAGAACTACAACCAAGGCAAAGGTCAAGATAAGTGCACAGATCGCAAAACGCCCTTCCGCGGCGCCTTCGAAGAATTGGCCCAGGCGAATGAAAAGTCGATCGGAAAAGGGAGACATGACGGTCCTTTCGGCAGAGGGCGGTTCGTTCAAAAATGATCCTACAAGGAAGGGCGTTTGCGGCTTGTGACGCGTAATGACATCGGCGTTACGTCATGCTAAAGGCGAAAGGAATTTGCCCAAAGGAGAGCCGCCTTGGCCGCAGATCATTCAACCGCGAAGCGAGAGACGCTCAATCTTCGCGTTAAGCCTGAAGACCGCGAACTCATCGCGCGCGCCGCGACGCTTCTCGGCAAGACTCGCACCGAATTTCTGCTCGAAGCCGGGCGCCGCGCGGCCCAGGACGCCCTGCTGGATCGCACCCTGTTCAATATTAGCCCGGAAGACTATGCGCGCTTCGTCGAGCGGCTCGATGCGCCGCCCGCGCCGAACGAGAGGTTGCGGCGCATGATGACGACCAAAGCGCCGTGGGAGTGACGACCGGGCCACCCCGCCCAATATCCGACGCCGACGAATTATCAGCCTTCAACTGCGGCGTTCCCGTTCTCGACGAGTGGCTCAAACGCCGCGCCCGCGCCAATCAGGCGGGCGGCGCGTCTCGCACTTACGTCATCTGCGACGGCCCGAGCGTGGTCGCCTACTACGCGCTTGCGTCCGGGGCGGTCGCGATCGCCGCGGCGTCGCCAAGGCTTCGACGCAATATGCCAGATCCCGTGCCGGTCGCCGTGCTTGGCCGATTGGCGATTGATCGCTCGCGCCAGAAGCAGGGTCTTGGTCGTGCGCTGATCCGCGACGCCACTCAGCGCGTCCTGCAAGCGGCGGAGGCGATCGGCATCCGAGGCGTCGTGGTTCACGCCATCTCCCCCGATGCCGCAGCATTCTACCTGGCGCTTGGCTTCGAACCCTCGCCGTTCGAAGACTTAACGCTCATGGCGACGCTTTCTGACCTGCGGGCGGCCCTGAGTTGACGACGTTCGATACGGTCAGCACTCCCCTGATCCATCCGAAGCTCCCTTCAACAACCCCAGACGCCGCGCCGTCAGCCAGTCGACGAGCCGCGCCGGCAATAGGCTGCGCAGCGTGTAGTCGGTAAAGCGATTCCTGACGACCGGAATGCGGACGGGCGGGCGCGGGTCGGTCAGCGCCCGCAGCACGGCCTGCGCGACGGCCTCCGGCCCAGGCGCGCGGCGGCCTTCTTCGACAAGCCATTTCAGCATTCGGCGGGCCGGGGCGGCATAGGCCGTGTCCGCGAACATGCCGAGATAGGTCTCTTCGGCCTTGTCCCAGATCGGTGTCGCGATCATCCCCGGCTCAATCAGGATCACGTCGACGCCATAAACCATCAACTCGCGCCGCAGCGCGTCGGACAGGCCTTCGAGCCCGAATTTCGAGGCGTTGTAGGCGCCAAGGAATGGCGCGGCGAAGCGTCCCGCGACCGAACTCATGTTGACGATCCGCCCAGGCGCTCCGCGCCGCTCTTCGCCGGCGCCGAGCAGCGGCGCGAAGGCCTGAATGACCTGTAGCTGGCCGATGAGATTGACCTCGATCTGGCGCCGGAAGTCGTCGATCGGCAGATGCGGCAGCGGGCCGGGAACGGCGACGCCGGCGTTGTTGACGAGGCCGGCGAGCGTTTCGCCCTCAAGCCGCGCCTCGACGCTCCGCGCGGCTGAAGCGACGGCGTCTGCGTCGGTCACGTCGAAAAGAAGCGGAACGACGGCGGCGCCATGCCGCGCGGCGAGCGCGGCGGCGTCGGACTCCTTGCGGACCGAGGCGAAAACGAGAAATCCCTTCTCGACCAACAGGTCGACGCAGGAGGCGCCGATTCCGGTCGAGGCCCCCGTCACGACGACGGCTTTCAAACCCGTTCTCCCAGCGCCGCGATGAGCTGGGCAAGCGCGACGCGGGTTTCGCCGTCGGCGCGGCCGTCGACTTTGGCGCGGCGGAAATGGCGCTGGAAGGCCTCGACCGCATGGACCGTCTGCGCGTCATAGACGCCGGTCTCTTCGACGCCATAGCCGTAAGCGGCGAGGTCGCGCTGGAGCGAAGCGACCTTGGGGCCCTCTTCGCCAAGCGAGACCGTCGCTGCGCCCTCGGAGAAGCCCCTCTCGACGATCCGCCCGACGCCGCGCCGGGCAAGCTCCTCCCAGGGAAAGAACTCGCCGGGATCGCGCTTGCGGCCGGGAGCGATGTCGGAATGGGCCAGCACGCGCTCTGGCGGTATGGCGTGGCGCCGGCAGATGTCGCGGGCGAGCGCCGCCGTCGCCTCGATTTGCGCCGCCGGATAGGGGCGGGGGTCGAGGTAACCGGGATGAACGATTTCGATCCCGATCGACGCGGAATTCATGTCCGTCTCGCCGGCCCAGAAGCTTTTTCCCGCGTGCCAGGCGCGCCGCGACTCGGGCACGAGCTGCAGAACGCGGCCATCCTCCTCGACGACATAATGCGCCGAGACGGCCGAGCGGGGGCTGCAGAGCAGGGCGAGCGCCGATTCCCCGGTCTGCATCCCCGTGTAATGAAGCACCAGCGATGAGATCGGCCGCAGGCGTTCGCCGTGATTGAGCGAGGGGCATATTCTGGCGCCGGCATAGTCCGGCGCGAAGAAGCCTGCGCCGCCGCGCCAGGGCTGCGTCGCAGAGAGCCATTCCCGCGCGCGGGCCTCTGGGTCGGTGTTGCGCAAAATGTCGGTGACGACGCAGGCGGCGTCCGCGCCCGCAGCAAGCGCGGCGATGGCGCGCTCGGGGGTCAGTCCGCCGATCGCGACCAGAGGCGTCTCGCCGATCGCCGATTTCCAGGCGCCGATCCGGGCGAGTCCCTGCGGCGCAAATTCCATCTGTTTCAGGAGCGTCGGATAGATCGGCCCGAGCGCGACATAGTCGGCGGCGATGGACAACGCGCGGTCGAGTTCGGCTTCGTCATGGGTCGAAACGCCGATCCTGACGCCGGCGCGGCGCAGCGCCGCAATATCCGCCCCGTCGAGATCGCCCTGGCCGAGATGGACGAAGTCGCAGCCTTCGTCGATCGCGAGCCGCCAATGGTCGTTGACGACGAGCGTTGCGCCATGGCGGGCGCAGATTTCCCGCGCCGACGCAATTTGCGCGCGCGTCTCGGACCAGACTCGATCCTTGACCCGCAGCTGCACGAGCTTGACGCCCTGCGGCGCCAGGCGGGGAAGCCAATCAGCGTCGTCGACGATGAGATAGAAGGGATCGAGCTTCAGCGCCGCCACCGCCCCGTTTCCCTCAGGCCAGTCTGTCGAAGGGACGGCCGATGACCGGCGTCGAAGGCTCGGCCATGTCGCGCGGGGTCATCGGCTCGGCGAGGAAGCCCGCCCGGCCCGCTTCGATCGCGAGGGCGAAGGCGCGCGCCATTAAGACGGGGTCGCCGGCGCGCGAAACGGCGGTGTTGAGCAGCGCCGCGTCATAGCCCATCTCCATGACCAGCGCGGCGTGGGACGGCGCGCCGATCCCCGCGTCGATGATGAGCGGCGTGTCGGGAAAATGCGCGCGCAGCGCCCTCAGCGCGAAAATATCGTTGACGCCGCGCCCCGAGCCGATCGGCGCGGCCCACGGCATCAGGACGCGACAGCCGGCGTCGAGCAGTCTTTCCGCGACGACAAGATCGTCGGTCGTGTAAGGGAAAACCTTGAAGCCGTCGTCGGCAAGAACGCGCGCCGCTTCGACGAGACCGAAAACGTCGGGCTGGAGCGTGTCCTCTTCGCCGATCACTTCGAGCTTGATCCAGTCGGTCGCGAAGACTTCTCGCGCCATTTGCGCCGTCGCGATCGCCTCCTTGGCGGTGCGGCAGCCGGCGGTATTGGGCAGCACAAGGACGCCGATGTCGCGGATGAGGCTCCAGAACGCCTCGCCCGCCCGCGCCCCGCCGGCCTCGCGCCTTAGCGAGACCGTGACGATTTCACAGCCTGACGTGCGAATGGACTCGGCAAGGATGGCCGGCGACGGGTAACGCGCCGTCCCGAGCAGCAGCCGCGAAGACAGCGTGACGTCGTAGAGCCTTATCGGATCATTCATCAGGCTGGCTTACCCGCCCTGTCTCGGAGTCACGATTTCGACGGCGTCGCCCTCGCGAAGGGGCGTCTCGGCCCGGTCCCTGGCGCGCACGAACTCCTGGTTCAAGGCGGTGCCGACCGTCTTTTCGTCATACCCCAGTTCCTGCAGCAGCGTTTGCAATGTGGTGGCGCGGACGTCCTGCGGTCGCCCGTTGATTTGAATGAGCATCCATCACCTCTGGGAAATACTTGTCGTTTAAGACAACCTCAGCAGCGCGGCGCGCCAAAGCCGGCGCAAGCAGGAACCCGTGGCGGTAGAGCCCATTGATATAGAGTGCGCGATCCCGTTTCAAAAGACGTGGCAGATTATCGGCGAAGGCCGGCCGAAGATCCGAGCCCGTCTCGACGATCTCGGCCTCGGCGAAGGCGGGGTGGATGGCGAAGGCCGAATTGACGAGTTCGACGAGAGAGCGCGCGGTGACCCGCGCGCGCTCCTCATTCTCGATCATCGTCGCGCCCACCATGAACGCTCCGTCGCCGCGCGGAACGACGTAAACCGGGCGGCGCGGGTGCAGCATGCGCACCGGGCGCGAGAAGGCGATCTCTTCGCTGCGCAACATCAGCATTTCGCCTTTGACGCCGCGAAGGCCGGGAAGCGCGTCGCGCGCGGCGAAGCCGCGACAGTCGACGGTCCAATCCGGAACCGGCGCCAGCCCGGCGCCGTCCTGCTCAAAACGGAAAACGACGTTCGGCATTTGCGCGAGGCGCTCGGTCAGCGCGGCCATCGCGGCGCGGGGATCGAGATGCGCTTCTTTGGGAAAAAACAGCGCAGTTTCGAAGCGTCCGGCGAGATCTGGCTCAAGCGCGGCGATTCCCTTGGCGTCCAGCATTTCGAAATTTCTGGTGCGCCGGGCGAAATCGGAAAGTTCGCCGCGTTCGCGTGTGGGCGCCACGACAAGGCTGCCGGCGAGCGTGGCGACGCCGAGTTCGCGCGACCAGAAGTCGAGCGCTTCTTCGCCGAGCGTCGCGACCAGGGGCTCGGCGCTTTGCAATTCGCACCAGGGCGCGATCATGCCGCCCGCGAAGCGCGAGCACCCCAGGCCGGTCGCCCGCTCGCGCTCGACGATTTCGACGTCGACGCCCTTGCGCGCAAGCGCATAAGCGGCGCAAAGGCCGGCGACTCCGGCGCCGATCACGCGCGCGAGCATGAACGGCGCTCCTCTATGAATCTTGCAGACACCATCCCTCCGCCAGTCTCAACTGGATCAGGTTCGAAGGGTCGCCGCGCCCGCGCCTCGCGGCGCACTTGCGGCCTCTCAGCCCCTTGGCGGCGACCCAGGAGCCCGCCGCCGGGCGGGGCTCCCCCGGCGCACGCAGGCTCGCGCGAAAACGCGGCGGCAGTCAAGCGTTGCGCCGGCTTTCTCTTCCCGGCGCTAAGCTTCGGGGCTTGCCAGAATTCAACCGATAGCCCAGTTTGAGCGAGGCAAAGCGCAGTGAAAAGCGCCGCAATGGGGAGAGAAATCATGAGCTTTCGTCACAAAACGGCCCGCGTCCGCAGGACGTTGGCCCTCCTTACATTGCTCGCGTCCACGACTTGGCTTGGCGCAACATTCGCCTCGCCCGCCGCGGCCGCGCAGCTTGGTCAATATTTCCCCATTCCGAATTCGTTGAGCATCAGCGGCGCGCCGCGCGACTCGCTTCTCAAACTTCAATCGAAATGGCTGCAGAACGGCCTCGACAATCTCAAGAAGGCGCGCGCGGAGGCCGAAGCGGCGCTCGAAAAAGCGAAGTCCGGCGCGGCCGACCAGCTCGCCGCCGCGGAGGAGAACGTCAAGAAGCTCGATGGGATGATTGCGGAAACTGAGGAAGAACTTGCGCTTTCAGAGAACAATGACTCGTCGCATGAGATTCAGCGAGAGCGCAAACGGAAGTTGATGCTTCATCTCAATCAATGGATCAATGAGCTCAATCGTCTCGCCACCGAGCAGATGAAGATCGCGATCCTTAAGGACGGCGCCGAGGCGATGACGGCGCAAAACCGCAACTATCAATTGTCCGAACAGGCGGACAATCTCGAAAAAGCCAAGACAGACCCGAGCATTATCGATTGGGCGGCGAAGTAGTTCATTAGAGTTCTGGAACGCCCTTCTACAGAATGTCGTCCGCCGGCGCGGCGGGCTTCGACAGGTCGCCGTTGAGCTTCGCCAGCCGGCGCGCCGCGTCCTCAAGCGCCTCGGACGCGCGCGCCGACAACGCGTCGTTCGCCTTGCGCGCGGCGTCGCGTTCGGCGCGCAATGCGGCGAACTCAGCTTCCACCGCCTGCGCCTTGGCGCGCGCGTCGGTCGCCTCGTCGGCGATCGCGAGCGCGGCCATCACGATAATGCGTTGCTCGCCGATTTCGCCGAAACTCTCCCGCATCGACTCGATCTTGCCTCCCACGTAACGCGCGAGCGCTTCGATTCGCTGCTCCTCGCCGTCCTCGCAGGACATGCGATAGGTGCGGCCGGCGATGGCGACGACGACGGCGGCCATGTCAATTCTCCTGCGCCGGAGCTGCAACCGCCGCGCCGAGCGCGGCGGCGACGCCTTCGCTCGCGGCCTCGAGCCGTCGCAACACTTCGTCGCGGCTTTTCTCCAAAGCGTTCTGCCGCGCCTGCGCGGCGTCGAGATCGAGCGCGAGGCGCGAACGGTCGTCCTGCATAATGGCGAGTTCTTCTTCGAGTTCGGCGTTGGACAGCTCGTCTTCGACTTTGCCGGCGACAGTGCGCTCCAGTTGAGCGATCGCCGAATGCAGTTCGGCGATGGCGGCCTCGATCATCTTGGCGTTTTCTTCGTCGCGCTTATCTGAATGGTTCATCGCCGGCCGCAGGAGTCGCAAGGCTTTTGGACGCGGCGAATGCCGCCGAGCGATTCGCCTGCCAGCCTGTTCCTAGCACGATTCAGACAATTCGAAACCGCTCCGAATGGCGCAACCTCGGCGCGTTGACAGGGGGGCGCGAGGTGCTATCACACGCCAGCCTCCAGAGCCCCGCAGGCTCCATGGGCGAGGGCCGAGCAGTTCCGACGGCGCAAGGAGAATCTTGAAATGACGGTGAGAGTGGCGATCAACGGTTTCGGGCGCATTGGCCGCAATATCCTGCGCTACATCGTCGAGACCGGGCGCACGGACCTCGAAGTCGTCGCCATCAACGATCTCGGCCCCGTCGAGACCAATGCCCATCTGTTGCGATATGATTCCGTGCACGGCCGCTTTCCGCATGAGGTGAAAGTCGCCGGCGACACGATCGACGTCGGCCGCGGCCCGATCAAGGTGACGGCCATCAGGAATCCGGCCGAGCTTCCCTACAAGGACCTCAAAATCGACATCGCGCTGGAATGCACCGGCCTCTTCACCGCGCGCGACAAGGCGAAGCTGCTGCTCGACGCCGGCGCGAAGCGCGTGCTGGTCTCGGCGCCCGCTGACGGCGCCGACATCACGGTCGTCTATGGCGTCAATCACCACAAGATCGGCAAGGATCATCTCGTCATCTCCAACGCCTCCTGCACGACGAACTGCCTCGCGCCGGTCGCTAAGGTGCTGCATGAGGCGATCGGCATCGACAAGGGGATCATGACGACGATCCATTCCTATACGGGCGATCAGCCGACGCTCGATACGATGCACAAGGATCTCTACCGCGCCCGCGCGGCGGCGCTGTCGATGATTCCGACCTCGACCGGCGCGGCGAAGGCCGTCGGACTGGTGCTGCCCGAACTCAACGGCAAGCTCGACGGCTACGCCATTCGCGTGCCGACTCCCAATGTGTCGGCGGTTGATCTCAAGTTTGTCGCCAAGCGCGCGACGACGAAGGACGAGGTGCACGCCGCGATCAAGGCCGCCGCCGACGGTCCGCTCAAGGGCGTGCTCGGCTATACGGGCGAGAAGCTCGTGTCGATCGACTTCAACCACAATCCGCTGTCATCCTGCTTCCATCTCGACCAGACCAAGGTCATGGACGGCACTCTCGTGTCGATCCTGTCCTGGTACGACAATGAATGGGGCTTCTCCGGCCGCATGACCGATGTCGCGAGCGTGATCGGGAAGCTTTTGTAAGCATCACGCCAACATACCGGCGTGGGCTTGATGGTCCGCGTCTCTTTTTCAAGCCGCGACTGGACGTTTCAAATGACCGCTTTCCGCACTCTCGACCACGTTGACGTCAAAGGAAAGCGCGTTCTGCTGCGCGTCGATCTCAACGTGCCGATGGAGGACGGCCGCGTCACCGACGCGACGCGCATCGAGCGCGCGCTGCCGACGATCAACGAGATCGCGGAAAAAGGCGGCAGGGTCATTCTGCTTTCGCATTTCGGGCGGCCGAAAGGCCAACGCGTCGACGAGGATACGCTGCGTCAGGTCGTCCCGGCGCTTGAACATGTGCTCAAACGCAAGATCGCCTTCGCCGACGACTGCATCGGAGAGGAGGCGGCGCGAGTCGTTGATGCGCTCAAGGACGGCGACGTCGCCTTGCTCGAGAACACTCGCTTCCATAAGGGCGAAGAAAAGAACGCCGCCGACTTCGTCGAGGCGCTCGCCGCGAACGGCGACATTTTCGTCAGCGACGCCTTTTCGGCGGCGCATCGCGCCCACGCCTCGACCGAGGGAATAGCGCATCGGCTGCCCGCCTTCGCAGGCCGCGCGATGCAGGCGGAGCTCGAAGCGCTTGAATCTGCGCTCGCCAATCCGCAGCGTCCGGTCATGGCGATCGTCGGCGGGGCGAAAGTGTCGACGAAGCTCGAACTCCTCGGCAATCTCGTCGACAAGGTCGATTATCTCGTCATCGGCGGCGGCATGGCGAACACGTTTCTCGCGGCGCAAGGCAAGGCCGTCGGCAAGTCGCTGTGCGAACATGATCTCGCCGGCGCCGCGCGGGAAATTATCGCCAAGGCGGATAAGGCCGGTTGCGAGATCGTGCTGCCGGTCGACGCGACGGTGGCGCAAAAATTCGAGGCGCATGCGCCCTCGCATATCGTCGGCGTCGATCATGTCGGCGACAACGACATGATCCTCGACGTCGGGCCGAAATCGATCGCCCATGTCGAGTCGCTTCTCGCCAAGTGCAGGACGCTGGTTTGGAACGGCCCGTTCGGCGCGTTCGAATTGCCGCCTTTCGACGAGGGCACCAACGCCGTGGCGCAGACGGCGGCGCGACTGACCGTCGAGGGCAAGCTGCTCGCGATCGCCGGCGGCGGCGACACCGTGGCGGCGCTCAATCAGGCGCATGTCGCGCAGGAATTTTCCTATGTGTCGACGGCCGGCGGCGCCTTCCTCGAATGGCTCGAAGGCAAGACGCTGCCGGGCGTCGCCGCGCTGATGCGGTAGTCGCGCGGCCGCCGTCCGAACAGCCTGCCGCAGAGCGGGTTGACGCCGAGGGCCGGCCAATGCGTCGCAGTTGGACAGCGAGCTTGGCCGCATTACCTAATAGCTTGGCCCCACATTGGCCTTGCTCTCGCGGCAAAGGACGGCGGCTTTTAAAAAGCGTGATCGGGAGGCGAACTTGCCCGGCAGTCCAATCCCAAAGGTCCCTACGGACATTGAGCGCGAAAATCTCAACCGCGAAGAACTGCTCGCCCTCCTGCGCGATGTGACCGAGCAGCGCGACAACCTGCTTTCCCAATTTGAGTCCATGGCGCTGCAAGTCGACGAGTCGGTTAGAGAAATCGCCGCCGATGTGCTGGACGCGCAGCTGAGCGAAAGAAAGGCCAAGGCGAGCGAGCGCCACGCGGAGCAGGAGGCGACGCATGCCATGGAGCTTTCGCTCCAACTCGACGAAGAGCGCCGCAAGCGGGCCGAGATTACGGCCGAGTTTGCTCGTTTTCGCGAAGCGATAGCGCGTGCCCCGGTCGAAGATCCGTGGGGCGTGTTGTGGCGGGCGGCGTCGCAGATCGTCAGCGACTGGGTTGCCTGGGCGCGGGCCAAATTCCCGCCGGACAGCCCGTTTCTGCCATGGTTCGACCGAGCGATCGCGCTATTGAAAGCCGCCGGCCGACTGGCGTTCAGATGCGTCAAAGCCCTCTTCGAATGGGCGCAACCGCGCGTCATCGAATTATGGAAGCGGCTGAAAAGCGAACTCCGACGGCAGTAAGCGGCGCTGCGCCAACGATTTGTGAACGCCTTTTCGCCATGGCGGCGGCGTTCCTTTCGCGCTTCTTCATGAAGCTGTTCAGCGCCGCGCCAAAACGGCTAAAAGAGCCAAAGAAGCGCGACCAGCGACGCCATGCCGATGGCGTCAAACACAATTCCTTCCCACGTCGGTCCAATCCACGTTCCGAGCGTGAGAAGGCCAACGCCGGCGACGAGAGCAATAAACGATCCCTGTTGGGGTGGACGGCCCCCGACGGCATCGTTTGTGCCAGAATGAGGTTGTCGAATCTCAAACGAGGGAGCCGTCCGTGAACAAGATTATCCGCATTG
>JACOWC010000021.1 GCA_016177005.1 Methylocystis sp.
CGCGGCGCGGCGGCGTCCATCACGCCTTCAGCCTGTCGAGCCAGGCCTGCGCGGCGGCGCGCACATTGTCGGGCGCCGTTCCTCCGTAGCTCCTGCGGCTTTGCACAGATTTTTCGACTCCGAGCACGTCGAACACTTCGGCGCTGATGCGCGGTTCGACGCTTTGCATCTCCTCGAGCGCCAAGTCTTCGAGCCCGGCGCCGCGCGCTTCGGCGAGCGCGACGATGCGGCCGGTGACATGGTGCGCCGCGCGAAACGGAAGCGACAGCGTCCGCACCAGCCAATCGGCGAGATCGGTCGCGGTCGCGTAACCGGCGCCGGCCGCCGCTTTCATCCGTGCGCGGTCGACGCGCATGTCGCGGACCATGCCGGCGACGGCGGCGATGCAGAGCGACAGCGTGTCGAGCGCGTCGAAGGCGCCCTCCTTATCCTCCTGCATGTCCTTCGAATAGGCGAGCGGCAGGCCCTTCATGACGACGAGCAGCGCGACGAGCGCGCCGATCACGCGACCCGATTTGCCGCGCGCGAGTTCGGCGGCGTCCGGGTTGCGTTTTTGCGGCATGATCGACGAGCCGGTGGTGAATTTGTCGGAAAGCGCCACGAAGCCGAATTGCGGCGTCGTCCACAGCACGATCTCTTCGGCGAAGCGCGACAGATGCGTCGCGCAGATCGCCGCGGCGCTCAGCGTCTCCAGAACGAAGTCGCGATCGGAGACGCTGTCGAGCGAATTCGCCGTCGGGCGATCGAAGCCGAGCGCGCGCGCCGTCATCGCGCGGTCGATCGGAAAGCTCGTGCCGGCCAGCGCCGCCGCGCCGAGCGGACATTCGTTGAGGCGTGCGCGCGCGTCGCGAAACCGTCCCCGGTCGCGCGCGATCATTTCGACATAGGCGAGAAGATGATGGCCGAGCGTCACCGGCTGCGCCGACTGCAGATGGGTGAAGCCCGGCATGACGCTCGCCGCCTCTTCCAGCGCGCGCATCGCAAGCGCCATTTGCAGATCGCCGAGTTCGTGATCGAGCGCGTCGATCCGGTCGCGGATATAGAGGCGGAAATCGGTCGCCACCTGATCATTGCGCGAGCGCGCCGTGTGCAGGCGCCCCGCCGCCGGTCCGACCAGCTCCGCAAGGCGCGACTCGACATTCATGTGAATGTCTTCGAGCGCGCGCGAGAAATCGAAACGCTCGTTCTCGATGTCCTCCTTGACCCGCTCCAATCCGTCAGCGATCTTCGCCGCGTCCTCTTGCGAAACGATCCCCGTTTCGGCCAGCATGGCGACATGAGCGAGCGAGCCGCGTACGTCCTGCAGGCCGAGGCGCTTGTCGAAGTCGATCGAGACGTTGATCGCCTCCAGAACCGCGTCGGTTGCGCTTTGGAAGCGTCCGCCCCATATCTTGCTCGTCATTTTTAGCCCCGGAGCCTGCGCCTGATGCCCAAACCGCCGACGCCCCCGCGATCTCCCTTGCTTGTCGCGAAGGCGGCGCTGATAACGATGGCGGTTGGCGTGGCGTTTGTATATGCGATCGGCAGCATGGGCGGCAAGAAACCGCCCGGAAGCGCGGTTGACGACGGCGCAAGTCCGACCGGCGCGGCCCGGCAGGGCGCTGCTCCGGCGGCCGACGGCGACGCCGCCTGCGCCGCCTCGGCCAAGATCGCCGCCAGCGTGAAGGACCTCGCGAAGGGCGAGGTTGCGGCGATGACCATCGCCGGCAAACCGGCGCCGCTCCCTGACTATGCCTTCGACGGGCCTGACGGCGCGCCGGTTTCGCTCGGCTCCTTCAAGGGCAAGACGACGCTCTTCAATATTTGGGCGACGTGGTGCCTGCCTTGCCGCGCCGAGATGCCGGCGCTCGACAGGCTGCAAGAGGCGTTCGCGGGACAGAATTTCCAGGTCGTCGCGGTCAACGTCGATACGACGCGGCTTGAGCGGCCGAAGGCGTTTCTCGCCGAGGCCGGCGTCAAGTCGCTGACCTATTATGGCGACCCCAAGGCCAATGTCTTTTTCGAGATGAAGCAGTCGGGCAAAGCGCTGGGCCTGCCGACCACCCTGCTCATCGGTCCCGACGGCTGCCAGATCGGTCTGATGAACGGACCCGCCGCCTGGGACAGCGCAGACGCCAAGGCGCTAATTTCCCGCGCTTTGGAGACGCCTGCAGATTAGCCGCCACATCTTCGCTCAGGCGCCTGGCGCTCCGGCTTTGCGACAAAGGCGGGCGTCGAGAGGCTCGGCGTTTGCGGCCTTACCGAGCATCCCTGGGGCGCCTGACCAGCGCTAGAGCAGGTTCCGAAAAAGTTGACAGACTTTTTCGATGAGAACCTGCTCCAACTAATCGTGGCGCCGCTTCTTCGATTTCTTCCGCTTCTCTCCAGATTGCGTCGTCGCGCCCGGTTGCTGGCCCGGTTCGACGGGCGTCGCAGCCGGCGGAGAGGATTCGGCGGCCGGGGCGGCTTCGGTTTCGGGCGGCGGCGGCGCGACGTTTTTGGCTGCGGGAGGCGCTCCGCTTTCCTCAACGGGCGGCGCGTCTAGCGTAACTGGCGGCGGCGAACGCGAGGCGGCGAGCCACCATGACGCGGCGGCGAGCGTGAGAATGGCGAGCGCCACCAGAGCCGCGATCGCCCCGCCGCCAGCTCCGCCGCGCCGCGGCGGCGGCGGATCGGCCTCGGTGGGGGCCGTTGCCGGAGTCTCGCTCTTCGAAGCGCGCGCGAGCCCCGGCGGAGCGGGGGAATAAGGCTGCTCGCCGCGATACTGACTCCACACCCATGCGGCAGGCGGCGTCCCGCCGTCGCCTTCATTTTGAGAATCCGACATTCGCCCGCCCTCCCAAAACGCATCGTCCGCGCCGGCCGCTCGCGCGCATGTTGACTCGCCGCCGCGACATCCACAAGTGCGGCTGCGCGCGCGTCGCGCGGCTGACGCGACACAAGGGCGGGAACTGCGCTAGACTGAGTCTCACCTTAGACCAGAGCGAGATTGGGCATGGCCATTAAAGCTGGAGACCGACTCCCCGACGTGAAGCTTACCGTCATGGGCAAGAATGGCCCTGAGGCGGTCGGCACGAAGGATTATTTCGCGGGACGCAGGGTGGCGCTGTTCAGTGTGCCGGGCGCGTATACGCCGACCTGCCACAAGAAACATTTGCCGGGGTTTATCGCCAAGGCGGATGAAATCAAGTCGAAGGGCGTGGACGTCGTGGCGGTCACGGCGGTCAATGACATTTTCGCGCTCGACGCCTGGGTGAAGGAATTAGGCGGCGGCGGCAAGATCGACGCGCTCGCCGACGGCTCGGCGATCTTCGCCAAAGCGCTTGGTCTCGACCTCGATCTCACCGAGCCGGGACTTGGCGTTCGCGGCAAGCGCTATTCGACGCTCATTGACGACGGCGTCGTCAAATGGATCAATGTCGAGGAAAATTCAAGCGAAGCCACCGTTTCGTCCGCGGAAGCGACTCTCGCTCGTCTGTAGCGTCCCTTAAGAGCGCGCTCGCGAAAAAGCGGACCTCGGCCTTTCGCATGGCGCGCGCTCGAAACTTTTGAGATCGATCACGCTGTCCGCCTATGGGCGATTCCGCCCAAATGCAGCGTGATCTAACCGCAAAGAGCGCATGCCTTGCCAGGTCTGACTGCCGCATTCGTCGGTAATGCTCGCCAGGCTGCTCGTCACAACCGAGCCCTCGAAGCGGCGCGCTCCTCAAGCGCTGAGGCGCGCAACTCATGACATCGCGATGCGCTCATCGCGTCATTGCCGTCGCCGGGCATGTTAAATGACTCGAGAGGCTCAAAGCGGCGATGTCGAAGCGTTAAGGGCGCTGCTGCTGGCGCTCGAGACCGTTCAGCGCTCTCCTCCAGAGCCGATATTCGTCGCCGTCGGCGAGCTGGCGCAGCTCCTGCACCGGTCGCGGTCGCAAATCATCGAAGGCCTCGACACGCTCGCCGGTTTGAATTTCATCGAAGGGCCCGGCGCCTATCTCGAGAGCGACTGGCTGTTTCGTCGCCTGACGCGTCGCGGCGAGGCCTTGGCCGACTTGATCCGCGACCCCGACGATTGGCGCGAGACGCTCGATGCCTATGCGCCGTTCCTGGCGCGCTGATCCCATTTCGACCGCATGCGACGCCACCGGGCCGCGGCTCGCCGACGCTGCGCCTTGATGCGCTGCGTAAGCGCCGCGCGCCACAGATTGAAACGGTCGTTCGGCGCGAGCGCCATATAACGCTCGGCGATTTCAGTGATGACGATATCGGGCTTCACGCGCTCGACAAGCCGCCAATCGACATTGGCCGACCAGACGAAGATGAGTTCCTGCGCCGTTTCGGCGAGCTGCGCCGTCAAACGGTCATGTCCGACGCCGGCGAAAGAATCGCCGAAGAGCAAGATCCGCACTTTATTGGGCGCCTGCTCGTTTCTGTAGACCACATGCGCGCCGACATGGATGTCGCCGCCGTGAAGGGGATCTTCGAGGATACCGACGACGGCGTTGGCGTAGATGCGTTGCGCGTTGGCGATCCAGTCGACTTCGCGAATTTCCTCCCAGCGCGGCGGATCGCATTTACCGCCGAGATCCATGATCTTGTGAAGCGTGTGGCAAGGCCGGTGGGCCAAATCCGGATTCGGCGTGAGCTGCAGCGCTTCGCACAAAAGGCGGTAGGCGAGCAGACTGCCTTCGGGCGTCCAATGAGTGTCGCTGCGCCAGTAGAGTTCGACCGCGTCGCGTCGCTCGCGCATGGGCCAGACGAGATCGACCCATCCGGCGGCGCGCGCGTCGCCGCCAAAGAGCTGTTGCAGGCGGATTGCCGGCGCGAGGTCGGCATTGACGAGCGGCGCGGCCTGTTTGTGCCCATAGATCGTCAGCTTTTCCGGCGCGACAAGATGGGCGTAGGCGACGCCGAGCGCGTCGCAACGACGCTTTCGTTCGATGATGGCGTCGCGCCATCGGCGCAGGTTTGTGTCCGGCAGATGTCCGCCGTTGCGCTCATAGAGCGTCGTAACGAAATTGGTTCCGCCGGTGAGGAACAGCCATCCGTCGCGGCCTTCGTGAATGATGAGTTCGGTCACGGCGCTGAATTCGCGATCGACTCGGCCGCAGATTCCGCCGCGGGCTTGCGCGCATAAAGAATCGTTGCCGCGGCGAGTTCGAAAAGCTTCTCGCGCGGCAACTGCCGCGCCCAGGGCTTTTCGAGCAGCGGGCCGGGATAGGCGATCAGATCCTGGACGCGCGTGCGCAAGAACTGCTTGCGCGCGCGAGGCGGGAGACCTTGCGACCAGGACCGCAATTGCCAGGCGATCGCCCAGATCGGGTGAGTGGGATTGGTGACCTCCTGCCGTTCGATGGTCAGCCGCCCTTCGAAAAGCGCCCGCAGCCCTTCGTGCGTCATATTGAAATAGTGATGCGGATAGCCATGCAAAGGTTGAAGGAAGGGCACGCAGCATTTCAGCCAGCCGCCGGGCTTGAGCACGCGCGCGATTTCAGCGGCGCAGCGAAAGGGGTCCTTCACATGCTCCAAAACGGCGATCGAGATGACGCCGTCAAAGGCGTCATCCTTGAACGGCAGCCGATGCGCCACGCCGACGACATCGGTCGTCGAATAATCCATCATCTCGAAATTCACGACATTGCTGTAATAGACGGGCCGGTAGCCCGCGCCGACGTCGAGGATCAAGCCGTCGGCGAGAGCTTCGATCCATTCGACGGTTTCATCGTCATATCCGTTCTCGCTGATCGGCATATCGTCGGCGCAAACGTCGGCGCGAAGCGCCGCCTCGTCGGAGAATATGAATTTGCCCGAATTCGACAGCGGCGTTTCGGGGTCGAGCAGCAACGGCCGCACCGCCGCGAGCTTTCGCGCACGCAGTGCGGGGATGTCGCTCGCGCGCTGCTGGCGGCGTCCCTGTGCGCGGCCGCGCTGATCGAAATGGGCGCGGCCCGAGGCGAATTGGCCAAGCGCGATCGCCTGCCGCGCGTCCGGATTCACGGCCAAATAGCGCGCCTCATCGAAATTCTCCGGCGTCGCCAGTTCGTCGTCGGCGACCTTCTGCCGGCGGCCCTCAATATGGCCGAATTTCTTGAAATGAACCCAGCCCGACCTGATTTTGCCAAGCCGAACGGCCTCGGCGACGTCGGGGTTGACGGCGAGATACGCTTGCTCATTGAAGGTTTGCGGCGTCGGCGTCTCTTGCAGCGCCACCAACTTAAAGGGATTATTCATGCAGACGGCGAGATGCTACTCCATAGTCGAGCCGCCGAATTGTTAGCACAACCGGTGGAGCGCGAGAACAGCATTGGACCTCGAGTCGCCGCCAGCGCCATGGCGACCTTCGCTCGATCAACCCAGTTTCGGAACCATTCATGAACGCGATCAGCGACCAGATCGATCAAGCAGGAGAGGCGCCGATTTCAGTCGAGGCCTTCTATCGTTACGGCTACAGGGGCCGCCAGATGCTCGCCATACGCGCGCCCTTTGCGATGGGAGGCGACGGCGCGGCGATCATCGGGCGCACCATCGAAGCGGACGGGCGCCGCTATGTCGTCGTCTCGATCGCGCGCCAGATCTCCAGTCCGATCAATCGGGGCGAGCCGTTCGGCGTTGAGCTGCGCGAAGCCGACACGCGCGAAGAGTCCGCAGCCTGAACGATGACCAAGATTCTGGGACTTGGCCACAGCCATATCGTGGCCATCGCCAAAGGATGTTACGAGCTGCAGCACGAGGGATTTCAACTCGGCGGCGCGCCGCTTGCTTCGCGATTCATCTATCTCTACGACCCCGAACTCACGCCGACCCTGGCGGAGGAGAGCGCCTCTTCGCGCCTCAATCCTCGCCTTCGCCGAATCATCAAAGAGGAGCGGCCGGACGGGATCGTATTGTCGGTTGGCGGCAATGAGCATATTGCTCTTTCGGTCATGCAGCCTAAGGAGCGCTTTGACTTCATTCTTGGAGCGGAGCCCGAGCTCGATCTCGAGCCGGGCGCGGTGGTCCTGCCGGAAGCCGCGGTCCGCGAAACGTTGCGGGAAAGAATGACGCCGACCCTTGCAACGATCGAAGCCATCCGGAAGGAAACCACCGCGCCTCTTGTTTGCCTTGAGCCGCCGCCGCCCCTCCCCAATTCGCGCATCATCCAATGTCCGCAGGAGTTTTTCCGTCGATCGTTCGATCCGCATAGACTCTCGGGAGACGCCTTTCGCTATAAGATGTGGCGCACGCAGTCGGCGCTCTATCGTGAAATCTGCATGAGAGAGGATATTCTTTTTGCGGCCGTTCCGGCCGAGTTCGTGGCTCCATCCGGCATGTTGGCGGAGGCGGTCTGGGGGACCGACGCCTCTCACGCCAATGCGCTGTTCGGCCGGCGGATGATCCAGGCCGCCGCGGAGCTTTTTGAGCCTCGGCTCGGCGATGGACGGCAATGAAGACGCATCCCTATTCAAAACGTCCCGACTACGCGCTTTGGCGTCGCGCGGTCGCGAACGTCGCTCCCGGCGAACTCGATCCGGTTGCGGACGTGCCCTTCCGACTCGGCGCTCGCGAAAAAATCGCAACCGCAGGGAGCTGCTTCGCCCAGCACATTGGCCGCTATTTGAGGTCGAGCGGGTGCAACTATCTCGTCACCGAGCCGCCGCATGCCTTTATCAGTCCGCAGGCGGCCGACGCTCTCAACTACGGGCTCTATACCGCGCGCTACGGCAATATCTACACCAGCCGACAGCTGCTGCAGCTCTTCGCGCGGGCGTATGGGCGATTTACGCCGAAGGAAAACCACTGGCGAGAGGGCGCCGCGCATGTGATCGACCCGTTTCGGCCTCAAATTCAGCCCGGGGGATTCAATTCGGCCCGTGAACTCGATTATGATCGAGAACGCCATTTTGAGGCTGTGCGCAAGGCGTTCGAAACGCTCGATGTCTTTGTGTTCACGCTCGGGCTGACGGAGCTTTGGCGTTCGCGCGAGGACGGCGCGGCCTTTCCGCTTTGTCCGGGGGTCGCGGGCGGCGACTACTCCCTTGCGCGGCACGAGTTCGTCAATCTTGGCGTCGACGAGATCGTCGCCGACATGACAGCCTTCATTCGCAGTCTCCGCGCGGTCAATCCTGCCGCGCGGGTCATTTTGACCGTTTCGCCCGTCCCGCTCGTCGCCACTGCCGAGGCGCGTCATGTGGTGACGTCGACCATGTATTCGAAATCGGCGCTGCGCGTCGCCTGCGATATGCTTTCGCGTTCGCTCAGTCAGGTCGCCTATTTTCCTTCTTACGAGATTGTCGCCGGCGGCTATGCGCCAACCGATTATTTCGCGCCGGACCGGCGCAGTGTCACGCAGGAAGGCGTGGCGCATGTCATGCGGGTGTTCGAGCGGCATTTCATCAAGCGCAGCGCCGCCGGCGAAGCATTGCGCGGCGCGTTGCGCGCGCTTGGCGAGAAGCGGTCCGCGCCGGCTGAAGATCCGATCGCCGCCGCGATGCGCGTCGTGTGCGACGAAGAGGCTCTATCCCTGGAGCGAATCGAAGCGTCGTCGAGTGACGAGGGGCCGTCGCAAGCCGAACCGGCGCCCCAGAGCGCGTCAGGCGAAGAATCTCCCCCGCAGGAACCGCTCGCCGAGAAGCCCGAGCATGAGGCTGATCCCGCCAACCCAGTAAACGAGCGACTTGCTGACTAGCTCGAGATCGTAGCTCGCATAGTAGGCGGACCGCAGCCATTCGACGAGCTGCGCCAGAGGATTATACGCCATATATTCCCGCAAATCCGGAGGGATCGCATGCTGCGGCAAATAGGCGCCCGACAGCACATAAAGGCCGGCCATGACGAGGATAAAAAATATCAGAAAATAAGGCCCCAAGATCGCGCACATAACCACGTTGAGCAATCCAAGCCCAATCCCCATAAACACGGCCGCGGCGACCGCTTTTGAGGCCTCACCCAAGTCAGCGGGCATGACGTCGACATCGAACAGACTGACGACAAATATGAACAGCGCAAGCACGATCACGGCGTTGAGCGTTTCGAGGATGCAACGGCCAAAAATGAGATGGAGCGGCTGAATGGCCGGTATGTTCAACAACTGACGATTCTGCTGAAACGTCATCGCCAACATGCGCCCGGGATAGAAGCACAAAATATAAGGCGTGACGCCGGTCCCGACGAATACTGCGGGGCTGTCGCCAACCGGCGCGATCGTCATCCTGACCAGGTAGACCAGCGTAATGAGGCCCATGTGCGACAGGGGCCAGGCGATCGCGATCAAATAGCCGATATGGTTGTTTCCGAAACGCGTGCGCATGTCTTGGATCAAGACGGCGCGCATGATGCGGCGAAACGACGTAAGCTGCTCGCCAAGCCTCGTCCAGCGCGCTTGCAGAGGCGAGTCAATGGCCATGCTCATCATTTTGCTCCAACATCCATGTCATTTTAGGAATTTCAGAGGAGATAGGCGGAATAATGACGCCGTCGCCCCGCCGAGCCCCATTGGTCCATGCGCTCAGGATGTCAATCGTTTCCGGAGCGCCGTGGTTTAAGCCCGAAACCGGATCATTTCGCGAAATTTCCACATGGCGTGGACCGGCGACAATGGAAGGGCGATCATTCCGGATGGAAGGCTTTGGGCGCGAGATGCAACATTTGGCGTGGGATTCCCGCCTTTCTCAAGGCCGACTGAGCGCTCCTGCCGCATGAGGCGCGCGCGCCTAAGCAGCGACGATCAGTTGGTCAGCGCCGGGCTTTCGCGATAGAGCGACGGGAAGAGGCGCTTGAGATTGTCGATCTTCGGCAAGTCATTATAGACGATGTAAGGCTGCGCGGGATGGCGGACGAGATAGTCCTGATGATAGGCCTCCGCCGGATAGAACGCCTTCAGCGGTTCGAGCGTGGTGACGATCGGCGCTGAAAAAGCCTTTGCCCCGGAGAGCTGCGCAATATAGTCGCGCGCGACCTTTTCCTGCTCGGCGTTGGCGACGAAGATCGCCGAGCGGTATTGCGCGCCGACGTCCGGGCCCTGGCGATTGAGCTGCGTCGGATCATGCGCGACGGAAAAGTAGACGCGCAGCAATTCGCCAAGGCTGACGGCCTTCGGATCATAAGTGATTTCGACCGATTCCGCGTGACCGGCGTCGCCCTGCGAAACCTTGTCGTAATGCGCCGTCTCCCTGGCGCCGCCGGCGTAGCCGGATACCGCGCGCGAGACGCCCTTGACGCGCTGAAACATGCCCTGCACGCCCCAAAAGCAGCCGCCGGCGACGACCAGCTTTTGAGCGCCTTCGCGCGCCGGGGCCGGATCGTAAGCGGGCGGCGGAAGGCTGACGGCTTCTTCGGCGGCGCAAAGCGGCGTCGCCGTCAACGCCAGCGCGGCGATGAGAAATGCGAAACGGTTCACTGCTCGCCCTCCTATGCTGCGCTGCGCGCGACAAAACGCAAGGCGACGCCGTTCATGCAGTAGCGCAGCCCCGTCGGCCTGGGTCCGTCGGTGAAGACATGGCCAAGATGCGCGTCACAGCGTTTGCAGGAGACGGCGACGCGTCTCATGCCGAATGACATGTCGGCGCTTTCAACGACATTGGCTTTCGAAATCGGTGCAAAGAAGCTCGGCCAGCCGGTGCCCGAATCATATTTGGTCTTTGAGTCGTAAAGCGCCGTGTCGCAGCCGACGCATCGGTAGAGTCCGTCGGCGTGATTGTCCCAATAGGGACCTGTGAAGGCGCGCTCGGTGCCGTCGTTGCGCGTCACCTCGAAGGCGAGCGGCGACAGTCGCGCGCGCCATTCCGCCTCGGTCCTGACGATTTTTTCGACGCGCGAAAGCCCGAGGCTCTTGCCGTTGTCGTCGAATGTTTCGATCTCGACCATTTCGGCGGCGGCATGCGCATTCCGCGCAAAGGCCAGAAAGACGACGCCTGATAGAAGGCTGCGACGGTCCACAGTCGGGCTCCTGCGTTTCTCGTCGGTATTCGTTCGCGCGTGCGAAAAAGTTACGTCGCCTTTGAGAATTTCGAGCTACCTGCGTCCAAAGAGCTTTTCGATGTCGGCGAGCTTCAACTCGATATAGGTCGGCCGGCCATGGTTGCATTGGCCGGCGCCGGGCGTCGCCTCCATCTCGCGCAGCAGCGCGTTCATCTCCGGCGCTGAAAGCCGTCTGCCGGCTCTGACCGAATGATGGCAGGCGCAGGTCGCGAGCACGTGGTCGAGCCTGCGCGAGAGCCCCCGCGCGTCGCCCTCTTCGGCAAGGAGATCGGCGATGTTCTCAACGAGTCGTTTGCAGTCGACATCGCCGAGCAGCGCCGGCGCCTCGCGCACGAGCACGGCGCCGGGGCCAAAGGGCTCGAGCGCGAGACCAAGCGCCGCAAGCTCCTCCAGCGCGGGGGCGAGCGCATTCATGCGTGCGTCGTCCAGTTCGACGACGGCGGGGATCAGCAGCATCTGTCGCGCGACGCCGGTTTCTTCGCGCTGGCGTTTGAGCTTCTCGTAAACGATGCGCTCATGCGCGGCGTGCTGGTCGACGATGACGAGCCCGTCGCGCGTCTGGGCGATGATGTAGGTTTCGTGCAGCTGCGCGCGCGCCGCGCCGAGCGGCGAATCGGCGTCCGGCGCAGGGGCGTGCTGCGCGCGCGCATCGGCCATCGGCGCGCCGGCGTCGAAAGCGGCCTGCGGCGTTTCTTCGAAGCCGGCGGGCGCGTAAGGCGAGCGCGATACGCTCCAGTTCGCCGGCGGCGGCGCGCGATATTGCGGGCCATTGGCGCGCGCCAGCGCGTCGATCGCCGCCCGCGCGCCCGTATCGGCGCTACGGCCGCTCTTTTCGGAAAGCGCCTGTTTCAATGCGCCGACGACGAGGCCGCGCACGAGGCCGGGATCGGCGAAGCGCACTTCCGCCTTCGCCGGATGCACATTGACGTCGACGATGCGCGGATCGCAGTCGATGAACAGCGCGACGACCGGATGGCGGTCGGAGCTTAAGTAATCAAGATAGGCGGCGCGAATGGCGCCGGCGAAGAGCTTGTCGCGCACCGGCCTTGCGTTGACATAAACATATTGCATCTGGGCGTTGCCGCGACTGTAGGTCGGCAGGCCGGCAAGGCCGAACAGGCGCAAGCCTTCACGCGCGGCGTCGAGTTCAAAGGCGTTTGAGCTGAAGTCTTGGCCAAGAATTTGAAAAATGCGCCGGGCCTGATCGTCGCCGCATGCCGAATAGTCGAAGAGCGCGCCGCTGTCGGCGGAAAGCGCGAATCTCACCTGCGGATGCGCCATGGCGAGACGCTTGACGACATCGACGATCGCCGCCGTCTCGGTGCGCTCGGTCTTCAAGAATTTAAGCCGCGCCGGCGTCGCCGCGAACAGCGCGCGCGCTTCGATTTTGGTTCCGCGCGGCCAGTTCGAAGCGGAAAGACCACGCTTTTCGCCGGCGTCGACCCGGATGGCGTAGCCGTGCGGGGCGGCGGCCGCGCGGGTTTCGATCGAAAGATCCGCCACCGCGGCGATCGACGGCAGCGCCTCGCCGCGAAAGCCGAGCGTCGCGATAGTGGTCAGATCGCCGTCGGGAATCTTCGAGGTCGCATGACGTTCGACGGCGAGCGCGAGATCGCGCTCATCCATGCCGCATCCGTCGTCGATGACGCGGATCAGCCTCCTGCCGCCCGCTTCGATCGCGACGTCGATGCGCGTCGCGCCGGCGTCAAGCGCGTTCTCGACGAGCTCCTTGACCGCCGACGCCGGGCGTTCGACCACTTCGCCGGCGGCGATGCGGTCGACGAGAAGCGGATCGAGGCGGCGAACGGGCATGGGCGAATCGGCTCAAGCGGCCAAGGCTCTTAAGGGTTATAGCGCCCTTTGGGGCCGAGGTCGCGCGCCTCCCGCCTGGACCGGGCTTGCGATTTGTACCGTGAGGCGGTACATTAGCTCATATTGGGGCGGCCGGAATGATCGTCAGTTTTCGAGATGAATGGCTGCGCGATTTTTTTATCAATGACGTTCAATCGAAAAGGGCGCCTGCGGATATCGAAGGCCGTTTGTTCCGCAAGATTCAAATGATTGACGATGCGATGACGGATCAGGATTTGCGCGTTCCACCCAGCAATCATTTCGAAAAGCTGCGCGGCGAGCTAGAAGGGTTGCATTCGATCCGCGTCAACAAGCGCTGGCGGCTCATTTTCGAATGGGATGGCGCGAAGGGAGAAGCCAGAGACGTCTATCTCGACGATCACAGCGATCGGTGAGGCGAAGAATGTTGATGACGAAACGCAAGCCGGCGAGCGTTGGCGAAATTCTGACCGAAGAATTCATGACGCCGATGGGGCTCACTCAGATGGCGCTCGCGGACGCGATGGGCGTCCAGCGCAAGCATGTCAACGAACTGTGCAACGATCGTCGGAGCGTGACCGCGCCGACCGCGCTTATCCTTGCGCGGGTCTTCGGCAACAGCCCCGAATTCTGGCTGAACGTGCAGAGGCGCAGCGATTTGTGGGAAGCGACGCATTCGCCCAAGGAGCGCGCGCGCATCGCCCGCGCCAAGCCGCTGAAATCCGTTGCGTGAGGTCAACGCCGACGCGCGGCATCGCCGCTCGCGACTGGCGAGTATGAGTTCGAGGCGGCGAACGGGCACGGGCGAATCCTAAGACTGCGCCATTATTCGCGCCGCGCCGACCCGCCGTCTCGAGTGAAGCCGAATTAGATGTCGAACTTCTCCGAACCGTCCGCCCACGTCACGACGATTCCCTTCGTGCCCCGAATGCCGTCGAGAGGGAGAGATTCGTGATAATCGCCGATGGCGGTAAGGCAGATGCCCGGAACGCAGCCGACCACCTCAATTTCCCAATATTCAGGCTGGCGGATGTAGGTCAAAGGCGAAAGACTTACGGTCATGTTCAGGCAGGGTTTTTTTCCTGAGACGATGAGGATGTAGGTATCGGGCAGGAAACCCGGCCGCACTTCAGCCTTGGCCTTTACGCCATCGACCGTTCGGGAAAGGAGCCTGCAACTGGTGGCTGGCGGAGCCTTTTCAAAATCATATGCGGCAGACATGAACCACTCCTTTAAATGAGGAAGCAAACATAGAGACTTAAGCAAACGTGTTTGGGACGATTTCGTTCCTCTCATCGGTTCGGCGCCAGCACCAGCGCCAGATTCTCCACCGCCACGATGCGCGCCCTGGCGCCGGGCGCAAGGCTTTCGACGTCGGCGTCTTCGGCAAGCCGCGCCTGCCATTCGACGCCGGACCAGAAGACGACGCCGCGGGTTTTCGTCACCTCATGCGTCATCGTCACTTCGCGTCCGATCAGATCGCTGCTCTTGTCTTCTTCAACATCGGCGTTCTGGAACCGCTGCAGCGGCTTCCTGCCGACAACGGCGATCAGCAACCCGGCGCCGGCGACGAGCGCCGCCGTCTCGACGAGCGACGGCCGCCAGCCGGTCGCGTAAAGAACCGCGCTCGTCAAAAGCGCGCCGACCGCGACGAACATGACCGGCGACAGGCCGATCACCACAATGTCGAGCCCGAGCAGGATGAGGCCGGCGATCAGGCTCGCATTGGCGGGATCGTAAAAGAACGCCGGCTCCATGCGCTTACTCTCCCGTTTGCCAGGGCTGCCCGCCGCCTGCGCGCCGCTCTTGATTGGCCGCGCCGCTTGCGTTCACCGTTTTGAGCACCGCCATCGCCTTGGCGAGCCAGCCGGCGGGATCGGCGCCGTCGCCCATCAGCACCAGCGAATTGCCGGCCTTGGCGAGGCGGCCATATTGCTCGATGGCGCTTTTGGCGACTTCGAGCTGCACCGCCTGATCGCCGCCGACCTGGGTGATTTGCGTG
>JACOWC010000049.1 GCA_016177005.1 Methylocystis sp.
AGCGTCGCGGCTTCGGCGAGCGCGTTGCGCAGCAGCGCGCGGTCGGCGTCGTTATAGGGATAATGGCCGGTCGGGCCGAAAGCGACGCTTGTCTCGCCATCGGTTTCGATCAGCGCGACATCGACGCCGTCCATCGAGGTGCCGGACATGAGGCCGATTGAGCGGTAGGTGGGCAAAGCGAATCTCCGAGATGACGGAGATTAGCAGGAGACGCCGCCCCCTACCTCCCCCTTGCGGGGAGGTCGCTCGCCGAAGGCGAGGACGCGCGCGTCACGAACCTGTATTGCCGGGCGCGCCCTTCACCAATTGCGTAAAATCCGACCACTGTTCGACGCGAAAGGCGCGTATGTCGCGTACGGCATGTGGAAACCAAGGGAGGTTGCGAAGGGCCATGATCGCGGAGAAAAGCTTAGCCAAGTCTTCATTCTTGCTGACGTAGAGGCTGCCTTGCACCCAGTCGAATTCGAACTTGGAGAGCGTATCGCGTATGTCTGAATAGGCCTGCGCAACGCCCTTTGGATGATGAATTTGCGTTTCGCTGACGACCAAGTCGAACGCTATGGCGAACATCAACGTTCCTTCGGATCGTCGAGAATGTCGCTGAACCGGTAATCAACGACTTCGCCCGATTCGAGCACGCGAACCTGCATCCAGCGGTCGCCCGCATTTTCGTCCTTGCCGACGCCGATAATTTCATAAGCCGGCCCGAATGGTCCGAAACGGCGATACGTGCCAACTAAAGCCTGCGGCTCGGGGAACAAAGATGGGGCTGGATGTTGGTTCATAATGCATCCTATCACAATCGGACTTTGGAATGTTACCTCCTTCCCTCCCATCCCCACACAGCCACCACGGCGCCGACCAGCGCCAGCATCGCCCATAGTCCGAGCCCCAGCGGCGCGATTTCGACGCCGACCAGCGTCGAGGCGCCGGTCTGCCTGATCCCGATCCAGTCCAAGCCGCCATAGCGGTTGGCGTCGCGCAATTCGACCACTCGCGGCATCGAGACGGTGTTGGCGCCGCCTGTGGAAAGTCGCCGCGCCGTGCCGCCCGTCGCTTCCGCGACCGGCCGCAGCTTCTCCGTCGTCGACGCGACTTCTCGGAATTCGCGCGGATTGGGCGGCCCGACATTGACCAGCGCCGTCAGCCCCTCGCTCTCGAAACGCCACAGACCCATCTCCTTGGCGTCGAAACGCGCCCGCCACAGTCCGGGCTCGCTTTGCGCGACCGCGATCTCCTCGCGCGCGCCAGAGGGCGCGGTCGCCATCACCGGCGCCGGCGTCTCCTTCATCGTCTGGCGTTCGACGCTCACCTCGCGGCCATGCGCGAAGGCGCGCAGCGCCTCTTCTTCGAGATCGGGCTCCTTCATCAGCCAATGGGCGAGGCGGCGCATCAGATCGACATGCGGGCCGCCGCCTTCGAAGCCCCGCGCCCAGAGCCAGATCTGGTCGGAGAGCAGCAGCGCCACGCGGCCCTTGCCTTCATGCGACAGCACCAGCAGCGGCTTGTCGCGCACGCCTGACATGATCGAGTCGCCCTTCACCACATTGGCGTCGACCTGTCGAAACCATTCGCCCCAATTCGGCGGCTCGGCATTGGCGCCGGCCAGTCCGCGCGTAACGGGGTGTTTCTCGCCGTCCTTGCTGACGCGGGCGTGAAACGCCTGCTCGAATAGCGCTCCATCGGGCCGCGCCGGCAAAATATTTTCGAGCGGCGAGTAATTGAGCCCGCGCAGCGTCGCGTAATCGGGGCCGACCGCCGCGAGAAAAGCGCCGCCATTCTCGACGTAATTGGCGATGTTCTCGAAATAGATCGAGGGCAGAGTCGTCTGGCTCGAATAGCGATCGAAGATGATGAGATCGAATTCGTTGATCTTGCGGCCGAAGAGATCGGCGGTGGGAAAAGCGATCAGCGACAATTCGCTCGCCGGCGTAATGTCGAGCTTTTCCGGCGGCCGCAGAATGGTGAAATGCACCAGTTCGACATTGGCGTCGGCGCGCAGAAGATTGCGCCAGCTGCGCTCGCCGGGATGCGGCTCGCCCGACACGAGCAGCACTTTGAGCCGATCGCGCACGCCTTCGATCGACAGCACCGCCTTATTGTCGAGCGGCGTCAGCTCGCCCGGCGCCGGCGGAATTTCGAGCTCGACGACATTTTGCCCGCCATGTTCGATGCGCACCGGGATGCTGACGATGTCGCCGGGCGCGGGGCTGAAGGTCGGCAGCGTCTCGCCGTCGCGCCGTACCGAAATCGGGATGCGTGCGCCCTCGCCGCCGAGATCGACGATTCGGGCGCGAATGATCTGATCCTTGCCGACGATGCCGAAGCGCGGCGCCTCGACGAGTTCGATGCGGCGGTCGCGCTCGCCCTGATGGCCGGTCACGATCGCATGCACAGGGGCCTTGAAGCCGAGCGCCTCGGCCTTGGCGGGAATGTCGTGAACGACGCCGTCGGTGAGAAGAATGGCGCCGCCGACGCGCTCCGGCGGAACGTCCTTCAAAGCTTCGGCGAGAGCGCCGAAAAGCTTGGTGCCGTCGTTGCCCGAAGCGTCGTTCGTCACCGTAATCGTGCGCGTTTCGACATCGCCGAATTTGGAAAGCGCAGAGTCGAGCGCTGTGCGCGCCTCTTCGGTCTGCGCGCTTCTGCCCCCGAAATTCTGGCTGTCGCTCTTGTCGATGACGACAGCGACGACGCTCTTTTGCGGATCGCGCTTCTCGCGCACCAGCGAAGGGTCGGCGAGCGCGGCAATCAGCAAGGCGAAGGCGAAGGCGCGAACCGCCGCGCCGCGCTGGCGCTTCGCCGCCATCAGCGCCAGCGCGCCGGCGCCGAGCACGGCGAGGACGATCAGCGCGGGCCACGGCGCGAGCGGCGAAAAGGCGAGCGCGAGGTCGCTCATGGCTCCTCGCTCCATGCCGCGCCGTCATGCCCGCGCTTGTCGCGGGCATCCACGCCGTGCCGCTGCGCAAGTCTCGTCGCATTCGCGAATCGTCCCGACGTGGATGGCCGGGTCAAGCCCGGCCATGACGCGGAAAGCGGTCGCGAAATCACAAAACCGCTCACTGACCAAGCCTTTCGAGCAAATCGCGCACATGGACCTGGTCGGACTTGTAATTTCCGGTCAGCGTATACATCACGAGATTGATGCCGCCGCGCAGCGCGAATTCGCGCTGTCGCGCGCCGCCCGGAGTCAAGGGAAACAGCGGCTGGCCGCGCTTGTCATGCGCCCAGGCGGCGGCAAGGTCGTTCGAGGTGATGACGATTGCCGAAACGCTGTCTGTCGCGCGCACCGGACGCGCCGCCTGATCCTTCGGCTCCGGCGGCAGCGCCTCGACCCAGGTTTCGCCACTGGCGTAGCGGCCGACGAACCCGTCGAGCAAATAGAAGGTCTTGGTGATGACGTGATCGCGCGGCGTCACTTCCAGCGGCGGAATGTCCAGGCCCTTTGTCAGATCGCGCAGCCATTGCGTCTCCGGCGTCGGCGCGCCGCCGACGCGCTGTGAGAGTGCGTCCCGCGTATCGAAGACGACCGTCCCCCCTTGTTTCATATAGGCCGCGACTCTCGCCACGGTGTTGGCGGAGGGTTGCGGCGCGCTCGCGACGATCGGCCAGTAGAGCATGGGATAGAACGCCAGTTCGTCCTTCGCCGGATCGACGC
>JACOWC010000022.1 GCA_016177005.1 Methylocystis sp.
GCGCCCTGCGTCGTAACGGGTGAGCAGGAGATATTTGTCGACTTTCTCGCCTTTTTCGGCGCGTTCGGTCTTGGCGTCGAGCAGGCCGATGATGCGGTCTGAGTCGCGCACCGACGAGACTTCAGGGTTGGCGATGACGACGGCGAGATCGGCGTAGCGCATGGCGAGAGTCGCGCCGCGCTCGATTCCCGCCGGACTGTCGCAAACGATCCAGTCGAATTTCTCGCGCAATTCGCCGATGACCTTTTGCACGCCCTCTTCGGTCAGCGCGTCCTTGTCGCGCGTTTGCGAAGCGGGCAGCAGATAGAGGTTGTCGAGCCGCTTGTCGCGAATGAGCGCCTGATGCAGTTTCGCGTCGCCCTGGGCGACGTTGATCAGGTCATAGACCACGCGCCGCTCGGCGCCCATCACGAGGTCGAGATTGCGCAGGCCGACGTCGAAGTCGACGACCGCGACCTTATGACCCTGCTGCGCCAGCGCGGCGCCGAGAGCCGCGGTCGACGTTGTCTTTCCGACGCCCCCTTTGCCGGAGGTCACCACCAAAGTCTTGGCCATTGTTCGTCCTCTCTTAGTCGAGCCTAGTCGAGCCGTGCGATCTTGACCGTCTCGTTTTCGAGCCAGGCCTGTATGGATTGTTTCTGCACATTCGCCGCGATCTCGTCGGCTGTGAGATACACGCCGCAAACCGAGAGCAGTTCGGCTTCGAGCCTGCGACAGAAAATTCGCGCGCGCTTTTCGCCATAGGCGCCGGCCATGGCGCGGCCGCGCAGCGTGCCGTAGATATGCACGGAGCCGCCCGCCATGATTTCCGCGCCGGAAGCCACGGAGCCGATGACGGTCACGTCGCCCTCCGGGTGGTAGATCGACTGGCCCGAGCGCACCGGCTCCAGCAGGATGAGCGGGGCGGGAGGCGCCGGCGGCGTAGCCGACGCGACGCCGCCCGGCGATCCGCTGACGCCGAGAGACTTCGCAATGTCCTTGAAGGCGGCTTCTTCGCTTGAGGTCAGCGTTCCGGGACTTGCGTCTTTGGCAGGGGCGGCGGCGGCTTCCGCCGGCGGCTGGGGCGTGGCGCGACCGCCGGCCAGGATCGGCGGCAACTCGTCCGTCGCCCAGGACGGGTCGACGCCGGACAGACCCATGACGCGTATGCCGCGCCCGGTGAGACTTTCGAGAAGGTCTTTGAGCGCAGGCTGTTCGAGCGTCAGTTTGGCGACGTCGATGACGATCGACTTCTTGGCGAAGAAGGCGGGAGACTGCGCCAGCAATCCGTCCAATTGCTCGAACCAGCCTTCGAGCGGCTGTTCGGGTTCGAGAGTCAGAACGGGGAAGGACCGGCCCTTGAAGCGGATGTGTCTTGAAGACGCTTGCGGCACGAGAGCCTCATGCAATTAAGATTTGCTTCATTTGAGAGCGTTAACGTTAATGAATGATTAAGGCGCGCGCGGAATTCAGCGCTTTATGACAGATTACCCCGTCGCGGCTTTGGCGCGCGCCGCCGCGCGCTCCATCACGCCCTGCGCGCCGCTTTCGAGGACGAGCGCAGGATCAGCGCCTTTGACCGGATCGAAATGGCCGGAGATGGTCAGCATCGCGACGCCATGCGCGAGCGACCAAATTTGCAGCGCCGCGTAACGCGCGCCCTGGGCCGGCGCGCCCGCCTGCTGCAGCCAGGCGACCACGGCGCGCCAAAGGATTTCGAGCGCATGGTCGGCCGCGCCGCCCGCGCCCGGATCGGCGAGAGTCCGCGCCTGCCCGAACATCGCGGCGTAAAGTCCGGGCTCGTCCTGCGCAAATTTGAGATAGGCGGCGCACATCGCCCGCATCGCGCTTTTGGCGTCGGGCCGGCCTTCGTCCCACGCCGCTTCGATCCGCGCGCCAAAAGTCTCGAAGCCGCGACGCGCCAGTTCGCTGATCAGCGCGTCGCGTCCGGAAAAATGACGATAGGGCGCGGCGGCCGAAACGCCGGCGCGGCGCGCCGCTTCGGTGAGCGTCAGCGCCGCCGGTCCGCCTTCGGCGAGAATCTCGAGAGCGGCGTCAATCAACGCCTGCTTCAACGACCCGTGGTGATAGCCGCGCTTGTTGTGCATCTCTCACCGCGGCGCAGGACCGGCGTCGTCGCTCCTCCCGCCAAGCTACCCCGTGAGCTTGGCGATCAGCGCGTCCGAGACCTCGAAATTGGCGTAGACGTTCTGAACGTCGTCGTTGTCCTCGAGCAAGCCGACGAGCTTCAAGATTTTCTCGCCCGATTCGTCGTCGACCTTGATCATGTTCTGCGGACGCCAGACCAGCGCCGCCTTGCGCGGCTCGCCGAACTTCTCTTCGAGCGCCTTGGCGACGTCGCGCAGCGATTCGACCGAAGTGATCACTTCATGAGTCTCGTCGGTCGTCGAGACGTCGTCGGCGCCGGCGTCGATGGCGGCTTCCATCATCGCGTCTTCCGTCGCCGCCTTCTTGCCGAATTCGATGAGGCCGACGCGATCGAACATGAAGGCCACCGCGCCGGTCTCGGCGAGCGCGCCGCCGGCCTTGGTGAAATAGGAGCGCACCTCGCCGGCCGTGCGGTTGCGATTGTCGGTCAGGGCTTCGACGATGACGGCGACGCCGCCGGGCGCATAGCCTTCATAACGCACTTCGTCGTAATTTTCGGCGTCGGCGCCCGAGGCCTTCTTGATCGCGCGCTCGATATTGTCCTTTGGCATGTTCTCCGCCCTGGCGGCGAGAACGGCGGCGCGCAGGCGGGCGTTCATATTGGGGTCGGGCAGACCCATCTTGGCGGCCACGGTAATTTCGCGGGCAAGCTTGGAAAACAGCTTGGAGCGAATCGCGTCCTGCTTGCCCTTCTTGTGCATGATATTCTTGAATTGACTATGCCCGGCCATGCGCTATCGCCCTGCTCCCTGACAAATCTTCGCCCTGTGGCGTCCGGCGGGTCATATACGCCGCGGCGAAACGGAAATAAAGAAACGCGTGCTTCGCGCCGCTTTCGCCAAAATCTTCGCAAGGCGTAGCGATCGACGCGTAAAATCAAGCATTCCGAGAAAGCGCCTCATTCGGCCATGGCATTCTGCGGCGCATGAAGCCATCGAAGAGCGGAACGGTGAAATCGGCGTCGCCATGGGCAGGGCTGTAGATCATTCCCTTGGCGATCAGCGCGTTCCTGATAGGAGCGACCGTCGTAACCTTTTTTCCGAGCTTATCGGCGATGTCGCCCGATCGATGGGCGCCGGGGCCAAGTTCCGCCATCGCGCTCATGTATCGTTTTTCGGAAGGGGTTAGGCGATCGAAGCGGACGCGGAAAAAGCTGGCGTCGAGTTCCGCCAGAGCAAGCGTCGTCGCACGAATCGCATCTTCTTTCGTGATCGGCGAGGCGTCGGCGGCCTCCCAACTATATTTTCCCCACTCCTGAATGAAATAGGGGTAGCCCTTCGTCTGCCGGAAAATCTCGTGAATCGCGTCCCTGGTGAAGGAGGCGCCTTCGCGTTCCGCCGGCTTGCAAAGCGCATCTCGGGCGGATTCCTCGCTTAAAGGGCCGATAGAGACGAATTCGAAAAGCCGTTCCGCGTAGGACTTAGCGCGTCCCATCTGACCCAAAACTTGCGGAAGCCCGGCCGCGATCATCGTACAGGGAAGCTGCTCCTGCCCGACACGATGGAGAGCAGAAATCAGCGCTGCGAGCTGTTCTTGGGGCACATATTGCAGCTCGTCGATCGCCAGCACGATCGAGGTCTCATGCTCCTTGGCTGCGGCGGCGACTGTCGTGAGCAAATCGGACAGATCAATCTCCAGATCGCCGCTGTCGGCGACGCCGCGTTCCGGTTCGAGATCGATGCTCGCCTCGATATCCTGATATTTGATCTTCAGCGCCGAGGCGAAACTTCCCAGCGCGCGCAACGCCTTGTCGATCCGAGCCTTGACCGCCCGTCCGCGACTGAGCCGCAACAGCGCCGCGCGAAGCGAAGGCACGAGTAGGCCAGGGAGAGATCGGCCCTCTGGCGCCTCGATCGCAACCGTTATGATCCCGCGCTGCTCGGCGTCCTTTCTGATCCTGTTGAGCAGCACCGTCTTGCCGACGCCGCGCAATCCATAAAGGATGAAGCTTCGCGAAGCGCGCCCGGCTCTGATACGATCAAGAGCGACAGCCGCCCGTTCGACGATCTCGTCTCGACCGGCGAGTTCCGGCGGCGGATTGCCGGCGCCCGGCGCATAGGGATTGTTTCTTGGATCCATTATACAGAGCTTAGATCGATTTATCATTTTTTCATAAACTGTCCTAAGATCAGCATAAATCAAGAATGCAGCCTCAACGAAACATTTGGGATCGGAAACGCCGAATGACGTCTTCGAACGACCGCGCCGAGCAGGAGTCGGGCCATGTTCAGCAGCCGCCGGAGTTCGCCACGCCCAGCGCGCCGTCGCCGAGCGTTCCTCCGGCGCCCCACATTCCGGATCAAGCCGCCGCTGAGCGGCTGCAGGCGATTCTCTCCAGTCCCTCCTATCGCAAGGCCGACGAGGACATTGATTTTCTGAGCTCCGCCGAAGCGCGCGGTCCCCGTCTGGATCTCGAATATCTCAAGGCCGAACTGCTGTTGCGTCGCCACGGCGTCGCCGACACGATCGTCGTCTTCGGTTCGACCCGCATCGTCGAACCCGCTTTGGCGGAACGCCGGCTCGCCGAAGCTCAGGCGCTCGCATCTTCAAATCCCGCCGACGCGACGCTCGCCAGGCGGCTTTCGGTCGCCAGACGCGCATGCGAAAATTCGCGCTACTATCAAATCGCGCGCGAATTCGGCGCGCTCGTCGGCGCGGCGCGCGAGCGCGGGGACCTGCCGCGCCTCGCCATCGTCACCGGCGGCGGACCGGGCATCATGGAGGCGGCGAACCGCGGCGCCTTCGAAGCCGGCGCCGAGACGGCAGGGCTCAACATCACCCTGCCGCATGAGCAGCTTCCCAATAGCTACGTCACGCCGTCGCTTTGCTTGCGGTTCCGCTATTTCGCGCTGCGCAAGATGCATTTCATGCTGCGCGCGCGGGCGCTGGTCGCCTTCCCGGGAGGCTTCGGCACCTTCGACGAATTATTCGAGACGCTCACGCTCGTGCAGACCGGCAAGGTCAAGCCGATCCCGATCATTCTGGTCGGCGAAAACTACTGGCGGCGCGCCTTTGACGTCGATTTTCTGCTCGACGAGGGGGTGATCGACGTACACGACCGTCATCTCTTCCGCTATGCCGAAACGGCTCCAGAAATCTGGCAGGAAATCCGGCGCTGGGGCCAGCCAAAAGAGGATTTGCTATTTGAATGAAGGCGTTAGCCTATTTCGGCGCGCGCCCGCCATTGTAAAGCCTATGCCCCGCCTTATCTGACCCAGCGCGGCGCGACGCGCACGCCGTGTTTTGAAAGGGAGATGAGCATGAGTTGGCTTAAAGCGATCGCTGGCGGCGTGATCGGCGCTGAAGCCCTGAGCCTAGTTAAGGAATATGTGGAGAAGCAGGGCGGCCTCGACGGCGTCGTGAAGAATTTCGAGAATTCCGGACTGGGCAAGCAGGTCCACTCCTGGATCGGCCTCGGCCCCAATGAAAAGATCAGCGAAGTGGACATCGGCAAGGCGATCAACGCCGACAGACTGAAGGAAATCGCCAAGAACGCCGGAATCGACCTCGACAAGGCGAATGCGCTTCTCGCCCAATATTTGCCCGAGGTCATCGACAAGGCGACGCCTGAAGGCAAATTGCCGCCGCCCGACAAAGGGGCGTAAGCCGCCTTATGGGGCTGGTTTGGACCTGCCGGCGGCGCCTGCCGCCGGCAGGTCCTCTCGCCCACGCTCTTGCTTCAGGCGCCCTGATTCTGTAATTGCGTCGCGCGCGCCCTTTTGCGGCCGTCGGCGGCTTGGGCGAGGACCGCTCGAAGCTGCCGCCGCCGCGAAAGCATCGCCTTCGTGACGGCCCGCCGGGCAATTGAACAGGACCATTAATGACCAAGCGCGCGCTGGTGACCGGCGTCACAGGACAGGACGGCGCCTATCTCTCGCAATTTTTGCTCGACAAGGGCTATGAGGTGCATGGCGTGGTGCGGCGCTCGTCGCATCGGGGCGTCGAGGACCATCGCCTGCGCTGGCTCGGCATCAACGGCAAACTGAAGTTGCACGACGCCGATCTCGCCGATCTCTCAAGCCTGCTGCGCACCGTGCAGGAGGTCCAGCCCGACGAAATCTACAATCTTGCGGCGCAGTCCTACGTCGCCTCCTCCTGGCGCCAACCGGTGCTCACCGCCAATGTCACCGGCGTGGGCGTGACCAACATGCTCGAAGCGATGCGGCTCGGGGCGTCGAAAGCGCGCTTCTATCAGGCCTCGTCCTCGGAAATGTACGGGCTCATTCAGGAGCCCATGCAAAGCGAGAAAACCCCCTTCTATCCGCGCAGCCCTTACGCCGTGGCCAAGCTTTACGGCCATTGGATCACGGTGAATTACCGCGAGAGCTTCGGTCTTCACGCCTCCTCCGGCATTCTCTTCAATCATGAGAGCCCGCTGCGCGGAGTCGAATTCGTCACCCGCAAGGTGACGCATGGCGTCGCAGCGATCAAACTCGGCCTCGCCAAGGAATTGCGTCTGGGCAACATCGACGCCAAGCGGGACTGGGGGCACGCCAAGGATTACGTGCGCGCCATGTGGCTGATGCTGCAGCAGGAGACGCCGGACGACTATGTCGTCGCGACGGGCGTCACCACCACGGTGCGGGACATGTGCCGCATCGCTTTCGAGCACGCCGGCCTCGACATGGAAAAATTCGTCATCATCGACCAGGCGTATTATCGTCCAGCCGAGGTGGACGTCCTGCTTGGCGATTCCAGCAAGGCGCGGCGGGTTCTCGGATGGAAGCCGGAGATCGGTCTTCGCGAGATGATCTGCGAGATGGTCGACGCCGACCTTGAACGTCTGCGGCGCGAGTCGGCTTAACCTGAATATAAAGGGCGCGCGATGGCCGCCTTCGAGCGCATTTTAGTCACGGGCGGCGCTGGATTCGTCGGCGGCCACCTTTGCGCCGCCTTGGCCAAGGCCTATCCGCAGGCCGCCCGGGCGATGCTGTTGCGTCCCGGCGAATGCCCCGGCCATGACGCCTTCGCGGCGGCCGTCGCCGATCTCGTCGACGAAGCCGCGATCGACGCGCTGATCGCGCGGCTGCGCCCCGATCTCATCATCCATCTTGCGGGTCAAGCGTCGATCGGCCAGGCGTTGCATGCGGCCGAATTGACCTGGCGGGTGAATTTTCACGGCTCCTTTGCGCTCGCCGCGGCGGTCGCCCGGCACTGCCCCACAGCCACGTTTCTCTTCGCCTCGACGGCGGCGGCTTATGGCGCGAGCTTTCGCGACGGAATCTTGAGCGAAGACGCGCCGCTGCGGCCCGTCGACGTTTATAGCCGCTCGAAAGTCGCCGCGGAGTGCGCGCTTGCTGATCTGCTCCCGTCCAGTGGACGGCTTATCATTGCGCGACCGGTCAATCATTCGGGACCCGGCCAGCGCAATCGCAATTTTGCTCTCGCTTCCTTCGCCGCGCAGATCGCCGCGATCGAGTCGGGGCGCGTCGCGCCCCTGATCAAAGTCGGCGACCTGTCGAAAGCGCGCGATTTTCTCGACGTGCGCGACGTGATCGACGCCTATCTGCGGCTGATCGAAAAAGCGCGGGACCTGCCCGCGTCGGTTTCGATCTTCAACGTCGCTTCCGGGACGCCGCACCGCCTGGAAGCGCTGCTCGAGCGGCTCCGCGGACAGTCCAAGGCGCAAGTTGACGTCGAGGTCGATCCGGCGCTGCTGCGTCCCGGCGGCAGCGACCTCGCCAGCGTCGCCTGCGACGCGACGAAGCTCGCCGAGGCGACCGGCTGGCGTCCGCGTCACGAGATCGACGACACGCTGCAGGCGCTCCTCGATGACGCCCGCGCCGCCGAGGCCCAAGCCCCGAAGGACCAAGCCGTAAAGGCCCAAGCCGCAAAAACCCAAGCCGACAAGACGCCGTCGTGAGCAAAGGATCATGAGCGAGCGGCAGGACCGAGAGCGCGGCCGGGATCGCGAACGCATTCGTCTGCTTGAATTCCAGCTCGATCATTTGCGCGCCGAACTCCTGCATCTGACCCATGAGCGCTATCGGCTGATTTATTCGGCGTCGGGCCACATCTACCGCTTTCTTCGGGCGATCGAAGCCTTCATCGCCGACAGCGCGAGCGCCATTGTCGCGCGCTTTCGCCCGCCATCGCCCCCGGCGACGCCGTCAATGCCTGCGCCCGGCGCCCCGGCCGCGCGCGGCGCGCCGCTGCCGGCGCGCCGGCTGCTCGTCGACGTGACGGGAACAATCAAGCGCGACGCCGGCACCGGCATTCAGCGCGTCGTCAAGGAAGTCGTGCGCGGCCTCTTTAGCGGCGATAGTTTCGACATTCCCGCCGTGGCCGTTCGCTGCGAAGGCGGCCGACTGCTGAGCGCCAACGGCTTCGTCGCCGAGCTTGTCGGCGGCGCGGTCGCGCCCGACTCCGAGATCGCCATCGAAGCCGGCGACCGCTTTCTGATGCTTTCCGACAGCTGGAACGCCTTCGACGAACTCGCCCCGATTTTCGAAAAGATTCGCGACGAGGGCGGCGAGGTCGTCACCTGCATCTTCGATCTCATTCCGGAGCTTTATCCGCACGCCTGCCATGAAGTGACGGTGCCGCGCTATCGCGCCTGGCTGCGCCAGGCGCTCCTAGAAAGCGACAGCTTTTTGGCGATTTCGCGGACCGTGGCCGATGAACTCGCCGACTATGTCGCTGCGCAAGGGCTCCCGCACCGTCCCGGCCTCAAGATCGGCTGGTTCCACTGCGGCTCCGATCTGGCGCTGCGCGCCGACGCCGCGCCGCGCAACAAGATCGGAGCGGCGGTCGCCGGCGATGCGCCGGTCTTTCTCGTCGTCGGCACGATCGAGCCGCGCAAGGGCCAGCGCGTCGCCATCCGCGCGTTTGAAGAACTCCGGGCGAATGGGCGCGACTTACGGCTGATCCTGGTCGGACGGCGCGGCTGGTTCGAAGAGGCGGTGGTCAACGAAATTGTCGGACACGGCGAATTCGGCCGCCGGCTGTTCTGGTTCGAGGACGCTGACGACGACGAACTGTCATTTCTTTACGACCACGCGGCGGCGCTGATCTTCCCGTCCTATGCGGAAGGCTTCGGCCTGCCGATCGTCGAGGCGGCGCGGCGCGGCCGCCCGGTCATCTGCAGCGATATTCCGGTCTTTCGCGAGGTCGGAGGGTCGGGCGCGCTCTATTTTCGCGTCAATGACGCGAAGGCGCTGGCCGGAACGATCGCCGATTTTCTCGACGGCCGGCGCGCCGGCGACCCGGATCAGGTCTTGCGCGTCGCCTGGCGCGACGCGGCGCGGCGCATCGTCGACGTCATCGCGCGCGAGGAGTGGAGTCGGCGGCTGCCGTAACGAACGAATTTGCGTTGCAACATAGGGATCGCCGCATTTCCGCGCTCCGCCAAAGCGTGCTAGAGAGGCGCCAATTGGTCGTGCGGCCCGGCCAACGCCTTCGCGGCGCGCTGGGTCGCACGGCTTTTCGCTTCTAGAGCGCTTCCCGATCACATGGATCATGTGATCGATAAGGAATCGCTCAAAATCAAAATGTTGGAGCAGGTTCTCATCGAAAAAGTCTGTCAACTTTTTCGGAACCTGCTCTAATACGGAGCAAGGCTTTCGCCTTCGCCACACGACAACGGAAACGCTCTCAATGCCGATCAATATTCCGCTTCTCAAAGAGCAGACGCCGCAGACCGTGCTCAAGATGATCAATCTTGAAGCGTCGCAACTGTCCCTGCCGGACTCGCGCGAACTGATGTTGGGCGCTCTCGGCGCCTATGGCGTGCTGCAGGTGATCGCGCAGGCCTTCAATCATTCGCTTATCGGGAGCCTGATCTACGGCGTGTTGAGCGCGGGTTTCCTCTACGGCGCGACCTACGGCCTGCTGCGCGTTCTCAAGGAGGACGCAAAGTTTCAGCGCACGGCGACGGCGCTCGCCATCATGGGCGGGCTTGCGGCGCTCGCCTATACGATCCTGCACCTTATCTTCGCCATCGCCCTGCCGCCGCCAATGCCGACTGAAAAGCTGCTGCGTTTTCTGCTCTTCCCGATTCTGATCTGGATGGCGTTCATGTACGCCTTCCTGTTCCGCCATGTGTCGCTGCGCCCGGTGCCGGCGTTCGTGGTCGCGGCGCTGTTCGTCCTCGTCGTCGAAGTGATCCTGTCGCCGATCTGCAAATAATCGCCGCTGTCGTTCGGCCGCCGCTTCTCGCGCGGTCCGGATATTTGGCCATCCGATCGACGGCGCCGCGCCGCAGTGCTAAACACCACGCCGGCGGCGCGACGGCGCTCGATCATCTTTCCCAATCGGATCATCAACGCTCATGACCTCATCATTTGACGTGCTGGGCATCGGCAACGCCATCGTCGACACGATTGCGCGCGCCGATGACGACGGTTTGCTTCAGGCGGGACTGCGCAAAGGCTCGATGACGCTCGTCGAAGAAGCGCGGGCCGCTGAGCTTTACGCGGCGATGGGACCGACGACGGTCATTTCCGGCGGCTCGGCCGCAAACACCATGGCCGGCCTCGCAAGCCTCGGGCGCGCCGCCGGATTCGTCGGCAAGGTGAAGGACGATGACGCCGGGCGCGAATTCGCGCATGACATCCGCAAAGCCGGCGTCGCCTTCGACACGCCCTTTGCCGCCGACGGCGCCGCGACCGCGCGCTGTCTGATTTTCGTGACGCCGGACGGCCAGCGCACGATGAACACTTTTCTCGGCGCCTGTCAGGCGCTCGCGCCAAACGACATCGACGAGGAGACGGTCGCGCGCGCGAAGGTGCTCTACATGGAGGGCTATCTTTGGGACCCGCCCGGCGCCAAGGAAGCCTTTCTCATGGCGGCAAAGATTTCGCGCGCCAACGGACGCAAGGTGGCGCTCACCCTTTCCGACAGTTTCTGCGTCGATCGCTATCGCGGCGAATTTCTCTCGCTCATTCGCGACCGGGTCGTCGACGTCGTTTTCGCCAATGAAAGCGAATTGCACGCGCTTTACGAAACGGGCGATTTCGATACGGCGCTCGCGGCGCTGCGCGCCGAACACGGACTTCTCGGCGTCGTCACCCGGTCGGAAAAGGGCTGCGTGGTGGCCAATGGCGCGAGCGCCGTCGTGGCGCCGGCCTTCCCCGTCGATGAGGTCGTCGACACCACCGGCGCCGGCGATCTCTTCGCCGCCGGCTTCCTCGCCGGCTACACGCAGGACTTGCCGCATGAGCGGAGCGCGATGCTCGGCGCGCTCGCCGCGGCGGAGATCATTTCGCACGTCGGCGCGCGGCCGCAGAAGGATTTGCTGCAGCTCGCCCGCGACAACGGCGTGCTGGAATAGCGCCGGGCTTCGTCGTTCGGAACGGCTGGAGCGGCGATTTAATAGCTGGAGGAACCAAAGATGCGCCTTGCCCTCAAAACAATGCTGGCCGCCTTGGCCGCCGTCGCAAGCCTCGCGCTCACAGTCGACGCGCGCGCCGAAGAGCAGATGACCAAAAGCCTGACCGGCCTTCAGTACAAGGATGCAAAGGTCGGAACCGGCGCGACCGCAAAGGTCGGCCAGACCGCGGCGGTGCATTACACCGGCTGGCTTTACAATAATGGCGAGAAGGGCAAGAAATTCGATTCATCGCGCGATCGCGGCGAGGCGTTCGAATTCCCGCTCGGCCAGGGCCAGGTGATCAAGGGCTGGGACGAGGGCGTCGAAGGCATGAAGGTCGGCGGCAAGCGCACGCTGGTGATTCCGCCGGACCTCGGCTACGGCGCGCGCGGCGCCGGCGGCGTCATCCCGCCGAACGCCTGGCTGATCTTCGACGTGGAGCTGGTCGGGGTGAAGTAAGCCCTAGCACACATTGACCGGACAAAACGCCGCCCGCCATATTCGCTGCGGGCGGCGTTTTATTTTTCGAGGCGACGTTATGAGCAGCAACGTGAATTGCAGCTTGAGCCGCTAACGCCGCAACGAACGCCTTCGCTAAAAAATCCACACCGCCAGCAGCGCCAGAGCGATCACGGCGAGCATGAACCAGCGGTCGGAGCGGCGTCTCATTTCCGCAAGCGCGTCGAGCGAGCGGTCCGACAGTTCGACGCCTCCCTCCGCCATTTTCGAAATGCGATCGATGGCGAGCTCCGCCTCCGCCAGCGTCCGCGGCAGATGGGTCGCGAGCTTCGCCAGTTCCACGAGGCTTCTGCTCGCATCCTCGACCTTCGCCTTGACGCCGAGATTTTCCTCGATCCAGGAGCGCACCACGGGATCGCAGGTCTTCCAGATGTCGAGCTTGGGATCAAAGGTCCTGGCGACGCCCTCGGCGACGACCATGGTCTTCTGCAGCAGCACAAGTTCGGTGCGGGTGCGCATGTCGAACAGCGCCGTCACTTCGAAGAGAAGGGTCAAGAGACGCGCCATCGAAATATCGGCGGCGTTGATCATATGCATCGGCTCGCCGATGGCGCGCAGCGCCTGAGCGAATTCTTCAGTAGAATGGGCTGCGGGAACATAGCCCGCCTCGAAATGAACTTCAGCGACGCGCTTGTAATCGCGGGTGATGAAGCCGTAGAGAATTTCGGCAAGGAACCGGCGCTCCTTCAATCCGAGCCGCCCCATGATGCCGAAGTCGATGGCGACGAGCCTTCCCTTCTTGTCGACGAAGAGATTGCCCTGATGCATGTCGGCGTGAAAAAAGCCGTCGCGCATCGCGTGGCGCAGAAACGACTGCAGCACATTGCGGCCGATGGCCTTGAGGTCGTGGCCCTCTGCCGCGACCCGCTCGATGTCCGACAGCGGAGCGCCCTCGATCCATTCGAGCGTCAGCACTTCGCGGTCGGTGCGGCTCCAGTCGACGGCCGGCACGTGGATCTCCGGATCCCCGGCGACATTATCGGCAAATTCGGATGCGGCCGCCGCCTCGAGACGGAAGTCAGTTTCAAGCCTCACCGTGCGCGCCAGCGTATCGACCACCTCGATCATGCGCAGCCGACGCGCTTCCGAGGAGTAGCGCTCGGCTAATCGCGCGATCCGATACATGTCGCGCAGATCCACGGCGAATTGGCTTTCGATGCCAGGCCGCAGCACTTTCACCGCAACCTTTCGCACGCCATCCTCATAGCGCGCTTCGGCGACATGCACCTGCGCGACGGAGGCGGCGGCGACGGGCTCGCCGAAGGACAAAAAGAGTTCGTCGATGCTTCTGCCCAGCGCCTTTTCAACGATGGCGACGGCCTTGTCGCGGCCGAAGGGCTCCATCCGGTCTTGCAGCGCGGTGAGCGCGTCGGCGATCTCGCCGCCGACGATGTCGGGACGGGTCGCCAGGAATTGCCCGAGCTTCACGTAAGATGGGCCGATTTGCGCCAGCGCGCGCACCAGCGCCTTGCCGGCGCCGTCGCGCTTGCCGCCGGCGAAGAGATTGGCGAAGCGCACCAGCGGCGCCGCCGCCGGCGGCAGCAGCGCGGGATCGAGAATCGCAAAGACGCCTTCGCGCGCCATGATGTAGCCGGCGCGCGCCAGACGATAGAAATGACTGACGCCAAGAAACACGAATACCGCCGTCGTTCGTTGGATTGATCGCGCCAAGGCCCGACCATTGATGGGCGGGTTTCCTCATCCTGAGGAGCCGCCCGCACGTCGGGTTTACCCGACTTGCGAATATAATGTCGATCTCGGGCAGGCCCGAGATCGAAGCGGCGTCGAGAAGGAGGAGGAAGCCCTTTTGCGTAACTTTCCCCTCGCCCTCGCGCTTCAAGACGGCGGCTCCTCAACCGGAGCCGCCTCCTCAGCATGAGGGCGAGAGGTTCAAGCGCGGATAGAAGAACGCATTCCGATCAGCTCTTCCAGCCGGAATGGATCGCCACCACGCCGCCGGTCAGCCGCTCATAGCCGGTGCGGCGAAAGCCCGCCTTGCGGATCATGCGTTCGAACTCTTCCGCGCTCGGAAATTTACGGATCGATTCGACAAGATAGCGGTAGGGTTCGGAGTCTCCGGCGACGAATTTGCCGATCGTCGGAATGACGTTGAACGAATAGGCTTCATACAGCTTGTCGAGTCCCGGGACCGCGACCTGCGAAAACTCAAGGCACAGGAAACGGCCGCCGGGTTTCAGAACGCGATAGGCTTCGGTGAGCGCAACATCGATGCGCGGCACGTTGCGAATGCCGAAAGCGACCGTATAGCAGTCGAAATGCGCATCGGGAAAAGGCAGCGATTCGGCGTTGGCCTGCACGAACTCGACGCCGGAAAGTCCGCGCTCGCGCGCGCGGTCCTTGCCGACCTCGAGCATCTCGCCATTGATGTCGAGCACGACGATTTCCGAATCATGCGCCACGCCCGCGGCGATGCGAAAGGCGACGTCGCCCGTGCCGCCGGCGACGTCGAGATGACGAAAGCCTCTGCGCCCGCGCGCATTGACCTTGGCGGCGAGCGTGTCCTTCCACAGCCGGTGCATGCCGCCCGACATCAGGTCGTTCATAATGTCGTAGCGCCGCGCGACCTTATGGAAGACGTCGTTGACGAGGCCCTGTTTCTCACTCAAGGGGACTTCGGAATAGCCGAAATGGGTCGAGCCCTCTCGCTCGGAACTTCGATCAATCATCAGGCGCTCGGGTGACGAGGAAGGAAGGGGACGGTGCGCGTTCCCTTTCCTCCCCGCTTCGCCGCGCGTCTTCAGGGCAGGCGGGTTCTCGACCTTCGCCGTCGCGCCAAATATCTCATCGCCGATCTCGACGACGAACATTCGCTGGTCATGCATCTTGGCATGAGCGGGTCCTTCCGCATCGATGAAGCAACGCCAGTCGGCTTTCCCCGCAAGAGCGACAAGATCGCCGCGCATGACCATGTCGTCTTCCATCTCGATCAAGAGAAGCGCGTCGTCTACAATGATCCGCGCCGTTTCGGCTGCATGCTGCTTATTGCGACGAACGAAATCGATGCGGACAAGCTCTTTCGCGGTCTCGGCGTCGAACCGTTGAGCGACGCGCTCGACGCCGCGCTGCTCGCGCGCGTCTTTCGCGGACGCGCGGCGCCGGTCAAGGCGCTGCTGCTGGATCAACGCCTGATTGCGGGGCTTGGCAATATTTATGTCTGCGAGGCGCTTCATCGCGCGCATATCTCGCCGCTGTGCGCGGCGGGGTCGCTCGTCACGGCGCGCGGCAGGCCGACGGCGGCCCTGGCGCGGCTGCCACAGGCGATCAAGGAGGTCTTAACTGACGCGCTGAAGGCCGGCGGCTCGTCCCTGCGCGATCATCGCCAGATCGACGGCTCGCTCGGCTATTTCCAGCATAGCTTCCGCGTCTATGACCGCGAAGGCGCGGCTTGCCCCACGCCCGGCTGCACGGGATCAATTGCGCGCGCCGTTCAATCGGGCCGCTCGACATTCTATTGTCCCCATTGCCAGAAGTGACGCCCTTGCGAGGCCGGCCGCGGCGGGCTTAATAACCGCCATGCTACAAACTGCGCTCGCCTCAGGGCCGACGCTCGCCGTCGCCGGCCTTTCCAAGAGTTACGATAATCGCAGAGTGGTCGGGCCGCTCGATTTCTCGCTTGACGCCGGCTCCGTCACCGGACTGCTTGGCGGCAATGGCGCCGGCAAAACGACGACGATCGGCATGGTGATGGGGTTGATCGAGCCGACGGAAGGCTCGATCCATGTCTTCGGCTGCGACATAGCGCGCAACCGCTACGGCGCGCTCGGCCGGATGAATTTCGAAAGCCCCTATGTCGACATGCCGCATCGCCTCACCGTCCGGCAGAACCTGCGCGTCTTTGGCATGCTCTATGACGTCGATGATCTTGACGCTAAGATCGAGCAGCTTGCCAAGGATCTCGCGCTTGGCGATTTTCTCGACCGCCAGACCGGGCGCCTATCTACAGGCCAGAAGACGCGCGTCGCCATCGCCAAATCGCTGATCAACGACCCGCAGCTCCTGCTGCTCGACGAACCGACGGCGTCGCTCGACCCGGACACGGCGGACTGGGTGCGCGCGCGGTTAGAGACGCATCGGCGCACGCATAATTGCGCGATCCTGCTCGCCTCGCACAATATGAACGAGGTCGAGCGCCTCTGCGACCGCGTGCTGATGTTGAAGGACGGCGCGCTCGTCGACGACGATTCGCCGGCAAATCTCCTGGCGCGCTATGGCCGCGACACGCTCGAAGAAGTATTTCTCGACATCGCCCGCGGCCGCGTCGATGGAGCCGCGGCATGAATTTCTCCTTCAAGCGCGTCGGCGCGATGGTGTTGCGCTACGCTTATCTTCTGCGCGCCTCCCGCACGCGCGTGCTCGACATCATCTATTGGCCGACCATTCAGCTCCTCACTTGGGGATTTCTGCAGACCTATCTGGTGCGCGCCGGCGCGCTCGCGGCGCCGGGCGGCGCGGCGCAGGCCGCCGGCACGCTCATCGGCGCCATTCTGCTGTGGGACATTCTGCTGCGCGGCCAACAAGGCTTCTGCTTCTCCTTCATCGAGGAAATGTGGTCGCGCAATCTGCCGAACATTTTGATGAGCCCGCTGCGGCCGGTGGAGTTTGTCAGCGCGCTTGTCGCCATGAGCCTTATTCGACTTGTCGTCGGCGTGTTTCCCGTCACGATCATGGCGATCCTGTTCTTCGGCTTCAATCTCTGGGCGCTCGGGATCGCCTTCGCCGCCTTCTTTGTCGTGCTGATGTTCTTCGCCTGGAGCGTCGGCCTCCTCGTCTCCGGCATTCTGCTGCGCTTTGGACTTGGCGCTGAAAATCTCGTCTGGTCGCTGATGTTCTTCGTGCAGCCGCTCGGCGCCGTCTATTATCCGGTGACCACGCTGCCGAATTGGCTGCAGCCGTTTTCGTGGATGCTGCCGCCGACCTATGTGTTCGAGGGGCTGCGCGGCGTTCTGATCGACCACGTCATCCGCTGGGATCTTCTGGCGCAGGGGCTCGCGATTGACGTCTTTCTGTTTGCGGCCGCGTCGGCCGCATTCGGCCTGCTGCTGCAAAGCGCGCGGCGCGCCGGCACGCTGCTGCAGACGGGAGAATGACGATGGGCGCGACCCGCGCCGATACGGCGCTCCATGCGCGAGGGCTTTTCGAGAGCCGCGCCAAGGCGCGCGAGGCGATCGACGCCGGCCTTGTCAGCGTCGACGGCCGCATCGTCAAAAAGCCTTCGGAGCCGATCGCGTCAGACGCCAATATCGTCGCGCGCGCGCCCTATCCATGGGTCTCGCGCGGCGGCGTGAAGCTTGCGCATGGGCTCGATCATTTCGGCGTCGATCCAAAGGCGCGCTTCTGTCTCGACATCGGCGCCTCGACCGGCGGCTTCACCGACGTTCTGTTGACGCGCGGCGCGCGCCATGTCGTCGCCGTCGACGTCGGTCATGGACAATTGCATGAAAGACTGCGCGGAGACCTACGCGTGACCTCGCTCGAAGGGCAGGACGCGCGCACGCTGACGGCGGCGAATCTTGCTGAACCACCGAGCCTGATCGTGATCGACGCGAGCTTCATTTCGCTTAGCGTCCTGTTGCCGCCGGTTCTTTCGCTTGCGGCGCCGAACGCGGAGCTTGTCGCGCTGATCAA
>JACOWC010000050.1 GCA_016177005.1 Methylocystis sp.
GTCCCTGGGACGAAAAGGCCTGGAACGACTTCTACAGTCAGGACCAGGGCTCGCGTCTCATTCCGTGGGACTGGATCAAGGCGCTCAAGCAGGCCGACGGCCAGCCCTTCCTTGCGGATGGACTCGCCCGTTACGGCTACCTGCCAAATCCACGGAGCCCGACGCCGGGGCTGCCGGTCGGCTTCGTCGTCGCCGACGGCGTGTTGGGGCCGACATGCGCCGCATGCCATACGCGTCAGATCGAGGCCGAGGGGAAGTCCTATCGCATCGACGGCGGCCCGTCGCTCGCCGACATCGGCGCGCTTTGGGCCGATCTCGACACGGCGGTCGGCAAGGTTCTCGGCGATCCGACGGCCTTCTCGGAATTCGCCAAGGCCGTTCTCGGCAGCGGCTACGATGCGCCAAAAGAAGCCAAGCTGCGCGCCGAAGTCGATCTCTGGTATGCGCGCCACCACGCCATTACCGACAAGGGCCTGCCCAAAGACAAGCCTTGGGGCGCCGGCCGCATCGACGCCGTCGGCATGATCCTCAATCGCGTCACTGGCCTCGACATCGGGCCGGCGCCGACGCATCTCATTTTAGGAAATTTGCGGAAGGCCGACGCGCCGGTGCGGCCGCCGTTCCTCTGGAACGCGCCGCGGCAGGACCATACGCAATGGCCGGGATTCGCCGACAACGGCGATCGCATTCTGGCCTTGTCCAGAAACGTCGGACAGGTCTATGGCGTCTTCGGCGAATTTTTCCCGGAGAAGGACGCCACGCATCTCCTTGGGTTCAACTATGTCAAATCCAATTCGGTCGACTTCAAGGGGCTGATTGATCTGGAGCGTCTCGTCGAGCGGATCGGTCCGCCGAAATGGCCATGGCCCGTGGACATGACGCTCGCCGGGCAGGGCAAGCTCATCTATCAGCGTTCCTATGAAGAGGGCGGATGCGCCGATTGCCACGGCATTGATCAAGGGCAGCCGCGACTGCTCAATCCCGACACTTGGTGCACCCCCGTTCAGGACGTCGGCACCGACGCGCGCGAATATCAATATTTCGCGCCGGACTGGAAAGTCGACACCGGGGCGTTGACGGGCGCCTTCATCCCCTTCGTGTCGCAGCCGCTCGAAAGAACGGACGCGCCGGTCTCGGTTCTGGCGACCGCGGTGCGCGGCGCGATCCTGCAACACTTCATTCCGATCACGGTGAATACGGTCGAGCGACAGAAGGCCGACGTGGCGCTGGCGATCCTGCAACCATTGGTCGAAGAGCTGAAGGGGGCCTACAAAATTCCCGGCACGCCCGGCGCCGGACGCTGGGCCTGCCGCCGCGCGCCGGAACCGGAAGGCAAGATCAAATATGAAGTCCGCGTTCTCGAAGGGATTTGGGCTGCGGCGCCCTATCTGCACAATGCTTCGGTGCCGTCGCTCGCCGAGCTTTTGAAGCCACCGCAACAGCGCGTCAACGACTTCAAGGTCGGTCTGGCCTATGACATTTCCGCTGTCGGCCTGGCCGCGGAGCAGCCGAAGTCGGCCTTCCTGATGAAAACGGATTGCAACAGAGGCTCAGGCGTCAGCCATTGCGGCCATGACTATGGAACGGCGTTGAGCGACGCGGACAAGCGCGCCCTGCTCGAATATCTGAAGACGCTTTGATCGACGCGATTCGGCGCGACCGCGATCCGCGGCGCGCTCGGCCGCTCAGAGGCGGTGTCGCATCTGCGCGGCAAAATCTTCGATCTCGATGGCGGCGCGCAATTCCTGGCGACCGTCCACCCGTCATCTCTGCTACGCTTGCAGGATGAGTCGGATAAACGGCAAGCGTGGCGAGGCTTCCTCGCCGATCTGCGCAAAATCGCGAGCTGGATCGAAAAGGACACGCGCGCAGCGCGCTAAGAGCATCACGCTGATCGCGTCGCTGGCGTTTGCCGGCGCGGCGTATGCCGAACTGATGAAATTCGAGACGCGTCCGGAAGGCCCGAACGAAGCCGTTTCCGCGACGGTGAAGCTCGACGGCGCGCCTTACGAAATCGCCGGAACGCTATCAAAGCCGGCGCAATCGCCAAGTGGCGGCGCAAAGTCCATTCTGATCGAGACGCAACCAAGCGAAGACGTGAAACCTCTGGCGCTCGAACGCGGACTCGCCGTGCTGAAGCTCGATTTCGCCAAGCTCCCCGACACAGCCAAGGCGCCCGCCTTACGCGATCTGCTTGGGCATCTTCGCGGCGCGCTCAAGATGAAACGCGTGCTCGGCCGCGCGCAGGGCGCCGACGCCGACGCCATGTCGGGCGCGGCGTCGGCATTCGACGGGCTATTGCTCCATGACGCGAGTCGCGAGCCCGCGGCTCCCGCGCGCTTCATCGCGACCTGGGGCGCCGACGCCTATTGGCGCGAGAAGCCTCGCATCGAATTCACGAAAGGCGCACCGTCGAACGGCCGGCGCTTCTATCTTCCGGGAATCGCCTCTTCGACCAGCGCGACGAATTGCGTCGCGCCCATCAACGCCCGGGCGTCGGCGCCGGCGCTGCGAGCGCTTTTCGTCGCGCTCGACGAATGGACCGCGAAAAGCGTCGCGCCGCCCGCCTCGCGCGCGCCGCTCGACGCCGATCTGGCGCCGGCGCAGGATTTGAAATGGCCGAAAATCCCCGCTTTTCCTTTGCCGCCGGAAGGCCTTCGCCGCGCTCCGACAATCGACGCCGACGGCAATGAGATCGCGGGCCTGCGCCTGCCCGACCTCGCCTTGCCTGTCGCCGCCTTCACGGGCTTCAACGGGCGGACGGACAAGAAGGGGCCGCCCTGCGTCGCAGGAGCGGCGATTCCTTTCGCTACGACGAAAGCGGACCGCGAAAAGAACGCCGATCCGCGTCCTTCGCTCATCGAGCGTTATGGATCGCGCGCCTATTTCGTCGCGACGATGCGGATCGTCGCCGACAAGCTCGTCAAGGAGCGGCTGCTGTTGCAAAAGGACGCCGACGCCTATGTGGCCGCCGCGCGATCGGCGCCGTTTTAGGAATTGCGCCGCTGCGCGGCATGTTGCGCGCAGCGGAACGTCTTGGAGGCTGGAGCTACGGGACCGGGAAAAAGACCGGTGTCGCGCCGGTGCGGACGCTGTTCTGCGAGGCGAACATGTCGTCCTTCAGCCAGTTGGGCGGGTCGTCCTCGCGGTGCCTGCTGATGAGGGTCTTGTCGCTCCGGCCAAGATAGATGCGCACGCCGCCCCAGACGGCCTTGTAGTCATCCTCGCCCACGCGGCTTTCGATGAAGCCGGTGACCGCCGAATTGCCGAGATTCCAGACGAGCGCCTCGCCGCTGACCGCCGCCGCGTGACGGCCGCCGACGTAACGATGGCCGACCGAGATTTTGACGTTGTAGGTCGGATAGACGCTGATATCGATCATGTCGAAGAAACGCCCGCGCCGAGGCTGCCACTGATAGGCGAGAAACCCCGGTCCGTAGCCCAGCGGCGTAAAGAAGTGTCCTGAACTCTCCTCATAGCCGGCGACGCTGGCGAGCGAAAACGGTCCGTAATAATAGGCGCCTTCCGCGCCTAAGCGGAAACGCGTGTCGTCGAGACGCTTGTCGCTGCCGATCGATCCATAGGTCCCGAGGAGACCGACGCTTGGATCACGCCAAAAGGCGCGCC
>JACOWC010000051.1 GCA_016177005.1 Methylocystis sp.
TCGCACAATGACAATGGCTGGACGGGCGTCAAGATGGGCGCACGTCGGCCCGTGACCTTCGGGCCGGAGGAAATGAGCCGCCTGAAGGAGATCGTTCTCGCCGGCGAATTTCACGAGGCGGAAGGCGGCTCCTATCGCTACATCGAGAATTTCGGCGCGCGCTACATCGACGATCTCACGCGGCGGCCGCCGTTCGCCCGCAAGATGAAGGTCGTCGCCGCCTGCGGCAACGGCACCGCCGGCGCCTTCGCGCCGCAGATGCTGGAGCGTCTCGGCTGCGAAGTGATCCCGCTCGACGTGACGCCGGACTATACCTTCCCGCGCTACAATCCCAATCCCGAAGATTTGCACATGCTGCACGCCATCGCCGACAAGGTGCGCGAGACCGGCGCCTGTGTGGGCCTCGGGTTTGATGGCGACGGCGATCGCTGCGGCGTCGTCGACAACAATGGCGAGGAGATTTTCGCCGACAAGATCGGCGTCATGCTCGCGCGCGATCTCTCCAAGGTGCATCCCAACGCGTCATTCGTCGTCGATGTGAAGTCGACCGGCCTTTTCGCGACCGACCCCGAACTCGTCGCGCGCGGCGTCGTCACCGAATATTGGAAGACCGGACATTCCTACATCAAGCGCCGCGTCAGCGAGCGCCAGGCGCTCGCCGGCTTCGAGAAGTCCGGGCATTTCTTCTTCAACGAGCCGATCGGACGCGGCTATGACGACGGGCTGCTCACCGCCGTCCATGTCCTCGAAATGCTCGACCGCAATCCGAAGAAGTCGATGGCCGAACTCTATGCCGAACTGCCGAAGACCTGGGGCTCGCCGACGATGTCGCCGCATTGCGACGACGAAAAGAAATATGGCGTCATCGAAAAGGTGACGGCGCGCATCGAGGCGATGCGCGCGCGCGGCGAGCAGATCATCGGTCAGCCGATCCGCGACGTCGTCACCATCAACGGCGTGCGGGTCACGGCCGCCGACGGCACCTGGGGCCTCGTGCGCGCGTCATCTAACAAGCCGGAACTCGTCGTCGTCGTCGAAAGCCCGGTGTCGCAAGCGCGCATGAAGGAAATGTTTGCGGCGATCGACGCGGTGCTGCGCGAAAATCCCGAGGTCGGCGCCCTCGCCGACGTCGCGACATTCCTGCGATTCTATTCGCGACTTCCGATCGGCGAGGGAGCCCATGCGCCGCTCGATTTCGCGCGAATCTCGCCGGCGTTGCCGACCGCCGGCGCCTTGATCGGCGCCACAGGCGCCGCTGGTCTGGTTGCTGCGCGCATCTGCCATCTCCCTCCATTCGTTTGCGCGGTTGTTGCGGTTGCGGTCCTCGCGTTTGTTACAGGCGCGCTGCATGAGGACGGGCTTGCAGATGTCGCCGATGGCTTCGGCGGCGGCGCGACGCGAGAGTCGAAACTTGCGATCATGCGCGACAGCCGGATCGGAACCTATGGCGTTCTGGCGCTGAGCCTTTCCGTCCTGCTTCGCGTCGTTGCGCTCGCGTCAATCCTTGAGCGAAGCGTCACGCTCGCGGCGCTCACGCTCGTCTTCGCCGGCGCCATGTCGCGCGTCGCCGGTCTGGCGCCGATGCTGTGGCTTGTCCCAGCGCGCGCCGATGGGCTGGGCGCAACCGTCGCTGCGCCTTCGCGCGGCGCCTGGAGTCGCGCATGGCTCATCGCCGCCGCGCTCGGTCTTGCGCCCTGGCTCACGGGCGCAGGCGCGGGCCAGATCGCCGTCGCGATCGTCGCCGCCTTCGCCGTGGCTGCGCTTATCGCGAGCCTCGCGAAGAAGGAGATCGGCGGCTACACGGGGGACGTGCTCGGCGCCGCGCAGCAGCTCGCGGAGATCGCCGTTCTGACGGCGCTGTCGGCCGTGTGATCCGTCAACCGGCTTCCGCCGGTTCGGCGAGTTTCGCCGCTTCTGCGAAGCGGGCCGTGGCTGCGTGCACGTCGCCGACGGCGCGAAGCAGCGTTTCCACTCCCGCGTTTGGTTTGACGGCTTCGAGCGTCAGTCGGCGACGGAACGACCGCGCGCCCGGCATGCCAGCGAAAAGACCGAGCAGATGGCGCGTCATCGCGGCGAGCCGTTCTCCCGTCGCCAACTGCCGCTCGACGTAAGGAAGAAAGGCGTCGACGGCCTCAAAAAGGTCGGCCGCCGGCGCAGGGTCGCCAAACAGTTGCGGATCGACCTCAAGGAGCAACGCCGGATCGTGATAGGCGGCGCGTCCGATCATCACGCCGTCGACGCATTTCAGCTGCTCCTCGATCTGCGACATGCGAGTGAGCCCGCCATTGATGGCGATCGGGACATCCGGCAGCGCCTGCTTGAGGCGATGCACGAGTGCATAGTCCAAGGGCGGAACGTCCCTGTTTTCTTTCGGCGAGAGTCCCTTGAGCCAAGCCTTACGCGCATGCACGAACAGCGCGTCGGCGCCGCTCGCGACGCAGACCTCGGCAAGCGCGAACAGCGCCGGTTCCGGGTCCTGATCGTCGACGCCGATACGGCATTTCACCGTGACGGGAATCGCGACGGCGTCCTTCATCGCCTTGACGCAGTCGCCGACGAGCGCGGGCTCGCGCATCAGACAAGCGCCAAATGCGCCGTTCTGAACGCGATCCGACGGGCAGCCGACGTTGAGATTGATCTCCGCGTAGCCGAATGTCTCGACGACGCTTGCGGCCTTTGCGAGCGCCGCAGGCTCCGCGCCGCCGAGCTGCAGGGCCACGGGCTGCTCGAAGGGGTCGAAGGCCATCAGCCGCGCGCGGTCGCCGTGGATCACGGCGCCGCTCGTGAGCATCTCGGTATAAAGGCGCGCGCGGCGCGACAGGAGACGATGGAAGTATCGGCAGTGCCGATCCGTCCAATCCATCATAGGCGCTACGGAAAACCTGATGTCGGAGGCGCAAAGAGTCATTGACGGGCGAGCCTTGTCATGGGCGGCAACCTGCCGTACCAACGCTTCGCAACGCAAGAAAAACATGGCGGCGCGGCGAGCGCCCGGAGGCAGGATGAAAGAAATGATCGACGCTTATCTGCTCAAGGAATTGAATCGCGAGCTGTGCGATTTCGAGCAGCATGACGTCGATCCGCGCACGCGGTTCATTTACGGGAAGGCGCTGGAGCTCTATTGGACGCTCTCGCGCCTCTTTGGCCTTGGCCGACTCCATGACGGGCGGTGGCGGACGCCCAATCCCGCCAAGGCGCAAGCGCTGCGCACCCCTCTCGACGGCGAGATACCCGTTCCGGCCAAGCGCAATCGGCTGCTCATCGACATGACGGCGACGCATCGCTTTGGCGGCCATTCGGGCGTGCAGCGCGTCGTGCGCGAAATCGCGCGCGCCTGCGTGGAGAGCGGCGCGGGGCTTCCGGTCTATCTCGAAGCCGGCCGGCTCCATGGCAAGTTCAAGCACAAGAATTTGCCAGACGCGGTCGAATTGCAAGCTGGCGACACGCTGCTCCTGCTGGATTCAGGATGGGGCTTCGTCGACGAATATCCGCTGCTCCTGAACGCGGCGCGTGAGGCCGGCGTCGAAGTCGTCGGCTGCCTCTACGACCTCATCCCTCTGCGTTATCCCGCCGCCACCGCTCTAAAGAACAGCGCGCCTTTTATCTCCTGGTTCGAAAAGGTTCTGCTGCGGTGCGACGCGATCGTCTGCATTTCGCAAAGCGTTGCGCAGGAATTTGTCGCCTATCTGCGCGAAAATCGTCTTGCGACGCCCGCCAATCTACGTATCGGCTGGTGGCCGCTGGGCGCTGATTTTGGCGCAGGCGCTAAGAAAGCGCCGTCAAAGACGGTGGAGCGATTAGCCTCGGCGCCGACGGCTTTCTTCATGAGCGTCGGCACGCTCGAGCCGCGCAAGGCCTATCCGATCGCTTTGGACGCGTTCGACCTTCTCTGGTCCCAAGGCTGCGACGCGCGTTACGTCATTGTCGGTCGGCCGGGGTGGAACACGCAGGCGCTGCAACGTCGTATCCGACAGCATAAGGAATTCAATCGTCGGCTGTTCTGGCTCGACAATGCGAGCGACGCCGATCTTTCTCATCTTTATCCGCGCGCGCGCGCATTGATCTTCCCGTCCTTCGTCGAAGGCTTCGGCATGCCGCTGATTGAAGCGGCGCATTACGGCGCGCGAGTCATCGCGAGCGACATTCCGGTCTTTCGCGAAGTCGGCGGCGACGGCGTGGTCTATTTTGACCTTCTCGACGCCGAGGCGCTGGCGGCCCGCATAATCGAGGTCGGTAAGGAAGAAACACGGACGCCATGCCATCATCTCCCCATCCTGCGTTGGCGCGACTCCAGCGCGACGCTGGTTACGATGCTGCGCGAAAACGCCTATCAGCTCGATACGTCGTCCATTCGTGACGCTCTCGCCAGAACTGACGTCGTTCAGCGGAAAGACAAGATAACCGCCTTCTTTCTAACGCAGCTTTACGACGAAGTCTGCGAGCGCGGCGGCCAGCCCCTCGATGCCCGGTTGAAATGGGCGTATGACCGCGCGCGCGAATTCTACTGGACGGCTTCGCGTTTTTTTCGCGTTGCCCGCGCCTCGAT